>JAYUPN010000234.1:0-8951 GCA_043760065.1 Rubrivivax sp.
AACTTCTTGATCAGGTTGTCGATGTACTTCTCGACCAGTTTCTCGAACTCGCCCTTGACCACCGGCACGACCACCATCTTCATCAGGCCCGGCAGCGGCACGTCCACCGTGCCGTCGATCTTGAGCTCCAGCGTCGTGCCCTTCTTGGCCTCGCTGAGCTTCCAGCTGCCGCTGACGAGGGCATTGCCCTCGCCCTTGACCGGGGTCCAGACGACGCTGCCCTTCTTGCGGTCGGACACGTACTTGCTGGCGTAGACGGTCTGGATGTTGACCTGCGCGGTGCCGACCTTCTCCATCTCCCAGCGGTAGACGCCGCCGCCGAGGTCGACCAGCTGGTCGACCTTGGGGAAGAAGCTCGCGGAGGTGGGCACGTCGGAGACGAGGTCGAAGACCTCCTTGATCGGCGCCTTGACGGTGAACTCGTAGCCCAGATCGATCGCGACGCTGACAGCCATGGCAGTGCTCCTGCGGTGTTGTTGAGGTGGGTGGAAGAAAGGGCGGCGGGCAACGATCAGGCGGCCTGCTGGCCGGCCCAGGGCAGCATCATGGTCAACCACAGCAGCTTGTGAAACTCGGGCTCGAAGCGGTCGATGATCTGCTGCGGCTCGGGGCACAGCTGCTCATCGGTGATGAGGCCGAACTGCACGCCGCCGCCGTAGCTGAGGATCGAGACGCCGACGCCGATCTCGCCCGAGGCCGGCACCCAGAACATGTTCTGGCGCAAGGTGCTGCCGCAGAACTTGAGCGGCACCGCCGGGCCCGGCACGTTGGTCATCACCGCGGTAGCCTTCTTGGCGAACATGCCCAGCACGGCGTCCTGCACCGGCTTGATGAAGAGGCCGCTGACGCTGAGCACCGCGAAGGCCAGCAGCGGCTGGTAGCTGTCCTTCAACTCGTCCATGCGCCGGCGCACGGCAAAAACACGCTCGACGGGGTTGTGGATGCCGATCGGCAGCACCAGCGGCGCCAGCCCGAAGCGGTTGCCCAGTTGCCACGCCTGGTCCAGCGGCCGCAGGTTCACCGGCACCATGGCGCGGATCTCCTTGCCGGAAGGGTCCTGCCCCTGGGCCTGCAGGTAGGCGCCGATGGCGCCGGCCACGCACGACAGCAGCACGTCGTTGACGGTGCAGCCCAGCCCCTTGCCGATGACCTTGACCTGGTCCAGCGACATCGGCTCGCTCCAGGCCACGACCTTCTTGCCGTTGGGCTTGCCTTTGAGCAGCGTTGGCGAGTCGTCGGACATGATGGCCAGCGCGGCGACGTCGCCCACCACCTTCAGCCCGGTGCGCGCCAGGTCCATGCCGCCCATCAGCGGCTGCCCCGGGTGCGCCAGCATGTCCATGCTCTTGCCCACGCCGCTGCCGTACATGCCGATGGCCTTGACGGTGAGATCGGTCAGCGGCTTGAGCACGGCGTCGCTGAGCCAGTCGCTGTCGTCGGCCGAGCCGGAGTCGTCTCCGGGCTGCGGCTTGCGGCGCCGCCGCGGCGGATCGGCGCCGCCGTCGGTGATGCTGAGCATGACGCCGATGAGCGCGATGCCGTCGCCGATGCAGTGGTGCACGCGCAGGATCATCGCGCTGCCGCCCTCGTAGTCGTCGATCAGGTGGAACTGCCACAGCGGCCGCGCCGGGTCCAGCGGCGTCGTCGCCAGCTCGCCGCACAGCCGTTGCAGCGCCTGGCGTTCGCTCTGTCCGCGCTCGCGCTGCAGCGCCGTGCGCACGACGTGGCGCGTGATGTCGAAGGATTCGTCGGGCAGCCACTGGGCACCCATCGCGTCGGCCGACGCCTTCTGCAGGAAGCGGTCGTACTTCAGCAGCTTGGCGGCGATGCGCTCGCGCAGTGCCTCGATGGTGATGGCCGGGGTCAGCAGCCAGACGCCGACGATCATCATCAGGTTGACGTCGTTGTCCATGCGCAGCCACGCCGTGTCGACGCGCGACATGCGCTCGCTGCGCGGTCCCGCTGGGGTCTGCGGCTCGCGCTCGGCATGTTGCATCGGGTTTCTCCTTGGGGGGCGTGGCGGCAGAGCAAGCCACGATGCTGGGTAACATTCACCCCGTCAAGTTCAGACTTTCACCCACGCCCCCGTGCACAGGACCCCACCATGGCCAATCTCAAAGCCACCTTCGAAGCCGCCGTCGCCGACAGCAAGAAGCTGCCGGAGAAGCCGGACAACATGACGCTGCTGCAGATCTACTCGCTGTACAAACAAGCCACCGAGGGCGATGTCGAGGGCAAGCGCCCCGGCTTCACCGACATGGTGGGACGCGCCAAGTACGACGCCTGGGCGGCGGTCAAGGGCAAGAGCAAGGACGACGCGATGCAGGCCTACGTCGACCTCATCGAGTCCCTGAAGTGAGCGCCGGCCCGACGTCGAAGCGCCCGTGCTGAGCCGCCGCCAGGCGCTGCGCGGCCTGCTCGCCGCGCCGGCTGCCAGCGTGGGACTCCCGGCGCGCGCGCAGGGCGAGCGCCGCATCGTCCTGGGCCAATCGGCCGCCCTCACCGGCCCGGCGGCACAGCTGGGGCTGCAGATGAACGCCGGCGCGCGCATCTACTTCGACCGTCTCAACGCCGAAGGCGGCGTGGCCGGCCGAACGATCGAGTTGCGCGCCGTCGACGACGGCTACGAGCCCGAACGCTGCCGCGCCAACACCCAGGCGCTGATCGACACCGACGGCGTGTTTGCACTCTTCGGCTATGTCGGCACGCCCACCTCGCTGGCAGCGCTGCCGCTGGTGAATGCCGGCGCGGTGCCGTTCTTCGGCCCCTTCACCGGCGCCGAGGCGCTGCGCGAGCCCTTCAGCAAGTGGGTCTTCCACGTCCGCGCCTCGTACTACGACGAGACCGAGCTCATCGTGCGCCAGCTCACCCACCTGGGCCTGAAGCGCTTCGCCGTGTTCCGCCAGAACGACAGCTACGGCCAGGCGGGGCTGGACGGCGTGAACCGGGCGCTGAAGGCGCGCAACCTGACGACCGCCGCCGTCGGCCTGGTCGAGCGCAACAGCGTCGACGTCGACGCGGCGGTCAAGGCCATCGTCTCGCAGTCGCCCGACGCCGTCGTGCAGATCAGCGCCTACAAGAGCTGCGCCGCTTTCATCCGCGCCGCGCGCAAAGCCGGCTACGGCGGCACCTTCTACAACGTGTCCTTCGTCGGCACGCAGGCGCTGGCCGACGAACTGGGCGCCGAGGCCAAGGGCGTCGTCATCAGCCAGGTCATGCCCTACCCTTTCAGCACCACCACCAGCATCTCGCGCGAGTACCTGGACGCGGTGCGCAAGGCCGGCAACGGCGCCACGCCCAACTACAGCAGCATGGAAGGCTACCTGGGCGCCAAGGTCTTCGCCGAGGGCCTGCGCCGCGCCGGAGGCAATGCGACGCGGGAGTCGCTGGTCGCCGGCCTGGAGAGCATGCAGCGCTACGACGCCGGTGGCTTTGCCATCGGCTTCGGCCCGCGCAGCCACCGCGGCTCGACCTTCGTCGAACTGGCGATGCTGTCGGGCGACGGCAAGGTGCGTCGCTGATCGCAGCGCGCCGGGCGCTTCAGCGCGCGGCCAGCGGCCGCCCCGGGCGGTCCACCCGGTACTTGCGGCAGCTCCACGCCACCGCAAGTCCGGGCTTCACTTGCCCGCGGACTTCTTCGCCGCGGCCTTCCTGCCCGGCGCCTTGCGGGCCGCGGCCTGCGCACCCTGGCTGAGCATCGTGTCCAGCGTCTTCGTGATCTCGCCTTCGATGGTCTTGCTGAAGGCGCCGAGCAGGAAACCCAGCTTGGCGTCGAGGTCGAAGTGGTCCGGGGCCACGATGAGGCGACCGCTGACACCCGAACGCGTGAACTCCACCGTGTCGCTGGTCTGGCCTTCGATCACCGTGCACTCCATGTCGAACTTGGACTCGACCTCCTCGGCCCATTTCCAGGCGATCTTGCGCGCCTGCGCCAGCCCCAGGCTGTGCTCTCGGTGGATGCGGATGTCGGCCACGGTGGATGCCCCCCTTCAGTCGAAGGCCTTGAGTTTGGCGCGGCGCTCGTCCCGGGGCAAGGCAGCCAGGCGTTTGACCTCGCCGTAGAAGCGGCCGAAGTCGGCGCCGCTGCGCTCGAACAGGCGCTCGAATTCGCTCACCAGTTCGTTGTAGGCGGCCTGCACCGCGAAGGACGCATTGTTGGCGCGTTCGAACCAGCCGTCGTAGCCGGCAAAGCCGCCCCAGCGCGTGGCCTTCAGCAGCTCGTACTCGACACGCATGCGCGCCATCAGCTCGGTCTTGCGCGCGCGCTTCGACGTGTCGGACAGATCGCTCCTGTACAGCGCGTCGAGTTCGGCGCGCCAGCGCAGCGTGAAGGCGCGGAAGTCCTCGCGGCGCGACTGCAGCACGGCGTCTGCCGCACGCGCCTGCTCCGAACCGTGCTGCTGCAGCCAGCGCCGGCCGCCGATGCGCTCGACCGCGGTGGCGAAACTTTCATTGAAGGTGGTGTCGTCGTCGACGTAGGCCACCTGGTGCGCCAGTTCGTGGAAGATCAACCGCGCCAGTTCGCCTTCGCTCCAGTTGACGAAGGTGTTGAGCAGCGGGTCGCCGCCGACCCAGTTGCTCCAGCCCAGGGTGCTGTAGGCGGGCACGCCGTAGACAGTCGTCTCCCAGCCCTGGCTGCGCAGCTCGGCGGCCAGCGCCTCGGCCGGCTCGCGGCTGTAGTAGCCGCGGTAGCCGACGCAGCCCATGACCGGGAAGCACCAGGTCTTCAGGGTCAGGCCCAGCTCCGGCGCCGCCACCGCGTTCCACACCGCGGCGCTGCGCTTCAAGTCGGCGTAGCGGCGGTAGCTGGCGTTGTCGGGCAGCTTCAACTCGCTCGCCGCGAAGTCGCGCATGCGCTGGCTCAGCAGCAGACGATCGCGCAGGGCCAGCGGCGTCGCCGGGTCGGCGGTCCAGTCCGGTACCGAGCGTGCGCTGTGCAGCAGCTCGAGGTGGCCGCTGACCGCCTGACCGTAGTAGGCCAGCGTGCTGCAGCCGCTGCCCAGGCACACCGCGCCAACAGCCAGCAGCACGGCGCCCAGCAGGCCGGCCGCGGCCATCAGCAACCCCCTGCGCCGCATGGCTGCTGGCCGTGCCGCCGCTTCAAACCGCACGCACCTCGACCAGGCAGTCGTAGAACACCGGCGCGCGGCCGATGTCGGTCAGGCGCTGGTGAGTGAGCTGGTTGACGTTGGTGCCGGCCAGGCCCATCTTGCGCCACCACACGCCCAGGCCGTTGACGACGCCGGGCCGCGCGCGCTGGTTGATCGCTGCCTTGCAGCGGTACTCGCCGCGGTCGTTGAAGACACGCACCGTGGCGCCGCTGGCGATGCCGCGCGCCGCGGCGTCGTCGGGGTGCATCTCCAGCAGCGGTTCGCGTTCACTGGCGCGCAGGCTGTCGACGTTGACGAAGGTGCTGTTCATGAAGTTGCGTGCCGGCGGCGAGATCATCGCCAGCGGGTAGCGCGCGGCCAGCTCGGGCGCCGACAGCACGCTCTCGTAGTTGGGCAAGTGGGTGGGCAGTTCCAGGCCGTTGCCGAACACGCGCGCCTTGCCGCTGGGTGTGGGGAAACCGCCGTCGGCGAAAGGCGCGTCGGCGATGCGCAGCTGGCTCCAGCCTTGGCTGTCCAACTCTTCGGCGTCGACCAGTTCGGGGTTGAACGCGCCGCGCGCCATCGCCTCGTCGCTGTCGGCAAAGCAGGGTTCGGTGAAGCCCAGGCGCGCGGCCAGATCGCGGAACACCTGCGCGTTGGACCGCGCCTGCGCCACCGGCGCGATCGCCGGCCGGTTGAGCATGGCGCAGGTGTGGCCGTAGGTGGTGTGGGCGTCCCAGTGCTCGAGCTGCGTCGTCGCCGGCAGCACGTAGTCGGCGTGGTCGGCGGTGTCGGTCAGGAAGTGTTCGAGCACCACCGTGAACAGGTCTTCGCGCGCAAAGCCGGCCGCCACGCGCGCGCTGTCGGGCGCCACCGCCACCGGGTTGCTGTTGTAGACCACCACCGCTTCGACGCGCGGGCCGAAAGACGCTGAACTCTCGCGGTTCAGGTCGTCGCCGATCGTGCTCATGTTGATCGTGCGCGGCTTGCGCGGTCCAAGAAGATCCGGCCGCTGCAGCCAGGCGTCGCGCCGGGCGTGGCGGAACCAGCCGCTGGACGACAGCAGCAGCCCGCCCGCCGGCTGCCGCCACGCGCCCACCAGGCATGGCAGCAGCGCGATCAGGCGCGCCGCGTTGCCGCCGCCGCGCACACGCTGCATGCCGTAGTTCAGCCGGATCGCCGCCGGCCGCGTGCTGCCGTACTCGCGCGCCAGGCCGCGCACCTCGTCGGCGGTGATGCCGCAGACCGCGGCCGCGCGCTCGGGCGGCCACTGCAGCGCCTGCTCGCGCAGCGCTGTCCAGCCCTCGACGTGGCGCTGCAGGTAGTCGGCGTCGAGCGCGTCGTTGACCACCAGTTCGTGCATCAGCGCGAGAGCCAGCGCACCGTCGGTGCCCGGCAGCAGTGCGATGTGCTGGTGGCACTTCTCGGCCGTCTCGGTGCGCCGCGGGTCGATGCAGACCAGACGCGCGCCGTTGCGCTTGGCCTGCTGCGCGAAGGTCCAGAAGTGCACGCTGCTGGTGATCGGGTTGCTGCCCCAGATCAGGATCAGCTGGCTGTGCGCAAACTGCTCGACGTGCATGCCGACCTTGGCGCCATAGGTGTGGACCAGCGCATCGCCGCCGGCCATGCTGCAGATGGTGCGGTCGAGCAGGCTGGCGCCGAGCCGGTGGAAGAAGCGCGCGGCCATGCCGTCGCCCTGCACCATGCCCATCGTGCCGGCGTAGCTGTAGGGCAGGATGGCCTGCGGGTCGCGCGCCGCGATCGACTTCAGCCGCGCCGCGATGTCGGCGAGCGCCGCGTCCCAGCTCACCGGTTCGAAGCGGCCCTCGCCCTTCCTGCCGACGCGCTTGAGCGGCGTCGCCACGCGCTCGGGGTGGTAGGTGCGTTCTGCATAGCGGCTGACCTTGGTGCACAGCGCACCGTGGGTCGGCGGGTGGTCGGGGTCGCCGGCGACACGCGTCACGCGGCCGTCCTCGACCGTGATGCGCAGCGCGCAGGTGTCGGGGCAGTCGTGCGGACAGACGCCCTGCACGATGCGGGTTGCGGTGGCAGCGGCGGGCGTCTGGGAAGGCGTCAGGGACTGGGACTGGATCATGGACGGGACTGTGCCATAGCAGCCCGCCCCGCATCAGGCCGGCGGCGCCAGCCGGGCCGCCAGTTGCTGCAGCCCGGCATTGACCGGGTTCAGGCGCCGCCAGCCGTCGCGGTACATCTCGTCCAGGTGCTCCAGCGCCACCTGCTCGACGAAGGCCAGGCCGCGCTGTGCCGCGCGGTGCGCGGCGGCGCCGTCGCCCGCGGCCTCGCGGCAGCGGGCCAGCGTCAGCCAGACCTCGGCCGGCGTCATGTCCAGCGGTTGCACCGCACCCAGCCAGTCGGCGGCGCGTTCGGCCGCGCGCACGGCACGCTCGTGTTCACCCAGCGCCAGCCAGGCCTGGGCCAGGCGCACGTGCAGCGGCAACGCGGCGCCCATGTTGTCAGCGGCGGCGGACTCGGCCAGCGCCTGCTCCATCAGCGAGCGCGACTGTTCGGGCGGCAGCGCCATCGCCTCCACCAGCCAGACCCGGCGCAGCGCCCGCCGGTGGCCGGCGGCCTGCAGCTGGGCCTTCACCGGCGCCAGCAGCTCGAGCGCCGGCCCGCTCTGGTGCATGTGCAGCGCGAGGCGGGCCCGCACCAGGTTGACCAGGGCTTCGTCGGGGCCGCCGCGGGTGATGACCGCCGCGCGGTCGAGCGCTTCGCGCGCCAGGTTGACGCGCCCCAGTTGCAGCCACAGCGCCGCGTACTGGCGCTCGAGGTCGTCTTCGCGGTGGTGCTGCTGGCCGACGCTGCGCGCCCGCTCCAGGTGGGCCATCGCTTCGCGCCAGCGGCACAGGCTGCGCGCGCCGGCGCCCAGGCTGATGCACAGCATGGCCTCGACCAGGCTCTGGCTGCCGGCCACCGCGCGCGCCGCGGCCAGGCGGTGTTCGTGCGCCAGCAGCACCTGGCCGCGCTCTTCCAGCGAGATGGCCAGGTTGTTGAGCACGCGGGCGCGTGTCGTCGGGTCGGTCTGGCGCTCGGCGGCTTCCTGCATCAGCGCGATCGCCTCCAGGTGCCGGTCCTGCTCCTGCAGCACCAGGGCGAGGTTGTTCAGCACGCTGGGCAGGTCGGGGTCGGACGCAGACTGGGCCTGCTGGGACCGGGCCAGCACCAGCGCGCACTCCAGCGTCTGCTGCGCTGCGGCCAGTTCGCCCAGCCGGCGCTGCAGCACGCCGTGCGAATTGAGCAGCGCCACGCGCTGCGCCACCGGTGCCTGGGCGTCCAGCAACTGCAGGCCGCGCGCGGTGTGGGCCGCCGCGCCTTTGACGTCACCCTGCGCCAGGCACAGCTCGGCCTGCTGCTTGCACACCGCGGCGCGGTGCGTGCCGGTGCGGGCCAGGCCGTCCAGGCGCGCAATCGCCGCGTCGATGGCGGCGCCGGTGGTCTGCGTGCGCAGCGCATTGGCTGCTGCCAGCGCGGCGTCGAAGGCCGCTTCGCCCTGCCCGGCTGCGGCGTGCATGTCGGCCAGCTGGCCCCACAGTCGCGCCGCTTCGTTGACGTCGTAGGCGCGCGCCGCGGCGTCAGCGGCCTGGCGCAGGTGCGGCGCCGCACGCTCGGGCCGGGCCGCGGCCAGCCAGTGGCGGCCCAGCGTGGCCGGCGCCACGGCGGCCCGTTGTTCGAGCTGCAGCGCGACCTCGCCGTGCAGATGGCGCGCGATCGGTGCCGGCACCGAGGCCAGCGTGGCCTCGTACACCAGGTCGTGGGCAAAGGCCTGGTCGCGCAGCACACCGGCGGCTTCGAGCTCGGCCCAGGCGTCGGCCAGCGCCAGCGCGGGGCTCTGCAGCACCT
>JAYUPN010000235.1:0-29163 GCA_043760065.1 Rubrivivax sp.
CACCGGCACGCAGTACAGCCCGGTCAAGCACATCGCACAGGCCTCCACCACCGGCCACGGCACCAACATCATTGCCGGCCTGGGCGTCAGCATGAAAAGCACCGCCTACCCGGTGCTGTTGATCTGCGCCGCCATCTACGCCGCCTACGCGCTCGCGGGCCTGTACGGCATTGCCGTGGCCGCCACGGCGATGCTCAGCATGGCCGGCATCGTGGTCGCGCTGGACGCCTACGGCCCCATCACCGACAACGCCGGCGGCATTGCCGAGATGGCCGAGCTGCCCAGCAGCGTGCGCGACGTGACCGACCCGCTGGACGCCGTGGGCAACACCACCAAGGCGGTGACCAAGGGCTACGCCATCGGCTCCGCCGGCCTGGCCGCACTGGTGCTGTTTGCCGACTACACGCACGCGCTGTCGGCGCGAGGCATTTCGGTGACCTTCGACCTCAGCAGCCACGAAGTGATCGTCGGCCTGTTCATCGGCGGCCTGATCCCGTTCCTGTTTGGCGCCATGGCGATGGAAGCCGTGGGCCGCGCCGCCGGTGCGGTGGTGGTCGAGGTGCGCAAGCAGTTCGCCGACGGCGCCATCATGGCCGGCAAGCGCAAGCCCGACTACAGCGCTGCGGTCGACATGTTGACCACGGCGGCGATCAAGGAAATGATCGTGCCGTCGCTGCTGCCGGTGGTGGCGCCGATCGTCGTCGGCATGCTGCTCGGGCCGGCCGCGCTTGGCGGCCTGTTGATGGGCACCATCGTCACCGGCCTCTTCGTCGGCATCAGCATGTGCACCGGCGGCGGCGCCTGGGACAACGCCAAGAAGCTGATCGAAGAAGGCTTCACCGACGCCGACGGCAAGCTGCACAAGAAGGGCGGCGAAGCGCACAAGTCGGCCGTCACCGGCGACACCGTGGGCGACCCGTACAAGGACACCGCCGGCCCGGCCGTCAACCCGCTGATCAAGATCATCAACATCGTCGCGCTGCTGATCGTGCCGCTGCTGCCGATGCCCGCTGCCACCAAGGCCGCTGTGCCGCACGCCGCACCCGCGGCGGCAACGGCACCGGCCGCAACCGCCACGACACCGATGGCCGCACCGGCCGCGCCGGCAGCGGCTGCGTCGATGGCCGCAGCACCCGCATCGGCCGCGTCCCGCTGACGCGGCGCACTTCACGAGAACCCGGCACCTTCACAGGTGCCGGGTTTTTTTGCGCCTGCTCCGGGCCCTGCGCAGCGGGGCGGCGGCAATTTGAATGAAAGGTTCGCGAGCGTACAGAGCCGCGTGATGGCGCGCCTTTAGGGTCGCGGCAGTTCTCGATGCCCCACCGGGCACCGCGGGCCAAAAGTTCGGCAGGTCCCGCCTCGTGCACCGAGTCGCCCTTGTCGGATGCAGTCCATCCACCTTCCCCGGAGTACCTCGATGAAACCTTGCCCCTTTGCCCGATCGGGTGCGGCACAAGCCGCCGCCACGCTCGCACTTTCGCTGGCAGCCCTGCTGGCTGCCTCTTCGGCCGCGCGAGCCTCGAGCCACCGTGAAGCACCGTACATCGCCGGCCAGGCCAAGGTCGACGCGACCGACCTCTACATGTTTCGCAGCTACGAGACCGGCCGCGATGCCTTCGTGACGATCCTGGCCAACTACCAGCCGTTCCAGGACCCGCAGGGCGGGCCGAACTTCTACATGTTCAACCCCGACGCGCTTTACGAGGTCCACGTCGACAACAACGGCGACGCGGTCGAGGACATCACGTTCCAGTTCCGCTTCAACAACACCTCCAAGGGCACCGCGCTCACGGTGGGCGGCAAGTCGGTGAAGATCCCGCTCATCAACAGCGGCGTCATCGCCGGCGTCAACCCGGCGGCGCTGAACGTGCGCGAGACCTTCACGCTGGAAGTGGTGCGCGGCGGCCGCCGCAGCGGCCGCGCCAACGTCAGCAACGCCAGCGGCGGTGCGACCACCTTCGACAAGCCGGTGGACAACATCGGCGACAAGTCCTTCGGCAGCAGCACCGGCTACGCCAGCTACGCCGCCCAGCACGTCTACAACGTGACGATCCCCGGCTGCAGCACGCCGGGCCGCGTCTTCGTCGGCCAGCGCAAGGAGCCCTTCTACATCGCCGTGGGCAAGGCCTTCGACCTCATCAACCTCAACCCGCTGGGCGCCGAAGTGGGGGGCAACAACAACGACCTCGAAGGCAAGAACGTCAGCACGCTGGCGATGGAACTGCCCATCGCCTGCCTGACCGCGGGCACCGACCCCGTGATCGGCGCCTTCACCACCGCCAGCCTGCGCCAGGGTCAGCTGCTCAACGGCTCTCCGGCTTCGGGGCTGGGCAGGGTCACGCGCACGGGCGGCGCCTGGACGCAGGTCTCGCGCCTGGGCATGCCGCTGGTCAACGAGCTCATCATCGGCGTCGACGACAAGGACAAGTTCAACGCCTCCAAGCCGAAGAACGATGCCACCAACTTCGCCGACTACGTCACCCACCCGGTGTTGCCGGCGCTGATCCAGACGCTGTTCCCGGCCGCACTGGCGCCGACGAACTTTCCGCGCACCGACCTCGTCGAGGTCTTCCTCAAGGGCCTCAGCGGCCTGAACCAGCCCGCCACGGTGGTGCTGTCGGACATGCTGCGCCTGAACACCTCGGTGGCCGTCACCGCGGCAGCGGCCCAGAACCCGCTGGGTGTGGCCGCGGGCGACAACGCCGGCTTCCCCAACGGCCGCCGCCCTGCGGACGACGTGGTCGACCTCGCGCTGCGGGTGTCGATGGGCACGCTATGCGTGCTCACGGGTGCCGCCGACACGCTCAAGGTCGGCTGCAAGCCCGGCGACGCGCCGGCCGGCGGCCTGGCCCTGACCGATGGCGTGCGCAAGACGGCGGTCAACTTCGGCGCCGCCTTCCCGTACCTGACGACGCCGCTGCCCGGCAACCTGAACCCGCCCGCTGCCGCCGGCACGGTCTACCCTTGAGGCGCCCATGAAGACGATCCGACACTTCCGGGCCGCCGTGGCCCTTGCGGCGGCAGCGTCGTTGGCAGGCTGCTTCGGTGGCGACGACGACGAGCCGGCGGCCCCGCCGGTCAGCACCAACGTCCCTGATACCGCTGGCGCCAGCGCAGCGGCGTTCGTGGCCTTCCTGCTGACGCTGGGTTCCGCAGACGAGTCTTCGGAACCCCTGGGCATCGGCGACACCTTCGCCGTGCCCGCGGACGAAAGCTCCGAGCCGGCAGCGCTGAGCTGACCGGCGGCCGGGGTGCGCTGCGCGGCGTGCCCCGGTCGTGCTTCCTGGCCCGCAGCCGTGGCGCCGCTGTTCAGCGTGCCGCGGCAGCGGCCTTTCGGCGCGCGGCCACCACCCGGGCGATCGCGGCCAGCCGCTGCTCCAGCACCGACGGGTCAACCGGCTTGAGCAGGTGTTCGTCGAAACCCGCTGCGTGCGACTTCCTGCGTGCGTCTTCCTGACCCCAGCCGCTGAGCGCCATGACCACGATCGGCGGCTCGCGCTGCTGCGCGCGGATGGCGCGGCAGACCTCGTAGCCATCGAGTTTGGGCAGGCCGATGTCGAGCAGCACGACGTCGGGGTCGAAGCCCAGCGCTGCAGCCACCGCCTGCTCGCCATCGAATGCCATCTCGGTGTCGTGGCCGGCCAGCGACAGGAAGGCCGCCAGGCTCTGCGCCGCATCGCTGTTGTCGTCGACGACCAGCACGCGCAAGCGCGACGCTGGCGCTGCGAAGGCCGCACCCCCCGCCGCCGTCACGGCCGCTGCCGCGACGGCTGCCGCATCGGGGACGGCCCCGTGCGGGTCCGCCGCCTCCAGACCCTGCGGCAAGCGCACGATGAACTCGCTGCCGTGCCCCAGGCCCTGGCTGTGCGCCGTCACGCTGCCACCGTGCATCTGCACCAGCCGCTTCACCAGCGAAAGGCCGATGCCCAGGCCGCCGCCGTGGCGCTGCGTCGGTGTCGCCACCTGCGTGAATGGCTCGAACACTTCCAGCAGCATCGACGTCGCAATGCCGATGCCGCTGTCCTTGACGCGGATCACCACCTGCCCCTCGTCGTGCCCGACGCTGAGCTCGACATGGCCGCCCCGCGGCGTGAACTTGCAGGCATTGGACAGCAGGTTGCCCACCACCTGGCCCAGCCGCACCGGGTCGGCCAGCAGCTGTGCCGGCTGCGGCAACAGCGCCAGGCGCAGCTCGACGCCGGCGCGCTCGCAGCGCGGACCGACACTCTCGACGGCGTGCCGCAACACGGCATTGACGTCGACGGCTTGCTTGCGCAGCTCCAGCTTGTCGTGGTCGATGCGGCTGATGTCCAGCAAGTCCTCGGTCAGCCGCAGCATCTGCTCGGTCTGCCGCTCCATCATCGTGCGCACCTGCTCCATCAGCACCGGGTCACCGGCGCCGCGCTTCATCAGCTCGACCGAGTTCTTCAACGTCGCCAGGGGGTTGCGCAGTTCATGCGCCAGGGTCGCCAGGAAGACGTTCTTGCGCCGGTCGGCGGCGGCCAGCGCGGCTGCCAGCTGCTGCAGGCCGGCCTCGGCCCGCTTGTTGCCGCTGATGTCCTCGACGATGGCAATGAAGAACTCGACGGCCCCCTGTGGCGTGCGGATGCAGCTCACGGTCAGCCGGACCCAGGCCACCGAGCCGTCCTTGCGCAGGCAGCGCTTGTCCAGCGCATACGAGTCGGCCGTGCCGGCCAGCAGCGCGCCCACGTGCGCCAGCTCGGCCTGCAGGTCGTCGGGGTGCGTGAGGCGCTGGAACGAGCTGGCCAGCAGTTCGCCGCGCGTGTAGCCCGTGATGGCACAGAAGCGGTCGTTGACCAGCAGCCAGTGGCCATCCGGCGCGCGGTGCGCGATGCCGACGGCGGCATTGTCGAAAGTGCCGCGGAAGCGCTTCTCGCTCTCGCCCAGCGCCGCCTGGACCTGGATGCGCTCGGTGATGTCGCGGATGTTGAACTGGATGATCGCGTGGCCGTCCTCCGCGTACAGGTTGGCCACCACCTCCACTTCCTGCAGCTTGCCCGACTGGCTCTGCAGCGGCAGGTTCTCGTAGCGGATGAAGCTTTCGGCGCGCAGCTGGCGGAACATCTCCTGGCTCGCCGCCTCGTCCCTGAACAGGCCGATCTCGAACAGCTCCTTGCCGATCAGCTGTACCCGGGAGTAGCCCAGCAGCCGGGTCATGAAAGGGTTGGCGTCGACGATCTGGCGCGTCTGCGGGTCCACCAGCAGCACGCCGTCGTGCGCGGCCTCGAACAGGCGCCGGTAGCGGATCTCGGAGGTGCGCATGCCCTCCTGCGCCTGCCGGCTCTCGGTGACGTCGATGGCCGACCCGATGATGTCGGACACGCGGCCCGCCGCATCGCGCATGAAGGGCGCCTTGCGGGCGTGGAACCAGCGCCAGGTGCCATCGGGCCGCCGCAGCCGGTAGTCGATCTCGACCATCTCGCCGTCTGCGGCGTGCACGAGCTGCGCCAAGGTCGCGGGCATCAGCGCCAGGTCCTCGGGGTGCATCACGTTGCGCATGAACGCCGCGCCCTGGGCGACAACCTCTGCTGCCGCATAGCCCATCGCCGTGGCCACCTGCGGGTTGACCCAGCTGACGGACTGCTCGGCCAGGTTCATGACGTACACCACGTTCGGCAGCACCGCGGTGATGCGTTGCAGCAGGTGCTCGCTCCTGCGCAGCGCGGCCTCGGCGCGTTTGGCTTCGGACAAGTCGATCAGGATCGACATGCCCTGCGAAGGCGCGTCCTCGAAGCGGGTGCCGGCGATCAGCACCGGCACTCTTGAGCCGTCCTTGCGCACGACCTCCGTGCCGTAAGGCGCCGCGCTGCCCTGCACCGGCAGCACGGGGATCTCGTCCCCGGAGGCCGGCGCGCCCTGCCCGGACTCGATGTCGTGTGGCTTCAGGCGGCCCAGCGCCAGGTCCTCGCGGTCGTAGCCGGTCAGGCGCAGGAACTCCGCGTTGGCGTCGACGACGACCCTGCGCTCCAGGTCCCACTGCAGCATCGCCAAGCCGTGGGTCTCGAACAGCTGGCGCATGCGGGCCTCGCTCTGCTCGAGGGCCAATTCGGCGCGCTCGAGACGACCGCGTTCGCGGGCCTGCGGATCAGGTGGCAGCCGCACCGGGTCCGCGCTCATCGGCCGGCTCCGCAGGCGCCGCGGCAGACCTGGGCTGCCCCTGCACCGAGGTCGCGCGCCTGCCGCGCGCGGCCTGCGGGGCAGCGCGGAACAGGGCCGGCCTGCAGGGACAGAAGGACTCGATACCTCATGCGCGTGGGTTCCATTGGGGGGCGGCAGACGCAACGACCCGACGGCCGGTCGCGGTGGAAATTCAGCCCGACTCTTGCGCAAGCGAGGTCGCTCGTATGTGCGACAGCACACACCATGCTGCGCCTCGACGGGCCGGCACCGCACCGCTCATTTCATATGTTCGAAACCGAACAGACGGGCGATTGCCGCCGCGGCAACCTTCAAGTCGTTTCGACATGCCCATGCCCATGCCATGACGCCTGCGACCACGCAAGCGTGGTCCCTGCCCGACGCCGAAACGCAACCCAACCCAGCCGGCCACCACCGCCCGCGGTGCCCACAGGAGACCTGATTGAGTTCCTCACACATCGTTGCCCTGCGCGACGCGCAGTCCCTGATCGGCTTTCAGCTGCGCTTCAACGGCGGCGGCCCGGGCCAGACCAAGTACTTCTCGGCCCGCCAGTGCGGCGGCCCCGACAAGGCGCGCAAGGCCGCACAGACCTACGCGCGCTCGCTGGGTCTGCCCAAGGCGCGACCGCGAGGCGGCAGCACCGTGGGTCGTGTGTTCAGCACCAGCACCACCGGCGCTGCCGGGCTGCGCTTCGAGTGGACGCCCAACCGCCTGGTGCCGGTGCTGCGCGTGGTGGCGACCTGGGTCGACAAGCGCGGACGCTCGCGCCACACCTCGTTCTCGGTGCAGCGCAATGGCCTGGAAGGCGCACTGGACCTGGCCATCGCGGCGCGCACCTCGGGCGGAGCGCCAGCACCCGACAGGAAGCCGTTGCTCAAACTGCTGCGCGAGATGCAGCGCAGCGCGCCTTGATCCTTGAGGCCGCCGCGGGCTTGCGGCGGCTTGCGCCGGACGGCGCCGGTTGGCCTCAGAATGGCTGATGGCACCGTCATCCCGTGAAGTAGCAGTACTCGCCGCGCTGGCGTCCCACCTCGCCCGGCGCCGCGACGCCGTGCTGCGAGCCTGGCGCGCCGAGGTTGCCGCCGACCCGACGCTGACCACCGGCGCCGCTTTGCCGCGGGCGCAGTTGCACGACCACATCCCGGCTCTGCTTGAGGACTTCGAGCGGCGGCTGCGCACACCTTGGCCCGAGCACACGCACGCCGGCAACGCAGCGGCACACGGGCTGCACCGCTGGCAACAGGGATTCGACCTCGCCGAAGTGGCCCGCGAGCTGGGCCGCCTGAACGAGTGCGTGGTGGGCGAGATCGATGGCTACGCACTCGACGCCACGGACGACATCGCCTCGGCGATGGCCATGGCGCGCCTGATGTGGGCGCAGATCTACAGCGTGGCCGTGAGCGCCAGCACGTCGCAGTACTTCAGGCTGCAGCAGCTGGAGGCGGCCAGTCACGTGCACGAACTCGAACAAGCGCTGCGCAACCTGCAAGAGCTGGACCGGCAGCGCGCCAACCTGTGGCAGCAGGCCGCGCACGACCTGCGCGGCAACCTGGGCGTGGTGGCCAATGCCACCGCGGGTCTGCGCGCGCCCACTGCAGACGAGGCGGCGCGCGCCACTTTCGTGCGCCTGCTGGGCCGCAACGTGCAGGCCCTGCACCGGCTGCTCGACGACGTGACGAGCCTGGCGCGGCTGCAGGGCGGCCACGAGTCGCGGCAGGTCGAGGCCGTGGACGCCGGCGCGCTGCTGACCGAACTGGGTGAAGGCCTGCAGCCGCTGGCCGAGGAGCGGCAGCTGTTCCTCACCGTGCGCGGCCCGCAGCCCTTCGAGGTCCAGGCCGACGCCGTGAAACTGCGCCGCATTGCGCAGAACCTGGTGCTCAATGCCATCCGCTACACGCGCCGGGGCGGCGTCAGCCTGAGCTGGGGCGACAGCGGCCCGCAGGACGGCGGGCGCTGGGTGCTCCAGGTCCAGGACACCGGCCCTGGCATCGAGGCGGCCAAGCAGTCCGAGCTGGCCACTGCGCTGGAGGTGGCCACCGACAACGCGCGCCAGGTGGCGGCGGACGCCACGACGGGCACCATCAGCCACGTGCGGGACGAGCAAGCCGGCCTTTCCGACCCGGCGCCGCCGGCCGCGGCAGAACTGCAGCCCGGCGAAGGCCTCGGCCTGTCGATCGTCAAGCGCCTGTGCGACCTGCTCGACGCCACCGTCAACCTCGACTCGGACACCAACGGCACGACTTTCCGCATCCTGCTGCCGCGCAGCTACGGCAGCTGAGCCGCGCTCAGCCGGAGCCACCGGCACGGCGCCCGCGGCTGCGCCGGTACAGCGCCATCAGCGGCGTGACCGAAATGCCGTGCACGACGATCGAGCTCACGATCACGGCCAGCGTCAGACCCGTCAGCAGCCGGGCGTGGTCCGCCGCCAGGCCGTGCGTGATGGCATAGCTCAGGTAGTACAGCGAGCCGATGCCGCGGATGCCGAACCAGCCGATCAACCGCCGCTGCAGCGGCGAGGTGCGCGCTCCGGCCAGCCCGACGGCCACCGACAGCGGCCGCACCAGCAGCAGCACCAGGGGCACGAACCACAGTGCCGCCGGCACCCAGGGCGCGGTCCACAGCAACAGACCCACGACGACGACACCGACCATCTCGCCGATGCGGTCGACCTGCTCGTTGAAGCTCATCACGGCGTGGGCCATGTGCGCCGGCGCGTGTTGTGGGTCGGTGGCCAGAGCCTCGGCGGCACGCGTCTGCGGATCGTGAAGGGCTTGCGCCACGCGCTGTTCGGTGGCGTGGACGGCGCGCGCCGTGGCCGCCTCGCTGCGCCCTGACACGGCGTGTTCCGTCGCCACTTGCGCGGTGTGGCGCAGCGCCAGCCCGGCCGCGAACACCGCCAGGAAGCCGTAGCCGTGGGCCAGCACCGCCAGGCCGTAGGCCAGCCCGATGAGACCCAGCGCGAGGAAGTTCTCGTAGCCCACCGCTTCCTGGTATCGGCTGCGCAGGTGCAGCACCAGCCGCCCGAGGCCGGTGCCCAGCAGCGCACCGATGCCGATGCCCGCCGTCGTGGCCCAGACGACGTCGACCGCCAGCCAGCGCCAGCCCAGGGGCCGATGTCGTGCAGGCCCAGCAGCCCGAGCCCGAGCATCACGACCGGGAACGCCGTGCCGTCGTTGAGCCCGCCTTCGCCCGTGAGTGCAAATCGCAACTGGTCGCGGTCGCTCGGGTCCTCAAGCTGGACCTCGGTGGCCAGCACCGGGTCGGTCGGCGCCAGGATGCCGCCCAGCAGCAGCGCCGCGCCCAGCGGCAGGCCGAGCAAGGCCACGCCGGCGGCCGTGACCATCGCCACCGTCGCCAGCATCGACAACAGCGCCAGACGCAGTGGCGCGAACCAGCGCTTCTCGCGCCAGCCGACGCTCATCTTCAGGCCCGAAGTGAACAGCGACACCAGCACGATGAGTTCGCTCAGGTGCTCGACGAACCCGGCGTCGAGCATGAGGTCGGGCGCGGCCAGCGCCAGACCCAGCGGACCGAGCGCAAGGCCGGCCGCCAGGTAGACCATCGAGGTGCTCAGCGGCATGCGCGCCAGCAGCGAGCCGCCGAGCGCCATCACCACCAACAGAGCGCCGCCCGCCGTCAGCCAGAGTGCGAAGTTCATGCGCGGATCATGCGGCGACCGGCATGCCTTCGCGGCCCGGCACCCCTGCGCAGCGCAGGGTGCCTGGGCGGCCCGACGTCACCGGCGAGCAGCGACCACCTGGGTGCCGCTGCGCGGTGCCGCGGCCACCGCAACGCCACGGCCCGACTGCTGCAACTCGGCGCGGTACTGCTGGCCGCGCTGCACCTGGTCCTGCAGCACGTGGACGTAGTACGCCAGCAGGCTCAGGGCCACCACCACCAGGATGGCCAGCATGGCCACCGGCGGCTGGCGGCGGACGCTGCCGGGCAATTCGCGCGGTGCAGTGATGCGGTACATGGTGCTGGTCTTTCCTGTTCACTCGGAGGCTGCAACCGCACCCGCGGCCGCTGCTGCCACAAGGGCATTCCGCGTGCCCGCGGCGGCAGTGGCAGCGGTCATTTCTTGGCCGGAGCGCGGCCGACGGCTTCTGCCGCGAGCAGATCCTTGGCTTCCTGCTCGGTCGCCGGCGCCGCGTCGGCAGCGGCTTGGGGCACCTTGCCCTGGCTGATGAACTTCTGCGCCGACGCGCGATGGCGGCGCGCCGCGTGGTAGTTGCCTTCGCCTTGCAGCATCGGATCGGTGGGGGGCTTCTTCATCGGGGACTCCTCGGCGGCGCGGGTTTGCGCGCCGTGGTCCGGGCATGCGGCGTGCCCGCATCGGTGCAGCCGCCGGCCCCGGCGGCAGGAGTTCGACATGAGCACAGCCGACAACGCACCACCCCCGTCACCCGTGCCTCCCGTCACCGGGCCGGCCCAGGTCGGTCAGGCGCCGCACACCCCCGGCACGACGCCGGCACCGCTGGGCCGCGGCCTGCCGCTGCCGCACGAGCGCGACGAGTCCACGGGCGGCACCGAAGCAACGCCGCGCGAGGTCATCAAGCAAGCCGCGCGCGACCTGCAGCGTGGACTGGTCGACACCGACATGCGCGCCACGCCGGGCCTGGACGCGAAGAAGCGGCGCGAGCTCGTGCCGGGCCCCGGCGGCGCGCCGCCGGGCACCGCTGCCGGCGAGTGACTCAGCCCGGAGACGACGGCGCTGCGGACAGAAAGAAGCTCAGGTTGGCCCAGAAGCTGTCCCAGTCGTAGTGCTGCGAGTCGACGACCGGGATCATGTGCACGACGCTGGCCATCCAGACGCCGGGCCACGGCAGACGCAGCGTCGCGCGGCCGCTGGCGTCGGTGCGCGCCTGCAGTGTCTCGGTGACACCGGCCCGGCGGTGCCAGCACTTGAGCAAGGCACCGGCGAGCGGCCGGCCCTCGAACAGCACCTGCAGACCCAGTTCGCCGCCCGGTGTCAGCCGGTGGGGGTCGTTCAACGGCACCAGCTCCAGACGCTGCCCGGTGCGCACCGACCATCCGGCATCGCTGGTCGCGCCGGCCAGCAGCAAAGTCTTGACGTTGCGCCGGTAGCGCTCGCGACCGGGTTGCGCGGCGTGGCCGGCGGCCTGGCGCTGCGCGATGACGGATTCCAGGCCCTCGTCACGCAGATAGGCGTGGAACTTGCCGGCCTCGAGCACCACTTCATTGGGCCGCGTGTCGAGCGCAAACAGGTGCAGGCCGGGCTGCGGCAGCTGCACGCGCACCTGGCCGGCCGGCGTGACACGCGGCAGCGTGGGCAGCAGATCGCTGCGCCGGCCGCGCGTGTAGTGCGCGAACGCCGCCACGCCAGTCTGCGCCAGGCCGACACGTTCGCCGACGAACTGCTCACCGACGCTCAGGAACAGCGCGGTCGAAGCGCCCGGCTCGACGGCGAAGTCCTGTGGCAGCAGCCAGAACTCGTGGCCCTGCACCGGCGGCACCAGCACCAGCAGTGCCCACGCCAGCCAGCGCCGGGCTTGCGCGCGGGCCTGCCTCATGCGGCGCGGCGGCGCTGCTCGACGGCGGAGATGTTGAGCATCTGGCGGTATTTGGTGACGGTGCGGCGCGCGACGACCAGGCCCTGCGCCGCCAGTTGCCGGGTGAGCTCGGCGTCGGACAGCGGCGAACGGGGCGGTTCGGCCTCGATCAGGTCCTTGATCAGGCCGCGGATCGCGGTGCCCGAGCAGGCACTGCCGTTGGCGCTGACCATGGCGCGCGAGAAGAAGTGCTTGAGCTCGAAGACGCCGCTCGGCGTGGCCATGAACTTGTTGTTGGTGACGCGTGACACCGTGCTCTCGTGCACGCCCACCTCCTGCGCGATCTCGCGCAGACCCAGCGGCTTCATGGCCATGGCACCGAACTCGAGGAAGTGGCGCTGCCGCTTCACGATCGCCTCGGCGACGTCAAGGATGGTGGCAAAACGCAATGCCGCGTTCTTCACCGTCCAGCGCGCCTCCTGCAGGTGGCCGGCCATCTCGGTGCACTGGGCAGACTTGTGGCGCAGGAAGAGCTCGGCGTAGACCTCGTTCAAGCGCACGCGCGGCACGATGGCTGGGTTGAGGTGCACCGTCCACGCGCCGCGCACCTTGCGCACGACGACGTCGGGCACGACGTAGTCGACGCGCGAGGAACCGAAACGCCAGCCCGGCCGCGGGTCGAGGCGGCGGATGCGCTCGCAGGCCTGCCCGACTTCGAGCGCGGGCTCGCCCAGCTGCCGCGCCAGCGCCGGCACGTTGCGCGTGGCCAGCAGCTGCAGCTGTTCGCTGACGATGCGCTGCGACAGCGCGCGCAGCTTCGGGCAGTCGATCGACGGCAGCTGCAGCAGCAGGCACTCGGCGACGCTGCGCGCCGCCACGCCCGCCGGCTCCAGCGCCTGCACGCGCTGCAGCGCTGCTGCCATGTCCTGCACCGAAGCGCGCGGCTGCAGGTCCTCGACTTCGAGCAGCTCTTCCAGCGGTGTGCGCAGGTAGCCGTCGTCGTCGAGCGAGCCGACGACGACGAGCGCCAGCGCCAGCTCGCGCGGCTCGAGCTTCATCACGCCCAGTTGCGCCTGCAGGTGCTGCGCGAGCGAGGTCTCCACCGCCATCAGGTCCAGGGCCGAGGTCTCGCTGCCTTCGGCCCGCGGCGCGCTGCCGGCGCCGTCAGCCTGCCAGAGGTCGCGGTCGTTGTCCGGCTCGGGCGCCGCTGCCGTGTCGTCGAGCCTGTCGTCGGCACTCTCATCGGCACTGTCGTCCTGCGCCGCCGCCGGGTCGGCGACTTCGTCCGCCTGGGGCTCGTCGGACTCGGCTTCGCCTTCTTCGAGTTCGAGGAAGGGGTTGCGGCCCAGCGTCTGGTGCACCGTCGCGGCAAAGTCCAGCGAGGACATCTGCAGCAGCCGCACGGCGTGCTGCAACCGCGGCGACAGGGTCTGGGTCTGCCGGGTGTCGTGACGAAGGTCCAACAAGGCCATCGAAGAGCCTCCCATCGGGCTTGCGGTTGCGGGCAGTTGCCACGCGCCGGAAGCGCCGGCGCGGGATCAGCAGAACTGCTTGCAACCGCCATGCCAAAGAAAGGAACAGCGCTGCAACAGCGCAATCGCGCCGGATTCCGTCGGGTTGGCGCCATCGCGCGCGCAGCAAACGATTCCGCAGCGGCTGACCGACGACGCGCGTCCGGCTCGGGCCACGGCAAACCTTACCGATGTCGCCTGCCTTGCGGTAAGCCCTGCCGGTGCCCGCCACGTTCTGCCGGTATCAACGCGTATCGGACCGTCCCGTGGGCCCGCCCGCTCGACCGGCATGGCGATTGCCCTGCCTGGCACGACCGACACCTTCATCCGCCCCCACGACCGTCACCCCTCAGCACAGGTTCCACGCATGCCACTGCCCCCTGCCCCTGATCTGCTGGCGTTCTCGCATCTGCGCTGGGGGCCCGCGGCAGAGCGCCCGCAGCAGCTGCTGGGTTTGCTGGCCGGCGCGTGGCGGGTGATCTTCGTCGAGGAGCCGGTGCACAGCGCCGCCCCGGCGCGGCTGGAGGTGCGCCGCATCGGCCCGCAGCTGACCGTGCTGGTGCCGCACACGCCGCTGCCTGCTGCCGGCTTCGACGCGCAGCAGCTGGCCACCCTTCAGCCGCTGCTGTCGTCCTGGCTGGAGCGCGAACGGGTGAGCAGCCCGGTGGCCTGGCTGACGACCCCGATGGCGCTGCCCTGGGCGCGCGCGGCGCATCCGGCGTGCATCGTCTACGACTGCATGGAAGACCTCGCCGGCCGCCGGGACGCCCCTGCCGCGATGCCGCAGCAAGAGCTCGAGCTGCTTGGCGAAGCGTCCATCGTCTTTGCCGGCGGACCGTCGTTGTACCAGGCGCTGCGCCACCAGCATCCCAACGTGCATTGCGTGCCCGGCTCGGTGGACGTCGCACACTTCAGTCCTTCCCGGCTGCAGCCGGGCAGCGTGCACGACCAGGCCGCGATGGCCCTGCAGGGCGCGTTGCCGCGGCCCCGACTGGGCTGCCTGGATGCCGTGGACGAGCGGCTCGACCTCGACCTGCTGGTGCAGCTGGCCGATGCCCGGCCCTCGTGGCCGATCGTGATGGCGGGACCGGTGGCACCGGGCCTGGCGGCTTCGCTGCCCCAACGGCCCAACCTGCACTGGCTCGGGCCGCAGCCCTACGAGCGCCTGCCCAGCCTGATCGCCGGCTGGGACCTGTGCCTGATGCCCTACGCCCGCGGCGCACCGACACGCCTGCTCAGCCCCGCCACCACGCTGCAGTACATGGCCGCCGAGCGGCCGATCGTCAGCACCGCGGTCGCCGACGTCATCATGCTGCACGGCGACGCGGTGGCGGTGGCTCACTCCGCCTGGTCCTTCATCGGAGCCTGCGACCGGCTGCTCGCCGAAGGCGCGATGCCGAGCTTCGCGCGCCAGCGCGAGATGCTCAACACCGTGTCGACCACCTCGTGGCAGCGCACCGCCGCGAGCGTGCACCACCTGGTGTCGGCCGCCCATCTGGCGGCGACGCGGGGGCGCGAACTGCGCCAGCTGCGACCGGTGGCACCGGTGTTGTCGCGCAGCCTGATGGTGACGCAAGCGGCGCGCGCCGCGGCCTGAAGCGGGCGCAGCGCTGGAGCCCGGCACGCCGATTGCCCCAGAGCCGGCGACCACCACTCCACTGCAACGAGTCCGCCATGAACAAGACACTGCTACTGACCGCACCGATGGTGCTGATCCTGGCGGCCTGCGCCAGCTCGCCGCCGGCGGCGCCCGTCATCGAGACCAGCGCGGCATCGGTCGACGCGGCGCGATCGGCCGGCGCCACCGAGCTCGCGTCTGTCGAGATGAACAGCGCCCGCGCCAAGCTCGACCGCGCCCGTGCGCTGTCGCAGTCCGGCAACCAGCGCGAAGCGACGCGGCTGGCGCACGAGGCGGATGTCGACGCCCAGCTCGCCCGCGCCCGCGCCAACACCGAACGCTCCAAGCGCGCAGTGGCCGAACTCGACGCCAGCCTGCAGTCGCTGCGCGACGAAATCAGCCGCGGCACGCCCCCGAGCCGCACGCCGTGAACGCCCCACTCCGCCAAGGATCCGCCATGAACCGTCTCACCCAACTGGCCGCTGCTGCAGCCGCCGTCGTCCTGGCGCTGTCCGCGTGCCAGACCACCCCGGCCGTCAACGGCGACCTGACCCGTGCCCAGGCCGCGGTCGAACGTGCACGCTCGAACACCTACGTCGCGCGCAGCGCCGCAGTCGAGCTCGAACGCGCGCAACAGGCGCTGGTCCGTGCCCAGGCCGCCTGGGCCGCCGACCGCGACACCGAGGACACGCGCCACCTGGCCTACCTGGCGTCGCAACGTGCCGAGATCGCACTGGCCATCGGCGAGCGCGCACAAGCCGACGAGCGCGTGCTGCAGGCCGGCGCCGAACGTGAGCGGGTGCGGCTGCAAGCCCGCACGCGCGAAGCCGACGCCGCCACCCGCGCCGCGCAGGACGCCCAGGCCACGGCCCGCATCGCCCAGGGCGCCGCCCGCACGGCGCAGACCGACGCGATGCTGTCGCGCGAACAAGCCGAGGCTGCACGCGTGCAAGCCGAAGCCGCACGCGCGCAGGCCGAAGCGGCCCGCGTGCAGGCCCTGCAGCAAGCCAGCCGGGCCGACAACCTCGAGCGCGACCTGCAGGACCTGCGTGGCCGCAAGACCGACCGCGGCATGGTCGTGACGCTCGGCGACGTGCTGTTCGACACCGGCAGCGCCAACCTCAACGGTGGCGCCCAGCGCAGCATCGATCAGCTGATCCAGGTCCTGAAGCAGTACGGCGACCGCAAGGTGCGCATCGAAGGCTTCACCGACAGCGTCGGCTCCGACGCCATGAACATGCAGCTGTCGCAGCGCCGGGCCGAAGCCTTTGCCCGTGCCCTGGTCGCCGGCGGCATTGCGGCGGACCGCATCGACGTGCGCGCCTGGGGTGAAGCCAACCCGGTGGCCGACAACAACACCGCGGCCGGCCGTCAGCAGAACCGCCGCGTCGAGATCCTGTTCTCCGATCCTGCCGGGCGCTTCGCCGGCCTCTAGTCCTTTGGCCGGGTGGCGCGACAGCCACAGGCCTGGATTTGCCCTTCCGCCTCGGTGGGCTCGTGCAGCCGACGAGGCGGCCCTGCTTGCAGTTTGCAGGTCTGCGTTGACACCGAAGACCTCAGACGCCGCATTGCCGGCCGCTGAGGCGCAGCGGTTGGCACGCGCCAATGCATGAGGCTCAGAAGTGATGGACGAAGCCGATGCTGGTGTTCTCGACCGACTGCTTGCCGGCGCCGGCAAAGGGCAGTTCGAGGCTGGTCCACTCGAGCACCAGTGCCGACGACGGCGTCAGGTCCCAGCCCGCGCCGGCGCCGTAGGTGCCGGCCCAGCCGCGGCTGCTGCCGGTGGGCAGCAACGACGCCGGACTGGCCGAGACGCGCGACTGCGTGTAGGCCAGGCCCGCCTTGGCGAAGACGTGCAAGGGGCCGGCGGGCAAGCGACCCACCATGGCCAACCCCAGACCCTGGGCTTCGGTGCGGCCGCCGCCGCGCTCGGCTCGACCAAGATACCGGTAGCCGAGTTCCAGACCGAGAAAGTCGTTGAACATGCCGCCGGTGTAGGCATGCAGCGACGGTCGATTCGCCTTGCAGCTGAAGCCACCCGCGCCGCAGTCCGCATCGAAGGCCGATGTGCCGACGTTCACCCCGGCATAGCCACTGTGGGTGTACGGCAGCCAGGAACTGCGGCGCGGGGCCACCCCGCCACGGGCCGGCGGTGCCGTGCCTCGCGCCGGCGCTGCCTGTGCCACGACCCGCTCGCGCGGCCGCTCGGCGTCGACCCCGTAGCCGATACCCTGGCCGACACTCGTGTGGACGACGGCAGCCGTCCCGACTCGAGTTGCCGTGGCGTCGTCCTGCGCCGCGACGGACGCCGCCGCCGCCAGGGCCAAGGGGGCCAGGCGGCGGTGCGCGCGGTGCACGCCGCTCCGTTGGGGTTGATGCATGGAGCTGTCCTTCGCGGTCGACGATTGGGCGGGGCGCGCTGTGGCAGTGGCCCTCGCTGTCCAACCCTGGACAGGCAAACGGTATGCCCGGCTTCTGCAAATACCTGCCGCGGCGCGCCGGGCACAAGGCGCGCGGGCGTTACCCTTGCCCGCTTCGCAAGCCCCGCGCTGCAACAGCCCTGACCATGCCCCGCAACGTCTCTATCCGTGCCCGATTGCTGCTGCTCACGCTGGCCACGTTGCTGCCGGCAACCGCAGCGGTGCTGTGGATCGTCGTGCAGACCTACACCGTCGAGCGCCACGCCAACCAGCGTCTGCTGGGCGAAACGACGCGTGCACTGGCCCTCGTGGTGGACCGCGAACTGAAGCAGCGGGCTTCGCTGCTGCGAGGGCTGGCCCAATCACGCATGCTGGACGCCGCGCCGGTTTTGTCTCCAGCAGCGCTCCAGGCCTTCGAGCAGCAGGCGCGGCGCACCATGCAGGGCCTGGAAGGCTGGCTGGAGGTGCGGTCGCCGGACGGGCTGCTGCTCGACACCCGACTGCCCTTCGGCGAGCGCCCGGCCGCGGGCACCGCGTCGGGCCCGTGGAGCGACGCGCCGCAACTGCTGCCGCTGTCCAAGAGGACGGCGCCCGGGGACCTGCAGGCCACGCTGGTCGAACCGGTGGAAAGACAGGGCCGCACGGTGCTGAACCTGGCGCTGGCGGTGCGGCCGGTGGAGATGCAGCGCATCATCGACCAGCAGCGCCTGCCGGTCGACTGGGTGGGCGCGATCCTTGACAGCAGCGGCACCGTGGTGGCGCGCCACCCGGGCGGCATCGCCTACGCCGGGCGCACGGCCACCGCCGATCTGCGGCAGCACATCGCCGCTGCAGGCGAAGGGCTGGTCCAGAGCACGACGCTCGACGGCCAGCGCGTGATGAGCTCCTTCAGCACCTCGTCCCAAGGCTGGACCTACGTCACCGGCATGCCGCGCGAACAGTTTGACGGCGTGCTGCCGCAGGCCCTGCTGAAAGTGGGCCTGGGCGCGGTGGCCCTGCTTTGCCTGGCCGCGCTGGGCGCCGTCGGCGTCTCGCGCAGCATCGCGCGCCCGGTGACCTCGCTCAAGCAGGTGGCGGCCGAGCTGCAAGCCGGCCACGTCGTCGAGCCGCAGCCCACCGGCATCGCCGAGTGCGACGACGTCGCGCTGGCGCTCGCGCAGGCGAGCGCCACGATGCGCGAGTCGCAGGCCGAACTCGAACGCCAGGTCGCACAGGCCGTGCAACTCACGCGCGAAGCGGAGCAGCGCGTCTCGCACAACCAGCGCGTCGAAGCGCTGGGACGGCTGACCGGCGGTGTCGCGCACGACTTCAACAACTTGCTGGGCGTGATCAGCAACAGCGCCCACCTGATCCAGCGCCAGACGACGTCGCAGAAGCTGCTGGTGCCCGTCGCCGCGACGCTGCGCGCGGTGGAGGTGGGCAGCCGGCTGACGCAGCACCTGCTGCGCTTCTCCGGCCGCCAGCCGGTGCAGCCACGGGCCGTTTCGCTGGCGGCCTTCCTGCCCGAGGCGCTGGAGCTGATGAAGCTTGTGCTGGGCAAGCGCGTCGAAGTCGCGCTCGAGGTCGACCCCGACACGCCCAACGTCACCGTCGATCCGAGCGAGCTCGAATTGGGGCTGATCAATCTGGCACTGAATGCACGCGATGCCATCGAGGGCACCGGCCACGTCTGGCTGCGGGCCGGCGTCGCGCAGGCCGAGGACACGCTCGACCTGCCGGCGGGGGAGTTCGTGGTGATCTCGGTGGGCGACGACGGCAAAGGACTCGACGAGAGCCTGGCAGAACGCGTGTTCGAGCCCTTCTTCTCGACCAAGGGGGTCGGCCAGGGCACCGGACTCGGGCTGAGCCAGGTGCACGGCTTGTGCAAGCAGGCCGGCGGCACCGCGCGGCTGGCCAGCACGCCGGGCCTGGGCACCACCGTCACGCTGGTGCTGCCGGCGGCGTCGGCACCGCCCCGGCCAGCGCCAGCCGCCGGGCCCACCGAAACCGAGCTGTCGCTGCAGGGCCGGCGCGTGCTGCTGGTGGAAGACAACGACGAACTCGCCGAGGTCACCGAGGCGCTGCTGTCGTCCTTCGGCGCCACCGTCGAGCGCGCCGCCGAGGCGTCGCAGGCGTTGCGTGTGCTGGACGACGCACCGCCTTTCGACGTCATGCTGTCCGACGTCGTGATGCCCGGCGACATGGACGGCGTGGCGCTGGCGCGGCGGCTGCAGGTGGACAAGCCCGAACTGCCGGTGGTGCTGATCAGCGGCTACAGCAGCGCACTGGCCTCGGCTGGCGATCTGGTGGTGCTGCGCAAGCCGTGCGCGCCCGATGACCTGATCGCCGCCCTGCAGCACGCGATGGCCGGCCGCAGCCGCGCCTGAAGCGCCGGGCACGCTGCCTGCCCGCAGCAGGGGCCCGCCTGGCGCAGCCTGCGCCAGGCCCCTTCAACGCTTCACCGAACCGAGGATCACACCGTGGACCATTCCGACATCATCGACACCCTCAACGCGCTCGTCGAAACCTGCAAGGACGGCGAGTACGGCTTTCGCACCAGCGCCGAGCACGCCGTGGCCGCGCAGGTGCGGCAACTGTTCCTGACCCGCGCCGAAGACTGCCGCCAGGCCTCGAGCGAACTGCAGTCGCTGGTGCTGCAGTACGGCGGCAAGGCCGAGGACGGCGGCTCGGTCAGCGGCGCGCTGCACCGCGGCTGGGTCAAGGCCAAGAGCGCGCTGTCCAGCGCCACCGACCTGTCGTTGCTGGAGGAAACCGAACGGGGCGAGGACGTCGCGCTGGCCGCCTACCGGCGCGCGATCGAGGAAGAACTGCCGGACGACGTGCGCGCGGTGCTGAGCCGCCATCTGCAGGGCGTCAAGCGCAACCACGACCAGATCCGCGACCTGCGCAACCAGGCGCGCACGATGGCGGCGTGAACGTCGGCCGGGCAGCTGGACTGCCCGGCGGCAATGAAAAAGGGCCGGGCAGTAGAACTGCCCGGCGGCAATGAAAAGGGGCCGGGCAGTAGAACTGCCCGGCCCAAGGCGGCTAGGTCCCCGAAAGGGAAATTTTGCCGCCGGAGGGATCAGCGGGCGATTCGCGCGATCAGCGCGCCGACGACCAGCGCCACCGCGACGGCGGCCAGCGGGTTGTCGCGCACGGTGCAGCGCACACTTTCGGTCCATTCGTCGCCGAGCTCGCGTGCGCGGCTGGCATTGGCTTGCAGCTTTTCACCGGCGTGGCCGACCGTCTCTTCGAGCTTGTGCACGTGGGGTGCAGCGGTTTCGGCCAGGCGGTCGATGGTTTCGTGGGCGCCGCGCACGACACGGTCCAGCAGCGGTGCCGCGGCCGAAGCGCCGGAGCCGATGCTGTCGGCGGGCGCCGGCGAGGCTGCCGGTTGCGAAGTCGGGAACGGTATCGAGGTCGTGGACATGGGTGGCTCCGGGTGGCAGGTCGAGGACGGGCATGAAGTGCAGCGGGCACCTCGCACCGCTGAAGCAGGGCAATCGTCGTTCCCACGGTGGTCTTCCGCGTCCCGCCGCTGGGGACCCAGCCGCTGCCGTCGCATCGGCGGGCCTTGCAGCAATTTTTGCCGACGCCCACGCCAACCGATCCTGACCCTGATCCCTGGCGCTGCCAGCACAAGCACCCGCATTGCGACGCAGGCGCGGCGATTGCCCAGGCACTGCACTTCATCTCCCCAGAGGCGCTCACCATGCCGACCGAATTCCGCTCCCCCGCCGCGACCACGGTGGTCTACGTCGAGGACCAGCACGTCAACGTGCTGCTGATGAAAGCGCTGTTCGACCGCCGGCCCGATCTGCGACTGCTGGTGGCGACGACGGGACAGGAGGCGCTGGCTTTGGTCGAAGGCCTGCAGACCGGGCTGCTGCTGCTGGACATCCGCCTTCCCGACTGCCTGGGCACCGAGTTGCTGCCGATGCTGCGCCAGCATCCCGGCTGCCGCGACGTGCCGGCCGTGGCGGTGACGGCAGAACACAATTTCCGCATCGAAAGCACCGGCTTCACCGAAGTCTGGAACAAGCCGCTGCGCTTCGACAAGGTGCTGGCCCGTCTGGCTGAACTGACGCCGCCCGATGCAGCGTCTGACGCGACGCTTCAGCCCGGCGTGCGCAGCGAACCCGAGCGCAGCGCCCCGGCTGCACACGGCTGGCGCTGAATCAGGGCTCTGTCGGCGGGCCGGACTCGACCGCGTCGGCGGCGTATTCCTTGAGCCGGTTGTAGAGCGTCTTCAGGCTGATGCCCAGCACCGCTGCCGTGCGTTCCTTGTGGTGCCGGTAGTGGCGCAGCGTGGCCAGGATCAGCGTGCGCTCGGCCTGTGCCAGCGAGGTGCCGATGGGCAGCACCAGCGTCGGCCCGCCGGCCGCGCGCGACGTGTCGGCGGCCGGTGGGGCCACTGGCGCAGCATCGCCGTTGGGCAGCGCGCCCATGCCGCCGCCCATGCCGCCCATGCCGCCCAAGGCCGGCGCACCCTCTGCCGCGGCGCGCAGCGCGTTCTGCGCCGCGGTCTGCGGCAGCCACGAGGTGTCGACCGTGTCGCCGTGTGCCATCACGTAGGCGCGCTGCACGGCGTTGCGCAACTCGCGCACGTTGCCGGGCCAGCGGTAGGCCGCAAGCTGGGCCAGCGCGGCCTCGCTGAAGCGCTTGGCCTGGCCTTCCTGCGCGCCGATGATGCCCAGGAAGTGTTCGGCCAGCAGCGGCACGTCGGACAGCCGCTCGCGCAGGGGCGGCAGCTCGATCGGGAACACGTTCAGGCGGTACATCAGGTCCTCGCGCAGCCGGCCCTGCGCGACGGCCTCCATCGGCAGCCGGTTGGTCGCAGCGATCACGCGCACGTCGGTCTCCAGGCTCTGCGTCGAGCCCACGCGCATGAAGCGACCGGTCTCGAGCACGCGCAGCAACTTGACCTGCAGCTCCAGCGGCATCTCGGTGATTTCGTCCAGGAACAGCGTGCCGCCGCTGGCGCGCTCGAAGAAGCCCAGGTGCTGGCGGTCGGCGCCGGTGAAGCTGCCCTTTTCGTGGCCGAAGATCTCGCTCTCGATCAGGTTGGGCGATATCGCGCCGCAGTTGACGCCCAGGAAGGGCTTCTTGCGGCGGCGGCTGAGTTCGTGCACGGTCTGCGCCACGACCTCCTTGCCGGTGCCGCTCTCGCCGGTGATGAACACCGTCACGCCGGTGCCGGCAACGCGCGAGATCTGCTCGTAGACGCGCTGCATGGCAGCCGAGCGGCCCCACAGCTGACCAAAGTGGCCGCTGCTGGCGAGGTTGGCCGTGAGGTCGGCGACTTCGGCCTTCAGCACGGCCGGCTTGGTCACGCGCGAGAGCACCCCCTGCAGCTGCATCAGGTTGATCGGCTTGACCAGGTAGTCGGCCGCGCCCAGGCGCAGCGCCTGGATCGATGTCTCCATGCTGGCGTAGCCGGTGATCAGCACGACCTCGGAGTTGGCCACCAGTTGCGGGTCCGAGAACAGGTCCATGCCGCTGCCGTCGGGCAGCCGCAGGTCGAGCAGCACGATGTCGGGCTGCTGCAGCGCAATCTGTCGCCGTGCGTCGCGCAGCGTGTACGCGACGGCCACGGTCAGCCCTTCACCGGCGATCAACGCCGTGAGCGAGGCTGCCGAGTCGACATCGTCTTCGACGATCAAGGCGTGGTTCATCCAAGGCACTCCTGTTCGCACACGCGGCCACGCACGCCACGCAACGCGGCACGCATTGTCACCGCAGCACGGCCGCTGCGGCGGCAAGTGGGAATGCCGTTTGCCTGACGAGGGATCGAATCAGCGCCAGCGAGGCCCGTCATGTCGCACCACCACAGCCGAGATCACGCCGCGCGGTCCGCGGCAGCGGACGAGGCGTCGACGAGCGGCGTCTGGCGCAGCCTGACGCTGGGTCTGCTGCTGGGAGGTGTCATCGTCGGCGCGTGGCGGGCCTGCGACAAGACCCACGCCCGGCGCCGCGCGCACCGCAGTGCCGCGGTGCCGGCGCCGGTTCAGGACTGGGAAAACGAAGGCGGCACACCCGACCCCTGCGCCAACTGAGCGGCCGACGGGCAGGCCCGCGGCCGCCTGCTCAGCCGCGCAGCGACAGGGTTTGACCAGGCCAGATCGGCTCGCGCACGGGTGGCCGCTCACCGGGCAGCGTGGGTTCGCGCACGCCGGGCGGCGACTGCGGCGGCTCCACGGGTGGCGGCGGCAACGGGCCTGGAATGGGCGCCGGGGCGGGGTGCAGCTTCATCGCTCGATGCGCGTCGGCGTGTAGGCCCCCGTGTCGGGCACCTTGGGATACGCACGCTGGAGCGCCGAAGGGGGCCTGCGCGGGGACGTGCGCGGCTTGCGCAACAGCCAGAGCGCACCCCGCAGCAGGCCCGCGCTCAGGAGGCCCAGCATGAGGCGGCTGGCAATCGACCGGTTCTTCATCATCTGTTCACCTTCGAAGGCTTCTGTGGTCACGAAGGCGCGGTGGCAACCCACGTGCCCGTGCGCCGGTCGCCGCGCCGCCACCGGTGCTTGCGCCGGCGACGCAGCCGGCGCGGACGCGTGCCGTGCAGCGGCGCTGATCGGCGCCATCCATGACGCGGCTGACCGTGCTCGACCGGCAAAGATTGCCGCAAGGTGCGTCGACCCGGTTGGCCTTGCCGCCAGCGTGCTCGCGGCGGGGTAGCGCCGCCGTGTGTGCGCCCGCCCACCTGGTGCGGGCTCCTGCACGCCCCCCCCATCGGCACGCCGATTGCCATCCCTGGCTCAGTAGCGATCAAGGCTGCCACGCCCAGTGCGCAGCGATCCGAGCCCAGGAGTAGTCATGCTGATGCGTACGGAACCTCGAGACAACCACCTGGTGGGGGCACTGCCGGCCGATGCCTGGCAGCGCCTGGCGCCGCACATGGAGTACGCGCCGCTGGCCCGCGGCCAGGCCGTCTATGCCTCGGGCGAGGCCATGAGCCACGCCTACTTCCCCACCAGTGCCATCGTCTCGATGATGTACTTCACCGACAACGGCGCGTCGTCGGAGTCGGCGATGGTCGGCAACGACGGCATGGTCGGCATCGCCTTGCTGATGGGCGGCGGCTCGATGTGCAGCCACGCCGTCGTGCAGGGTGCGGGCGAGGCCTACCGCCTCCCGGCCCAGGTGCTGAACGACGAGTTCCGCCGCGGCGGCGCCGCGATGCAGCTGCTGCTGCGCTACACGCAGGCGCTGCTGACGCAGATCGCGCAGCGCGCGGTGTGCAACCGGCACCACAGCCTGGCGCAGCAGCTGGCGCGCTGCCTGCTGCTGACGCTGGACCGCAACCCCGGACGCGAGATCCTGACGACGCAGGAGGTCATTGCCAACCGCCTGGGCGTGCGCCGCGAAGGCGTCACCGAGGGCGCCTACTTCCTGCAGAAGCTCGGCCTCATTCGCTACACGCGGGGCCGCATCACGGTGGTCGACCGCGAAGGCCTCGAGAGTCGGGCCTGCGAGTGTTATGCCGTGGTCAAGCAGGAGTGCGACCGCCTGCTGCCCGGCTCCGACCGGCGCTCGCCCGAGTACCAGCGCTGGATGCCAGCGCGCCGGGCCGCGCAGGCCGCAGAACTGCTGGCGGCTTGACTCCGCTCAAGCCAGGCACAGCGCGCCCCTGCGAGAAGGGGGCGCGGTCCGATGCAGCGTCTGCGCCACCGTTGCGCACGCCGTCTGCGGCGATGGCCACCACGCCAGCGCCAGGATTCCTGCGCCAACTGCTGGTCTTCGTCTACAACCCGGGCGCCGGCCGCGGTGAGGAGACGGCTTTGCACGAAGCCGTCGCACAGGCCTGCACGGCCGCGCGGCGCAATTTCGAGTGGCTCGTCGTCAAGCACCCGCAGGACCTGCAGGGCACCGCACAGCAGGCCGTGCGGCTGGCCCGGCAATCGGGCGGCATCGTCGTGGCCGCCGGCGGCGACGGCACCCTCAACACGGTCGCACAGGCGGTGCTGGGCAGCGGCTGCGCTTTCGGCGTCTTGCCGCTGGGCACCTTCAACTACTTCAGCCGCACCCACGGCATCCCGAGCGAGCTGCCCGCGGCGCTGCAACTGCTGCTGGAAGGCCGCGCGCAGCCGGTGCAGGTGGGGCTGGTCAACGACCGGTTGTTCCTCGTCAACGCGAGCCTCGGGCTGTACCCGGCCTTGCTCGAAGAACGCGAGCAGCTCAAGAGCCGCTGGGGCCGCCACCGCGTGGTCGCTCTCGGCGCCGGGCTGCTGACGCTGCTGCGCGGGCACCGCAGCCTGCAGCTGCAGGTGTCGACCGCCGGCGTCGCGCGCGACGTGCGCACGCCGACGCTCTTCGTCGGCAACAACGCGCTGCAGATGGAGCAGATGGGTCTGCCGCAAGCGCAGGCGATCGACAACGGGCAACTCGCCGCTGTCGCGTTGCGGCCGGTCGGCCGGCTGGCCATGCTGGGCCTGGTGGCACGCGCCGCCGCCGGCAGGCTGGGCCGTGCGCAGCAGGTGGTGGACTTCGCGTTCCGACAGCTCGGCGTGCGCGCCAGCCGGCCCTGGGGCGCGCAGCGCATGAAGGTCGCCGTCGACGGAGAAGTTGCGTGGATGCCCTTGCCGCTGAGCTTTCGCGTTTCGCCGCAGCCGCTGATGCTGATCCGCCCCGAGGGCCAGGCCCCCGAACGTGCGCTGCCGTGAGCTGCCTGCTTCACCTGTCCGACCCGCACTTCGGCACCGAACAGCCCGCGGTCCTGGCTGCGCTGCAGCAGTTCGTGGCCCGGCTGCAGCCCGACGTGCTGCTGCTGTCGGGCGACATCACGCAACGCGCGACACGGGCCCAGTTCGCGGCCGCGCGCGCCTTCGTCGACGGCCTGGGCGTGGCGTCGGTGGTCGCCATCCCGGGCAACCACGACATCCCGCTCTTTGCGCTGGGTCAGCGCCTGTTCAGTCCCTACGCTCGTTACCGCGCAGCCTTCGGCCAGGAGCTGGAACCCCGGTTCGAGTCCGACGATGTGCGCGTCGTCTGCGTCAACAGCACGCGCTGGTACCGGCACAAGAACGGCACGCTGTCGGCGGCGCAGATCGAGGCCGTGGCACAGGACCTTTCAGGCGCCCGGCCCGGCCAGTGGCGCCTGGTCATGCTGCACCACCCGATCGCGGTGACGCAGCCGGGCGACCTCGTGAACCGCGTGCACCCCCACCGTGCGGCGATCCGCCGTTGGCGCCAGGCCGGTGCCGACCTCGTGCTGGGCGGCCACATCCACCTGCCTTACGTGCTGCCGCTGCACAAGCTGGCGCTGCAGCCCGGGGGCGACGCGCCGGCGCAGCGACCGATGTGGGCGGTGCAGGCCGGCACGGCGATGAGCGAGCGCGTGCGCCGCGAAGCCGGCCCTTCGGTCAACGTCATCCGCACCCACGCCGGGGTGCACCGTCTGGCGCTCGTCGAGCGCTGGGACCACATCGATGAAGAGCAGGGCTTTCAGCGCGTGGCGGTGCACGACTTCACGGCCTGATCAGCGTCGCGACCAGCGCTCCACCGCCGCCTGGATGCGGTCCCAGCAGGCCGGGTCGTACTCGAGCGTTCGGAAGAGGTTGTCCTTGTCGGGCAGCGTGCGCAGCGCGGTCTCCGCCAGGCGCTCGAGGTCGGCCTGCATGGCGCGGGCGCAACCTGCCAGGTCGGCGAAGCGCGGGTCGACGCGGCAGAACAGCACGGCGCGCTGCAGCTCGCTGGCCTTGAAGGAACTCTGCTGCACGGCGCGCACGAAGACGCGCGCCGCGCCGCTGCCCAGCAACTCGACGCAGAACTCGCGACGCCAGCCGTTCAGGCTCTGCGCGGGTGTGATGTCGGGGACACTCGATTCGATCTGAAGACTGGCCATGGGACGGCGGGGCAAGCGGCGTGCCCGCTGCGTCACGCGGGCTGCACGCAGGACTGGTCTGCGCTCGCCAGACCCCACGCCGGCGGCAGCAGCCGGGCCACGGCGGGCTGCGCGTAGCGGTCGTCGAGCAGCCACAGCCAGCCACGGTCCTGCGGCGTGCGCAGCACACGGCCGGCGGCCTGCACCACCTTCTGCAGCGCCGGCACCAGGTCGGCGTACCCCGCGTCGGCGCCGAAGATGCGGGCCAGCCGCGCCTGCACCTGCTGCTGCACCGGCGACACCGGCGGCAGGCCCAGCGTGGCAATGAAGACCCCGATCAGCCGCGAGCCCGGCAGGTCCACGCCCTCGGCGTAGACACCGCCGAGCACGGCGAAGCCGATGCCCTGTCCGCCGGCGGCAAAGCGCTCCAGAAAGGCCTGCCTCGCGTGCGCGTCCATGGCCGGCGTCTGGCGCCATTGCACGATGTCGCTGCGGCGGCGCGCCAGCCGCTCGGCGGCCTGCTGCAGGTACTCGAAGCTGCTGAAGAACGCGAGGTAGTTGCCGCCATGGGCGTCGAACTGGCGCGCCATGACGTCGACCAGCGCGTCGAGCGAGCGTGCGCGGTCGGCGTAGCGCGTGGACACCGAGCGCGCGACCTGCACCTGCAGGTGTTCGGCCGGGAACACCGGCGGCACGTCGAGCCAGGCCGTGTCCTCGGGCAGGCCCAGCAGGTCGACGGCGTAGCGAGGTGGCCCCAGCGTGGCCGAAAACAGCGTCACGCTGTGCAACGCCTTCAGCCGCGGCCGCAGAAAGCGCGCCGGCACCACGTTGCGCAGCGTGAAGGTGGCGTCGGCGCTGCCGAGCGCCGTGCCCGGCGGGTCCGCACCCGGCTGCTGGATGTCGAACAAGCTGTGCTCGCCCAGCGTCTCGGCCAGCTTCAGGAAACGCTGCAGCTCGAAGTGGAATTCGAGCAACGGCCCGACGGCCAGCGGCTGGCGCTGGAAGTGCTCGCCCAGCGCGCTGCCCAGCGCCAGCAGCGCACGCATCAGCGCGTCGGGCATCGCATCGCAGACGGCATAACTTTCATGCTGGGCGTCAGACAGCGCCAGCGCCTGCGCCTGCAGGGCGTCGAAGGCTGCGTGCAGCGCGACGGGGGCCAGCTGCCGCGCGCGGCGCAGCGCGCCGAGCGGCAGTGCGGCGCTGTACATCTGGCGCGCGCGGTCGACCAGGTTGTGTGCTTCGTCGACCAGCACCGACAGCCGCCAGTCCAGCGCCTGCGCCAGGCCCGCGAGCAGGCCGCTCGCGTCGAAGGCATGGTGCACGTCGCCCACCACCACGTCGGCCCAGCGCACCAGCTCCTGCCCCAGGTAGTAGGGGCAGACGCCGTGCTGCAAGGCGACGCGGCGCTGCGCCGCCGGGTCCAGCCAGCCTTCGGCCACGGCCTGCGCGCGCGCCGCCGGCAGGCGGTCGTAGAAGCCGCGCGCCAGCGGGCAGGCCTGGCCGTGGCAGGCTTTGTCCGGGTGTTCGCAGGCCTGGTCCTTGGCCACCATCACCAGCACCCGCAGCGCCCGCTGCGGCACACCCGCGCGCAGCCCCCTCAGCGCATCAAGCGCGGTGCCGCGGCCGGTGCCCTTGCAGGTCAGGTAGGCCAGCTTGTCGATGCCCTGCACCGGCAGCGCGCGCAGCGCCGGATAGAGCGTGCCCACCGTCTTGCCGATGCCGGTGGGCGCCTGCGCCAGCAGGCAGCTGCCCTGCACGCCGGCACGGTAGACGGCTGCCGCCATCTCGCGCTGGCCGGGTCGGAACGTGCCCGGCGGAAAGGCCAGCATCCGCAGGCCATCGTCGCGCGCGAGCCGGTGCTCGGTTTCCTGCGCCGCCCACGCCGCAAAGGCCGCGCAGCGGGCTTCGAGCGCGCCTTCGAGCTCCGCGGCGCTGCACAGCTGGCGCAATTCGGTCTCGGTCTGCGACGCGACGTCGAAGTACACCAGCGCCAGCGTCACCTCGGCAACGCCGCGCGCGCGGCAGAACAGCGCACCGTAGGTCTGCAACTGCGCCCAGTGCAGGTGGCGGCGGTTCTCCGGGATGTCGTCGGGCTTGCCGCGGATCGACTTGACCTCTTCCAGGCAGCGATGGCGC
>JAYUPN010000236.1:0-3434 GCA_043760065.1 Rubrivivax sp.
GTCAAGAGCAAGGCCATGACCAGCCCCTGCGGCAAGATCCGCATCCCGATCAACGAAGAAGGCAACGAGAAGGCCGGCCAGATCCAGGAGTACCTGGACAAGTACCACGGCGAAGGCATCCAGCACATCGCGCTGGGTTCGACCGACCTGCTGCGCACCGTCGACGCGCTGCGCGCCAGCGGCATGAAGCTGCTGGACACCATCGACACCTACTACGAACTGGTCGACAAGCGCATCCCGGGCCACGGCGAAAACGTGGCCGAGCTGAAGGCGCGCAAGATCCTCGTCGACGGCAAGGCCGGCGAGCTGCTGCTGCAGATCTTCTCCGAGAACCAGCTCGGCCCGATCTTCTTCGAGTTCATCCAGCGCAAAGGCGACCAGGGTTTCGGCGAAGGCAACTTCAAGGCGCTGTTCGAGAGCATCGAGCTCGACCAGATGCGCCGCGGCGTGCTGGCTGCGCCCTGAGTCACTTTCGCCGCAAAGGCGCGGCCACGTCGGCTATCGCTCGGTTGCAGCCTTGGCGACCGTTCGAGCAGCCATGTTCATGAACAGCGCCAGGTTGAGGTCGTAGATGGTGACGCGGCGTTGCGCGTCCCAGGTGGTCAGGGAAACGGTGACGTGGTTGAAGACATTGCGCCACTCGGGATGGTGGTCCAGGACGCGGCAGTGCTGCGACACGAGCGCCATGAAGTCTGCAGCATCGTTGAAATGCCTGAACTTGAAGGTCTTGACGATGTAGCGCACCTGCGCATTGCCGAAGTTGTCGACGTACCAGCCTTCGTAGTCGTCGTAGCTCAGGATCTGAGCAAGCTCTGAATCGGGCAGTGGCTGGGTCCGCGCCTTGGCCAGATCCGGCTTGGGGTACACGTCCGCGTCGGGCCGCTGCTTGAGCGACAAGCTGATCGCGATGCGGTCCAACAAGGGGCCGATGGCAGTCGGCCAGGCCGCATAGCTGATCGATTCCGAGTGCAACTGCGAGAGGAAAGCCAGGCGGGGCGGCAGCTTGAACTGCGCGAAGTCCACGGCACAGTCGGCGAACAGCGGAATCACCACCCGAGCCTTGAGCTTGAAGCGGTCGGCCTTGGCAAACCCCAGTGGAGCCTGTTGTGAGTACTCGATCTCCTTGGCAACCCAGTCGGTGTGCGGGCCACTGGGCGCCTTGGCCGCGCGCGGGGGCATCCATCGCTGGCCGATGAGCACGATGGTCGCATGGGCGCCGTCGATCAAGCCGCGCAGGCGTTGCGGAAAGCTCTCCCCCGGCTGCATCTCTTCGACGTCCACCGACACGCGGACGAACTGCAGCCGTTTTTCGATCTCGTTCTTCAACAGCAGAGCAATGGGGGCCGTGTCCTGGCGCCGGTAGCTGATGAAGAAAGTGAAAGGTTGCACGACAGGGAGTTTGACGGTGTGACTCGATGTTGGAGCCGCTCACTGACGCGCGCAAGTTGGCGGCAACCCCAAGTCCGCGCTCGAGCGGGGCGTGCCCAGCCAGCGTTGGAGCTCGGCCCAGGGTTCGGGCCTGTCGGCCATGTGCACGTGAGCCACGCCGGGCAGGTGACGGTTGTCGGCGCCCGGCAGCGTGGCCGTCGCGGGCGGGAAGACGATGTTGTCGCAGTGGCTGTAGAAGCACGTGAAACGCGCCGCACGGCTGGGCCTTTCGCGCGCGCAGACGGACAGCAGCCACTCGCTGAGCTGGCGCATCTCGCGCGAATTGCTGCTCATCGCAAAACGCGCCAGCCAGGTGCCGCCGTGCGGTGTGCCGATGGTGATGGCATGGTGCACGCGCGACTCGTCGCCGTGCTCGGCCCACCAGCGGCGCAGCACGAGTCCGCCCATGCTGTGCGCGACGATCACCGGCGCCTGCCCGGTGGCCTCCTCGAGTCGCTTGACCGCGGCTTCGATGAGCGGAACATAACGCTCGATCGATGCGAACACCGGCTCCAGGTTGACCGCCACCACCGGCACGCCGTCCTGCCGCAGCCGCCGCAGCCACGGGTTCCACAGGCCGCGGTTGCAGACGAAGCCGTGGATCAGCAGCACGCCGCGGCGGCCGTCGGGCGCGGCCGGCAGGGCGTCGGGGAAGCGGTTGCTGAAGAAGGGCTGCCGCCAGCAGAAGACGGTCGGCGCCGAGCGCACCTCGCCCCACCAGGCGCGCAGCAGTTGCGCCGGCGTGGCGCGCGGCGTCGGGTCGTCGCCGTGCACGAGCCGCAGCAGCATGAACTCGATCCCCAGCACCAGCGCGTAACCGCCTATCACCAACAAGGCGCCGGCTGCGGCCCAGCCCGGGTGGCCGGCGCGGGCAAAGAGCCCCGCCCACAGCGCCGCGACGAGCAAGGCGCCCAGCGTAGTCGCCTGCTGCAGCCGCGCCAGCATCGGCCGCTTCAGGCCGGGCCGAGTTGAACGCTGCGCCCGGTGAGCGTGCGCGCCAGGCCCGTCGCCAGCTTGTTCACCAGGCCGTAGATCGACAGCTGCGGGTTGGCGCCGATGCTGGTGGGGAACAGCGACCCGTCGTGGATCGACAGGTTTGTGATCTGCCAGTGGCGGCCGTCGGGCCGCGCCACGCCGAGCTTTTCGTCGCCCGCCATGCCGCAGCCGCCCATGACGTGGGCGCTGACGACGCGGGTCTGGTACGGCACCATGTCCAGGCGCTCGATGGCGGCCTTGGCCTCGGCCCAGCTGCCGTAGGGCACGGCGGCTTCGTGGCCCGGCGTGACCTTGCGCGCCCCGGCGGCAAACTGGATCTCGGCCATGCTCAGCAAGGCCCGCCGCGCGCCGTCCATGATGAAGGGCGTGAGCGTGTAGTCGAGCACCGGCGAGCCATCTTTGCGCAGCCGCACCTGGCCGCCCGCGGCCTGCTCGTGGAAGCCGTCTCGCAACAGCGCCAGCAGCGCGTGCGTGTTCGGGAACTCCTTCATCGCCTGTGCTTGCGGCGCGCCGAAACCGGGCAGCGTGGTCGATGCGATCACCGGGTGCAGCGGCGGCGCTTCGAGCTTGTAGCCGATCGGGCCATCGACCGGCGCCACTTCGAGGAAGTGGTCGGTGTACATGGTCTGCGGCGCGCCGTCCCAGCCGGCGACGGTCCTGTCGAACACCGCCGACGACAGCACCACGGGGTGCAGGAAGGTGCGCTGCCCCAGCCGGCCGTGAGGGTCGGGCGCGCCCGAGCGCAGCAGCAAGGCGGGCGAGTTGATGGCTCCACCGGCGACGACGAAGTGGCGCGCCAGCACGCGCGTCCCGGCGCCGGCCGCAACCGCGCCGTTGACCGCCACCGGCACGCAATCCACCGCCTGCACGCGGCCCTGCACGATGTCCAGCTTGACGGCGCGCGTCTGCACGAGCAGCGTGGCGCCGCGGTCCAGCGCCACCGGCAGCGTCGTCACCAGCATCGACTGCTTGGCGTTGGTCGGGCAGCCCATGCCGCAGGAGCCCAGGTT
>JAYUPN010000237.1:0-3433 GCA_043760065.1 Rubrivivax sp.
AACGCCGCAGTTCGTGCAAGCTTGACGGGTCCGTGAATCCGATCCGCCCGAAGATGGCGGAACCGAGAACGGCCGGCCCTGACGATGCCGGCACGCCATCGGAATATCACCCGCTCGCACGCGCTCATGCCCACCGCTTCGAACTACCGCCAACGATGCCCGCGCTGCGCCGGCGCGGTGCGGCGTGTGCGCCGCAGTTCACGCGAGATGCGCGACGAGACCACGCGCGACATGCGCCGCTACCGCTGCACCGAAGAGGGCTGCGACTGGAAGGGCCTGCTGCCGCGCCTGGCGCGCCGGATCGGCAAGGGCACCACCTCGGCGGCCGACACGCGCTGGAAGGTCTGGCTGGTGCCGCTGGCCATGCTGGCGCTGGTCGCCATCGGCGTGGCGGCCCTGTCGTTCCGGGCCCTGCACGCCTAGCAGCGCGGGCCGGGCGGCCGGCGCCTCGCCGCTACTTCAGGCCCAGAAAGGCCTTCACCGGCGCCACCGTGCGCGCCGGGTCTTCTTCCTGCGGCACGTGACCCAGGTCGTCGAACACCACCAGCTGGCTGCCCGCGATCTGCTGCTTGAACTGCAGCGCCGTGGCCGGCGGGATCAGCCGGTCCTGCCCGCCCCACAGGATCAGCGTCGGCTGCACGATCGTGCGGATGCGCTCGGCGCCTTCGCCGATGACCAGGCTTTGCATGCGCAGGCGCAGCGCGCGGCGGTTGCCCTCGCGCAGCGTGAGCTGGTGGTAGCGGTCGACCAGTTCCGGCGTCACCCGCTCGGGCTGGCCGTAGACGCTGCGCACGCTCTGCTCGACCAGGTCGCGCGGCAGCGCCCACTCGCTGATGCGGTTGAGCACCGGCACGCGCGCGAGCCTGAAGCCCACGGGCACCTGCAGCGGCGTGAAGGCCGGCCCGGCGGCGTCCACCAGCACCAGCGCGGCCACGCGCTGCGGCGCCAGGGCGGCGGTGCGCCAGGCGACCTCGCCGCCGAGCGAATTGCCGCCGAGCACGGCGCGCTCGACCTTCAGCGCGTCCATCAGGTCGAGCACGAAGCGCGCGTAGGTGTCGCCGCGGTAGTCGTCGGGCGTGTACTGGCCGGCAAAGGGCCCGGTGAGGCCGAAGCCCGGCAGGTCGAAGGTGATGATCCGCCGCTGGCCCTTGAGCGCGCGCACCCAGCCTTCCCAGGTGTGCAGGCTGGCCGAGGCGCCGTGCACCAGCACGATCGGCAGTGGGTCGTCGCGCGGGCCCTCGTCGCGCAGGTGCACGAGCTGGCCCTTGATCTCGACGAAGTCCGACGGCAGCGGCGCCCAGCGCGCGACCAGCGTCTGCACCGGCCAGTCGGGTTCGCGCGTCAGCGCCAGCGCGATGGCGCTCAGGATCAGCAGCAGGCCGATCAGCCGCCGGATGAGTCCCATCAGGCGATTGTCCCCGGCTGCCCCCGCAGCGAGGCGTCGAGGGCGACGCGTTCGTCGAAGACGAAGCAGCGGCCGTGCCAGTGCGGCGCGCCGTCGGTCTGATCGAAGTAGCGCAGGATGCCGCCGTCGAGCTGCCGCACGTGCGGCACGCCGGCGTCGCGCAGCCACAGCGCAGCCTTCTCGCAGCGGATGCCGCCGGTGCAGTAGCTGACGACGGTCTTGCCGACGAACTCGCCGCGGCGGGCCTGCGCCGCGGCCGGGAAGTCGCTGAAACGCTGCAGCCGCCAGTCCATGGCGCCATCGAAGGCGCCGGCATCGACCTCGAAACCGTTGCGCGTGTCCAGCATCACCACCGGGCGGCCTTCGTCGCAGCGGCCGCTGTCGAGCCAGCGCGCCAGTGTCGGAGCGTCGACCGCCGGCGCGCGGCCGGCCTGCGGCTGGATGCCGTGTTCGTTCATGCGGATGATCTCGCGCTTGACCTTGACGCGCAGGCGTTGGAACGGCGTTGAATCGGCTTCGTGCCGCTTGAGCTCGAGGCCCGCGAAGCGCACGTCCGCCGTCAGCGCGTCGAGCCAGCCTTGCAGCGCCCGTGGCGCGCCGGCCAGCGACAGGTTGATGCCTTCAGGCGCCAGCAGCACCGTGCCCTTGAGTGCCGCCGCCAGCGCGCGTTGGTGCAGCAGCAGACGCAGGGCCTCGCAGTCGTCGAGATCGACGAAGCGGTAGGCGGCGACGACGGCGACGGGTTGCACGGCCGGCATTCTAGGCAGCGGGCGGGTCGGCACCTGCGGGCATGGCACCGTGGGGCCACGGCGCCGCAGGGCCGGTCTTTAGAATGCCGCCATGCCCTTCATCCACCTGCGCACCCACACCGAGTACTCCGTCGTCGACGGCATGTTGCGCATCGATGCGCTGGCCGCCGCGGCGCGCGCCGACGGCCAGGGCGCGTTGGCCATCACCGACCTCAACAACCTCTTCGGCGCCGTCAAGTTCTACACCGCCTGCCGCGGCAAGGGCGTCAAGCCGATCATCGGCGTCGACGTGCTGATGGAGCCCAACGGCGGCGCGCCCGGCGGCGACCGCCAGGCCAGCCGCCTCTTGCTGCTCGTGCAGGACTCCAAGGGTTACCTCAACCTGTGCGAGCTGCTGGCGCGCGGCTGGGTCAAGAACGCGCAGCGGGCGCAGGCCTGGATCAAGTGGGACTGGCTGCCCGAACTGGGTGAGGGCCTGATCGCCTTGTCCGGCGGCGACCTCGGGGCCGTCGGCCTGGCACTGATGTCGGGCGAGGCCGAGCGTGCACGCACGATGGCCGAGCGGCTGGCGGCGATCTTCCCCGGCCGCTTCTACATCGAGCTGCAGCGCGCCGGCCTGCCCGCCCACGAACCGCACGTGCGCGCGGCGGCGGCACTGGCGGCGCAGCTGCGGCTGCCGGTGGTGGCCACGCACCCGGTGCAGTTCCTGGACGCCGACGACTTCGACGCCCACGAAGCGCGCGTCTGCATCGCCGAAGGCGAGACGCTGGCCAACCCGCGGCGGATGAAGCGCTTCTCGCGCGACCAGCACTTCAAGACCCAGGCGCAGATGCAGGCGCTGTTCGCCGACCTGCCGTCGGCGCTGGCCAACACGGTGGAGATCGCGCAGCGCTGCAACCTGAGCCTGGTGCTGGGCAAGCCGCAGCTGCCGGACTTCCCGACGCCGCTGGTGCCGGGTGGCGCGGACGGCGAGCGCATGCCGATCGAGGCCTACTTCCGCCAGGCTTCGCACGAGGGTCTCGAACGCCGACTGGCAGCGCTCTACCCTGACAAGGCCCGGCGCGAGCTGGAGCGTGCGCGTTATGTCGAGCGGCTCGACTTCGAGCTGGCGGTGATCGTGAAGATGGGCTTCCCGGGCTACTTCCTCATCGTCTCGGACTTCATCGTCTGGGCCAAGGAACACGGCTGCCCGGTGGGGCCGGGGCGCGGCTCGGGCGCCGGGTCGCTGGTGGCCTATGCCCTGTTCATCACCGACCTCGACCCGCTGCAGTACAAGCTG
>JAYUPN010000238.1:0-8897 GCA_043760065.1 Rubrivivax sp.
CCGGAAAACGGCTGATCGGTTTGCTGTTCATTGCTGATCCTTGATGGAATAATCCGCGGCGCTCGACCGTATTCTAAAAGGTGGATCAGTCGGCGTAGATGCCGGCCTTCTGGTACAGCGCCGGGGCGGTGGACATGCCGATGTGATGCAGCAGAATCGAGTAGCCATCCGGGTTCGCCTTGGCGACATACTCGGCGGCAATGGTTCCGCCGGCGCCGGGTTTGTTCTCAACCAGCAGTGTCTGTCCCATGGGCTTGGCCATGGCCTGCGCCATGACGCGCGCAACGGTGTCGGTTGGCCCGCCGGCCGCGAACGGCACGACGATGTTCACCGGCTTGGTCGGGTACTGGGCCGCGGCATGCGCAAGCGTGAAGGGGAGTGCAAGTACTGCAAAGGCATCCTGGCCTGGGCCGCCGCAGAAGCCGCGCGCGCCGGCCGCGACGTGCTGATCGAGCCGATCAACACGCGCGACATCCCCGGCTTCTTCCTCAACCGCCAGGACGAGGCGCACCGCATCGTGCAGGCCATCGGTGCGCCCAACCTGAAGGTGCAGATGGACCTCTACCACTGCCAGATCGTCGAAGGCGACGTGGCGATGAAGATCCGGCAGTACCTGCCCAGCGGCCGCGTCGGCCACCTCCAGATCGCCGGCGTGCCCGAGCGGCACGAGCCCGACATCGGCGAGCTGCACCATCCCTACCTGTTCAAGCTCATCGACGAGGTGTCGGCGGCCAGCGGCTGGCAGGGCTGGATCGGCTGCGAGTACCGGCCGTCGCGCGGCACGCAGCCAACGGCCACGACGGACGGGCTGGACTGGTTCAGGGCGCTGAAGCCCTGAGCCGCCGGCAGGCCGGCACCCGACAAGCTGAAATCGCCCACTTGCTGCCAAGCCCCGCGTGACATCACCTCGACAGCAGATCGACCAGGCGATCCTGGGCCTGGAGTCCCAGCGCGGCGTGCTCGGCGACGCGGTGGTGGACACCACCATCGCGCTGCTGCAGGCGCAGCGCGCTGCGCTGGACACGCCGGGTGCGCCGGCGCCCTTGGTGCCCTTGCCCGAGCAGGTGCTCAGGCACGTCACGGTGCTGTTCATGGACGTCGTGGGCTCCACCACACTGGCGCGTCAGCTCGACCCCGAGGACATCCACGCCGTGATGGACGGCGCGCTGGCCAGCTGCACGCAGATCGTGCAGTCGCACCAGGGCCGCGTGCTGCAGTACGCGGGCGACAGCCTGCTGGCCGTTTTCGGCGCCGAGGCAACACAGGAAGACGACGCCGAACGCGCCGTCCGTGCCGGCCTGGCCTTGCTCGAAGAAGGCCGCCGCCAGGGTGATCTGGTGCAGCAGCAGCATGGCCACAGCGGCTTCGACGTGCGCGTGGGCTTGCACACGGGCAGCGTTCTGCTCGGCGGCGGCGTGGACGGCGAGAGCAGCATCCGCGGCATCGCGGTCAACATCGCGGCGCGCATGGAGCAGGCGGCGCCGCCCGGCGCGCTGCGCATCAGCGAAGCCACGCACGCCCACGTGCGCGGACTCTTCGAGGTCCAGCGCCAGCCGCCGATCGAGGTCAAGGGCGTCGCGGCGCCCATCGACACCTACCTCGTCACGGGCGTGCGGCCGCGGGCCTTCCGCCAGACCACGCGCGGCATCGAAGGCGTGCCCACGCGCATGGTCGGCCGCGACGCCGAACTGGCGCGACTGCAGGACGCGCTGCAAGGCTGCTGCGCCGCCGGCGGCCGCCTGGCCTGCCTGACGGTGGTGGCCGAGGCCGGTGTCGGCAAGAGCCGGCTGCTGTACGAGTTTCTGGACGGGGTGCTGTCGCGCCCCGAGCGCATCAACGTCTTCCAGGGCCGCGCCCAGCCGGGCACGCTGCGGCAGGCCTACGGCCTGTTGCGCGACGTGCTGGCCTGGCGCCTGCAGATCGGCGACCACGACACGCTGGCGCAGGCGCGGCAGAAGATCGAAGACGGCCTGGTACCGCTGCTGGCCGCCAGCGAGGGCCCCGAGCAGGCGCAGTCGCATGCGCACCTGCTGGGTCACCTGGTGGGGGTCGACTTTGCGGACAGCCCGCACGTGCGCGGCCTGCTCGGCGATCCGCGCCAGATGCGCCACCGGGCCTTCCACGCTGCTGCGCTGGTCCTGCGCTGCGTCGTCCGGCACAGCGGCCAAGCGGTGCTGCTGGTGCTGGAGGACCTGCACTGGGCCGACGAAGGGTCGCTCGACTTCATCGGCCACCTGCTGCAAGAGGCGCAGGACCTGCCGTTGCTGGTGCTCGGCTTGACGCGGCCGACCCTGTTCGAGCGCCGCCCCGACTGGCCTGGCGCGGCGGGCCCGGCCGTTGCGCAGCGCATCGATCTGCAGCCGCTCGGCGCCGGCGCCAGCCGCCAGCTGGCCGACGAACTCCTGCAGCGCCTGCGCGACGTGCCCGCGGCGCTGCGCGACCTGGTCACGGGCACGGCCGAAGGCAACCCGTACTTCATGGAAGAACTGGTCCGCATGCTCGTCACCGAAGGTGCCATCGGCACCGCAGGCGATGAGTGGACGCTGCACAGCCAGCGCCTGGGGGCGTTGGAAGTGCCGCAGACGCTCACCGGCGTGCTGCAGGCGCGGCTGGACGCCGTACCCGCGGCCGAGCGGCTTGCGTTGCAGCAGGCGTCGGTGATCGGCTTCGTGTTCTGGGACCAGGCGTTGGCCGCCATCGACCCGGCCTCGCTGCACAACCTGCCCGGCGTGGCCGAGCGCTCGCTGGTGGTGCCGCACGCGGGCAACGAGCTCGAAGGCACGCGCGAGTACGCCTTTCACCACCAGCTGCTGCACCAGGTGGCCTACGACACCGTGCTCAAGCGGCTGCGGCGCGAGTACCACGCCAAGGCCGGCGCCTGGCTCGCCGGCCTGAGCTCGGCGCGTGCCAATGACTTTCTGGGTGCGGCGGCGGAGCACTTCGAGAAGGCCGGCATGCACGACCGCGCCTGCGAGTTCCACACCCGCGCCGCCGAGCACGCGCGCTCGCGCTACGCGCACGACATCGCGCTGGAGCACGTCGGCCGCGCGCTGGCCCTCCTGGGCGAGCCGCGCGCCGATGAAGCGCCGGACCCGGCCCGGCTGCGCTGGCGTCTGCTGGACGCGCGCGAAGCGACGCTGGGCCTGCAGGCCCGCCGCGATGCCCAGCGACAGGACATGGCGACACTGGATCAACTGGCCGGTTGGCTGGACGACGGTGTGCTGCGCTTCGAGGCCAACTGGAAGCACATCGAGCTGGCGCTGCGCACCGCCGACTACCGCGAGATGGCGCAGCGTGCGCGCCGCGGCATCGAACTGGCCGGCACCGACGCCAACCTGCGGCTGCGCGCCCAGCAGCGCCTGAGCATCGCGCTGGGCGAGCTGGGCGACATCCCGGCTGCCATCGCGCTGGCCCGCCAGGCGCTGCCCGAAGCCCGTGCGCTGGGCCATCGCCGGGTCGAGACGCTGCTGCTCAACGCGCTGTCGGTGATGCTGGCGCGCCAGGGCGACCTGCTCGGCGCGCTGGCGCTGGAGCAGGACAAGCTGGTGCTCGACCGCGAAGTCGGCAGCCTGCTGAACGTGGCCGTCAATCTGGGCAACCTGGCCTTGTCGTGGGTCACGCTGGGCGAGTTCGAAAAGGGCAGGGCGTACTTGCAGGAAAGCCTGCAGCTCGCCCGTGTCGTGGGTGACAAGGGCGGGCAGCTCAACCAGTTGCTCAGCCTGGCCCACCTGGACTTGCGCGAGCAGCAGCCGGTCCAGGCGCTGGAGCACGCGCAGACCGCGCTCGCGATTGCCCAGGCGCTGCAGAGCCCCGAGGCCCATGCCCGCGCGCTGTGCGCCTGCGGCCACGCCCTGTTCAGCGCAGGCCGCAGCGCCGAGGCCGCATCGGCATTCCGCCAGGCGCACGACGTGGCCGTTGCGGGCCAGAGCGTCTACCAGCTCGATGCCGCCGCGGGCACGGCGCGCGTGGCGCACGGCGACGGCGACCGCGCCCGAGCCCTTGCCGCGGTCGACGAGGTGCTGCAGATCCTGGCCGAAGGCGGCGAGATGGACGGATCGGACAACCCGGTGCTCCTGCAACTGGTCTGCCACGACGTGCTGCTGCAAGCCGCCGACCCGCGTGCCGCGGAATTGCTCGAGCGGGCCCAGGGGCGACTGACGGCCGTGGCGGCCGACATCAGCGATGCCGCTCTGCGCGAGGGCTTCCTGGAGGGCATCCCCGAACACCGCGAGATCCTGAGGCGCTGGCGCAGCGGTCCGGGCGCCCCGCCCGCCTGAGCGTGGCCCGAAGGGCCTGGTCTTCGCTCGCGCAGGGCCGGGCTGCGTTGCTGCGGGCCGCTGACAGCGCCGTTGGCCCGTCGTGGCTGGCAGACCGCTGGCCGAGCAATGGCGTCTGGACCCTCCTCGGCGTTGGTCGCAGAATCCCCCATGGCCGCTGCTGATCCCCTCGCCGCGCTGCAAGCGGCAATCGATGCCCTCGAGTCCCAGCGCGCGACGCTTGGCGACGCCGTGGTCGATGCCGCGCTGGCGCCGCTGCGTGCTCGCCGGGCTGCGCTGGTGCCGCTCGGGGCGCCGCAACAGCAGCTGCGCCAGGTCAGCGTGCTGTTCCTGGACATGGTGGGCTCGACGCAGCTGGCCGGCAGGTTGGACCCGGAGACCGTGCACGACGTGCTCGACGGTGCGCTGCAGCAGCTCAGTGCGGTGGTGCGCGAGCAGGGTGGCGAAGTGCTGCAGTACGCGGGCGACAACCTGATGGCCGCCTTCGGCGCCTCGGGCGCCAGCGAGGACGACACCGAACGCGCCGTGTGCTGCGGCCTGTCGCTGCTCGCCGAGGGTGCGCGCCTGGGCGAACAGGTCAGACAGGCCCATGGCCATGCAGGGTTCGGCGTGCGCGTGGGCATCCACACCGGTACGGTGTTGCGAGGCGGCGGCGTCGACGGCGACAACACGCTGCGCGGCCAGGCCGTGCACGTGGCTGCGCGCATGGAACAAAGTGCGCCGCCCGGCGGCCTGCGCATCAGCCACGACACCTGGAGCCTCGTGCGGGGTCTGTTCGACGTGCAGGCGCAGGAGCCCATCAGCGTCAAGGGTGTGGCAGCGCCGATCCGCAGCTGGCTCGTCGAGCGGCTCAAGCCGCGCCAGTTCCGCCTTCCCGCACGGGGTGTGGAGGGGCAGGAGACACCGCTGGTGGGCCGCAGCGAAGAACTGGCGCAACTGCTGCGTTCCTTCGAGGCCGTCTGCAACACACAGTCGCCGCATGGCCTGACCGTGCTGGCCGACCCCGGCATCGGCAAGAGCCGCCTGTTGCAGGAGCTGCAGCACCTGCTGGCCACGCACACCCGCAGCGCCTGGCTCCTGCTGGCGCGACTGCAGCCGGCCAGCCTGTTGCAGCCCTACGGCCTGCTGCGCGAATTGCTCGCCTGGCGCCTGAGCATCGCCGACAGCGACAGCGCCGAGGTGGCGCGTACCAAGCTGCTCGAGGGCCTTTCGCCCTGGTTGAACGAACCGGGCGACCCACCGGCCGCGGCGCTGGGCCAGCTGGTGGGCATCGACTTCAGCGCTGACCCGAGCTTGGCGGGCCTGCGCAACGACGCCCGGCTGCTGCGCGACCGCGCGCTGGCGGCGCTGGCGCTGTGGTTGCAGCGACTCGCCGCCAGCGACGGCTCGACCGTGGTGCTGCTGCTCGACGACGTGCAATGGGCAGACGACGCCTCGCTGGACGCGCTGCAGCAGCTGTGCAGCCAGGCCGCTGGGCCCCTGCTGGCGGTGATGGGTGCGCGCCATCAGCTCGTCGAACGCCGCCCAGGCTGGGGCCAGGGGCTGCCGCGGCACGAGCTGCTGAGCCTGCAGCCGCTGGCCGACGCGCAGCGCGAACAGCTCACGCGGGCCCTGCTGCGCCACCTGCCGGTGGTGCCGCCGGCGCTGGCGACACTGATCGACGGGCAGGCCGAAGGCAATCCCTTCTACGCCGAGGAGATCATCCGCATGCTCATCGACGACGGCGCCATCGTCGTCGCCGATGCCGGTTGGCGGGTCGACGAGCAACGCCTGGGCGCGGCCCGCGTGCCGCCCACGCTCACCGGCGTGCTGCAGGCTCGCATCGATGCACTGGGCGAAGGCGAGCGTCGGGCCTTGCAGTCGGCCGCCATCGTCGGCCCGGTGTTCTGGGACGACGCCTTGTCGCAGCTGCGTGCCGGGGCGGCGCGCGAACTGCCGGCCCTGGTGCAGCGCGGCATGGTCCAGCGCCGGCCGACAAGTGCATTCGAAGGCAGCCAGGAGGAGAGCTTCCACCACCATCTGTTGCACCAGGTGAGCTACAACACCGTGCTGCCGTCGGTGCGCCGCGAAGGCCATTCGCGTGCTGCCGCCTGGCTGGCCGACCGCGTCGGCGACCGTGCCGCCGAGTACCTCGCCGTGACCGCAGATCACTACGAACGCGCCGGCGACCTGGTGCGGGCCTTCGACTGGTACCAGCGCGCTGCGCTGCATGCGAGCAAGCGGCACGCGAACACTCTGACCGAGTTGTACTGCCAGCGCGCCTTGAATCTGCCCTTCGAGCCCGACGCACGCCTGCGCTTTGAACTGCAGATGACGCGCAACAGCAGCGCCGACGTGGTCGGCGATCGCGCCACCCAACAGCTGGCGCTGGAGGATGGCTGGCGCATTGCCCAGTCGTTGAACGACGACCGGCTGTGTGCCGAGGTGTTGGCCATGCGCGCGCTGCTGGCCGACCGACAGGGCGACCACGCAGGCGCGCTGCCGCTGGCCGAAGCCGCGGTGCAAGCCAGCGAACGCAGCGATGACGCCTTGCACGCCGCGCTGGCCTGGGGCGAGCTGGCATGGCTGGCCATCGTGCGGCGTGACTTCGAAGGCGCCCACAGCGCGGTCCAGACGGGCCTGCACTGGGCCCGCATCACAGCCGAGCGCGGGAAGCTGAGCAGCCTGGGCATGTATGAGGTGCAACTGCTGCTCGTTGCCGCGACTTTGTACGCCAAGACCCACGACAGCGCAGCGCGCGTGCGCGCTTTGTCCGAGGCCTCGCTGAAGGCGCGTTCCTGCGGCGAGATACGGCTGGAGGCGTTGTGCGAAGGCGCCTTGGCCGACTGCGCGCTCGAGCACGCCGACTTTGCCGCCACGCGATTGCACAACGGCAACTCCTTGCGCCTGGGATCGAGCATCGGGCTCCTGTCACAGTCGGCCACGGCGCACAGCGTCGCAGCCGATCTCGCGCTGGCTGAGGGCGACCCAGCGCGTGCGGTTGAGTTTGCGCAAGAGTCCATGGCCTTGTTCCTGCGCATCGGCGACCGCGTCAACCTCGCATCCGTACGTGCGATGAAGGCCTGGGCCCTGGCTGAGGCGGGTGAACACGCCGCGGCGCAGGCCGAATGGGCGGCTCTCGAGATCGACTTCAGGGCGCGTGGCGAGTTGCCCAGCGCGCTGTGTGCGCGGCTGCGCCATGCCCAGGCGCAGGCCGCCTGCGGCGAACTGGGACTGGCCCTGCAGACGGTGCTGCAGGAACTGCCTCACCTTGGCGAAACGGGGTCGCTGGATGCCGGCACCCAGTCGCTGGCCACGCGGCTGGCCGTGCACAAAGTGCTCGCCGCCGCCGGCCATGAGCAGGCCCGGGTGCAGATCGAACTGGCGTACGTGGAACTGATGCAGCGGCTGCAGGGACTCGCCTCGTCGGCCGACCGCGAGCGTGTGCTCGGTGCGGTCAAGCTGCACCGCGAGATCGTGCAGCGCTGGAGCGAATCTCATTGCCCTGCAGCGGTTGCGCAGAATCCGCTGTTGCAGTAAGCCGACGAGGTCGGTTGCGCTTGCCGGTCAATCCCAGACTACCTAAACTCGTCGCAAACGCGGTCGGCATAGTCGCGAGGAGGAGCATTCGTGACTTGGAGACCATCGCAGAATCAGGACCTGTGCCGCGACGACCCAAATCTGCTTTGGCGTGCGTTTGAGGGGCTGTACGACAGCGCTGTTTCGCGCCTGCTGCCGAAAGGCAGCAGGCGGCTCGCCAACAGCCGCAGCGCGCGATTCGAAAGCGACCTGGCCTGATGGCTGAACCGCATTCGCCGCCGTCAACTCGGCAAAGCGCGTGGTGTTGGCAGCGCCCCATCTGCGCGTGGCCGACGCCGGCTGAAACGCAAAGCGTCGTAGTCGTCGTCGACTGAATAGCCCGCCCGCTGATCGACGGGGTCGATCTGAGTGGCGCACGTCGCGTGCTGCGCTCCCACGAACTGTTACCCGAACCCTGGCGGGATTAGGGGTCGTGGCCCGCTGCGGCGGCGTCTATTCTTCCAGGCTCAGAGGCTGGTTCAGCGGACTGGACAACAGGCCAGGCAGGCAAAACCGGGAGGCAGGGCAATGGGTGCGGACCTCCAAGGCAGGCCTGGCGTTCTTCGGGCGCCACTGTTCGTCGTCGGCATCGGCTCGTGGGCTCGGCCATGGCCATTGCCGCCTGGCTGAAGTTTCTCGGCTCGATCCCCGCTGGAACGCGTTCGCAGCTGACCACGTTGATCGAACGCGCCGGTATCGCCACTTCGGCGAGCCTTCCCGACCCGTCGGGGCAAGGCCAAGGCCTGGGTATCGTGGCGTTCGACCGGCTCGACGACCGCGCGCACGAAGAGTTGCGCCGGCTCGCACACAGCGCCACCGTGGTTGCCGTGTGCGTCGGTGGCTGTCGGCTCGATCCGGCGGCGATGTGGGGCGTGCTCGAGGCCGGTGCTGCCGACCTGTTGACTTGGCCAGCGCTGCCGGCGCAGGCCGACGATGTGGCCTGCCGGCTGCAGCGCTGGCATGGGGTGCAGCAGCTCGTCGACTCGGCGCCGGTGCGGGACGCTGTCGCCGGCCAGAGCGCGGCCTGGCTCGCCATGCTGCGTGGCGTGGTCGAGGTGGCGC
>JAYUPN010000239.1:0-3404 GCA_043760065.1 Rubrivivax sp.
CGCCCAGCTGCAGCAGCGCCAGCCCGACAACCGCCGGCGGCGCGACGAAGATGAAGACCGCCGGCCGCAGCCGCTCGGGCCACAGGCCGGCCACCGCGATGCGCGTCAGCACCAGCGCCACCACCAGGGGCCAGAACATCAGCCCGATGCCGAACTGCGCCGCGGCCCAGTCGGCGTGACCCAGCGGCACGCCGGCCAGCGGTGCCAGCACGTTGCCGACGATCGGGATCAGCAGCACCGGCGTCACGCCCGCCCACTGCAGTCCGCCGGCCTGGTTGCCGCGCCACCAGCGCGCCAGCACCCACCAGGTGAGGGCCAACTGCGACAGGCTGCCGAGCCACCACAGCGCGCGTGCGGCGGCGCTCGCCCCGGTCAGCGCCACGGCCAGCGTGGCCAGCAGGATCAGCGACACCGAGACGGCGGCGACGAAGGGGTGGCGCACCGGGTGCCGCAGGTCCTCGGCCCAGGCCTGCGGATGGCGGCTGGCGCGCAACACGCTGGCCGCGGCGAGCAGAGCGAACACGGATGCCGCGGCGAGGCCCAGCACCCGCGCCGCCAGCGCCGCGGCCTCGCCCATCAACGGCACCGCGCGGTGCCAGGCCAGCGCCAGGCCCGACAGGCCCATGACGATGGCGAACCACGGCGTGCCCAGGAACTTCAGCGGCGTGGCGGAGTTGCTCATGTCGGTCCTGTGGCGGCGCGCCGCCTGCGGCGCGTGCGTGCACTGCCGGTCGCGGTCAGCGGATCTTGCCCAGCAGGTCCTGCACGCCGTCGAGCACCGATTCGATCTGCGTGTCGGCCGCGGCGTCGGTGCCCAGACGGGCGTGAAGCTCCTGCTGCATGAAGCACACCGTCATGCGCACGTAGGTGCTGTCCAGCGCCTTGCGCACGGCGGCCATCTGGGTCGCGATGTCCATGCACTCCTGCCCCTCTTCGAGCATGCGCTGGATGCCGCGCAACTGGCCTTCGGCGCGCTTCAAGCGGTTGAGCAGGTCGGTGCGGCTGGCGGCATCGTTCAGAACGGACATGGGGCAACTTTCCCTGGCGGTGGGTACATCTCCATCCATTCTCGCTCTCCCTGCGCGGCGCTGCCATGGCTGGGTCGATCCGGGCTGCTTCGGCTTCAGGCCGCGCCCGAGCGGTCGGGCACGCCGAGCTTGCGCAGCATCCAGCCCAGCGGGCAGACGTTGGTGAAGCCGAACTGCAGCAGGTTGGCGCCGACGAAGGCGGTGAAGGCCAGCCACCACGGGCTCAGGAACAGCGGGCTGCCCTGCACTCCGAAAGCCAGCGACAGCAGGATGAAGCTGCCGGCAAAGATGCGGATCAGGCGGTCGACGGTCATGGGGTTTCTCCAGAGGTTTCAAGGCGGCGCCGGTTCACCGCGTAGTAAAGGACCGGGATCACGACCAGCGTGAGCAGCGTGGACACGAAGAGGCCGAACAGCAGCGCGATCGCCAGGCCGTTGAAGATCGGGTCGTCCAGGATGAAGAAGGCGCCGGTCATCGCCGCCAGGCCGGTCAGCACGATCGGCTGCGCACGCACCGCGGCGCTGTTGATCACGGCGTCCTTGAAAGCCATGCCCTGCGCCACCTGCAAGTCGATGAAGTCGACGAGCAGGATCGAGTTGCGCACGATGATGCCGGCCAGCGCGATCATGCCGATCATGCTGGTGGCCGTGAAGTTGGCCTGCAGCAGCGCGTGCCCGGGCATGACGCCGATGATCGTCAGCGGGATCGGCGCCATGATGATCAGCGGCGTGACATAGCTCTTGAACTGCGCCACCACGAGCAGGTAGATCAGGATCAGGCCGACGGCGTAGGCGGCGCCCATGTCGCGGAAGGTCTCGTAGGTGATCTGCGATTCGCCGTCCCACTTGATGGCGTACTGGCGGTAGGGGTCGGCGGGCTGGTGGATCCAGTACTCGCCCAGCTCGCCGGTGCCTGGCAAAGCCGCGGCCTGCAGCCGGGATCGGATGCCGAACAGGCCGTACAGCGGGCTGTCGGGCGTGCGGCCGCCGGCGCCGACGTCGGCGAAGACGTAGCTCACGCCTTGCAAGTCCTTGGTGAACAGCGGCTTGTCGATGACGCCGCGCTCGACGCGCACCAGCTCGCCCAGCGGCACCAGCGCGCCGCTGGCGGTGCGCAGCGGCAGCGCCAGCAGCGCGTCCAGCCCCACTTGCGCGTCGCGCGGCAGTTGCAGGCGCACCGGCACCGCGTACTTGCTGTGGCCGTCGTGCAGGTAGGTCGCGTCGACGCCGCTCAGTGCACCTTGCACCGTGGCGGCGATGGCCGACACCGGCACACCCAGGCTGTCGGCGCGCTGGCGCTGCACGCGCAGGAAGGCGCGCGGCGCGTCGGCCTGCAGGCTGGTGTCGATGGCCGTGATGTCGGGCGTGGCGGCGAAAGCCTGTGCCACGCGCGCGGCCAGTTGCTGGCGGCCGGCCTCGTCGGGGCCGTAGACCTCGGCCACCAGCGGGCTCAGCACCGGCGGTCCCGGCGGCACCTCGACCACCTTCAGGCGGGCGCCGTGGCGCGCCGCGATCTGCTCCAGCGCCGGCCGCAGCCGCTGCGCGATGGCGTGGCTCTGCTCGTGGCGCTGCGCCTTGTCCACCAGGTTGACCTGCAGTTCGCCCTGCTGGGCATCGGCGCGCAGGTCGTACTGGCGCACCAGGCCGTTGAATGTCAGCGGCCCGGTGGTGCCGGCATAACCCTGCAGGTGCAGCACCTCGGGTTGCCGCGCCAGCAGACCGCCGAGCTCGTGCAGCGCAGCGGCGGTGTCCTCCACCGGCGTGCCGGCGGGCATGTCGAGGACGAGCGCGAACTCGCTCTTGTTGTCGAAGGGCAGCATCTTCAGCACCACCCACTGGACGGCGGCCAGCCCCACCGACAGCGCGAGCGCGGCGACGATGCCGCCCAGCAGCAGCCAGCGCTTGCGTGCGCTGGCCAGCAACGGCAGCAGCGCACGGCGGAACAGCCGCGCCACGGCCGTGGCCACGCGGCCCGGGGTGTGCGCGGCGTGCGCTTGTTCGCCCAGCTCGTCGTGCGGCTTCATCAGCCGCAGCGCCAGCCACGGCGTGACGGTGAAGGCGATGACCAGCGACAGCGCCATGCCCAGGCTGCTGTTGATCGGGATCGGGCTCATGTACGGGCCCATCAGGCCGCTGACGAAGGCCATCGGCAGCAGCGCCGCGATCACCGTCAGCGTGGCCAGGATGGTCGGCCCGCCGACCTCGTCCACCGCTGCCGGGATGATCTCGGCCAGCGGCTTGGCGGGGTCGAGCAGGCGGTGGCGGTGGATGTTCTCGACGACCACGATCGCGTCGTCGACCAGGATGCCGATCGAGAAGATCAGCGCAAACAGCGACACGCGGTTGAGCGTGAAGCCCCAGGCCCAGCTGGCGAACA
>JAYUPN010000240.1:0-28732 GCA_043760065.1 Rubrivivax sp.
CACCGCAAAGTCGCCATCGATGTGCGCCGCGCATTGCAGGGCTGCCACGTCCGAACCGGCATCTGGCTCGCTCAACGCAAAGGCGCTGATGGCTTGGCCACGCGCCACGGGCTTGAGCCAGCGCGACTTCTGTTCAGCAGTGCCGGCCAGCGAAATGGCCCCCGACCCCAAGCCCTGCATCGCAAAAGCGAAATCGGCCAGCCCGTTGTGCCGCGCCAGGGTTTCGCGGGCCAGGCAGAGCATGCGGGTGTCGATGACCTCGGCAGCGCCGCCGTACGCCTTGCCGGCCACCGCGTGCTGCAGCCAGCCGCCGCTGCCCAGCTGCTGCACCAGCTGCTTGCATTGCGCGTCCACGTCGTGGCCATACACGTCGCGCACGTGGGTCTGAGCCCAGCTGTCCAGCGCCTGCGCAAAGGCACGGTGCCGGGGCTCGAAGAAGGGCCAGTCCAGGTGCTCCAGTGCCTTCATCAGTTGCCCTCGAAGACGGGCTTGCTCTTGGCCACGAATGCGCGATAGGCACGACCGAAGTCTTCGGTCAGCATGCACAGCGCCTGGGCCTGGGCTTCGCTTTCAATCGCGGCGTCGATGCCCATGTCCCACTCCTGGTGCAGCATGGTCTTGGTGATGCCGTTGGCAAAGGTGGGCCCGCTGGCCAGGTCGCGCGCCAGTGTCAGAGCGGCGGCGGCCAGGTCCTCGGGCGCCACCAGCCGGTTGTAAAAACCCCAGCGCTCGGCCTCTTCACCGGCCAGTGCGCGGCCGGTGTACAGCCACTCGCTGGCGCGCCCCTGGCCGACGATGCGCGGCAGCATGGCGCAGGCACCCATGTCGCAACCGGCCAGGCCCACGCGGTTGAAAAGGAAGGCGGTCTTGCTGCGCGCCGTGCCGATGCGCATGTCGCTGGCCATGGCCATGATGGCGCCCGCGCCAGCGCACACACCGTCCACCGCAGCAATGATGGGTTGCGGGCAGTGGCGCATGTTCTTCACCAGCTCGCCGGTCATGCGGGTGAACATCAGCAGCTCGGGTGCCTTCAGCTGAATCAGCGGGCCGATGATTTCGTGCACGTCACCGCCGCTGCAAAAATTGCCACCCGCGCCTTGCACCACCACCACGTGCACGTCGCTGGCATGGCGCAGTGTGTGGAAGAGGTCGCGCAGTTCGGCGTAGGACGCAAAGGTCAGCGGGTTCTTGCGCTCGGCCCGGTTGAGCGTGACCACGCCCACGCCGTCCTGCACCTGCCACAGGAAGTGCTGGCTGGCGTGGCCGGCCAGCGCGACGCGGTTGCCGGCGCTCAGCGTCGGGTCGATCCGATCGGTGTTGGATTCGCTCATGGTGAATTCATGTCGAGGTCTTCGCGCGCTGGAACAGCGCTTCCATCTGGGTTTTGCCGCTTTCGTATTGCACCGGCCAGCGCGTGCCGGTGAAGCCGATCTTCGCCGCTTCCTGCAGCGTCCAGGCCGGGTTGGCCAGGTGTGGCCGCGCGACAGCGCACAGGTCGGCGCGGCCGGCGCTGATGATGCTGTTGACGTGGTCGGCCTCGCTGATCGCGCCCACCGCGATGGTCGCGATGCCGGCCTCGTTGCGGATGCGGTCGGCAAACGGCGTCTGGTACATGCGGCCGTAGACCGGTTTCTGCTCGGCGCTGACCTGGCCCGAGCTGCAGTCGATCATGTCGGCGCCCGCGGCCTTGAAGGCGCGCGCGATCCACACCGCATCGCTGGGCGTGATGCCGCCTTCGACCCAGTCGTGAGCGCTGATGCGCACGCTGATTGGCCTGTCGTGCGGCCAGGCGGCGCGCACCGCGGCGAAGACCTCCAGCGGGTAGCGCAGCCGCTGGTCGAGCGCGCCGCCGTAGCCGTCGTCGCGATGGTTGCTCAGCGGCGAGATGAAACTGCTGAGCAGGTAGCCGTGCGCGCAGTGCAGTTCCAGCCAGTCGAAGCCGGCGTCGGCGGCGAGTTGCGTGCTGCGCACGAAGTCGGCGATGACGCGGTCCATGTCGGCGCGCGTCATCGCGCGCGGCACCGCGCCATCCGGCAGGTAGGGCAGGGCGGACGCTGCGATCAGCGGCCAGTTGCCTTCGGCCAGCGGCCGGTCGGCGCCGCTGCCTTGCCAGGGCGCGTTGGTGCTGCCCTTGGCGCCGGCATGGCCGAGCTGGATCGCGATCCTGGCGTCGCTGTGGCCGTGGACGAAGTCGACGATGCGCTTGAAGGCGTCGCGCTGGGTCTCGCTCCACAGCCCGGGGCAACCCGGCGTGATGCGCGCGTCGGCGCTCGGGCAGGTCATCTCGACCACCACCATGCCGGCGCCGCCCATCGCGCGCGCGCCCAGGTGCACGAGGTGAAACTCGGCCGGCACGCCGTCGACGCAGGAGTACTGCGCCATCGGCGAGACGACGACGCGGTTTTTCAGCGTCACACCGCGCAGCCGGTACGGCGTGAACATCGGTGGCACCGGCACGCCGGTTTGAAGGCCGCTCTGCTGGTCGAACCACTGCTCGAAACCATCCAGCCAGCCCTTGTCGCGCAGCCGCAGGTTCTCGTGGCTGATGCGCTGACTGCGCGTCAGCATGCTGTACATGAACTGCTCGGGTTCGAGCTGGTCGCAGTAGCGCTCGCCGCAGACCTCGAACCACTCCATCGCGTTCCAGGCCGCGTTCTGGATCCGCAGCACGTCGATGGCGCGCAGCGCCTGGTAGCGCTGCAGCACCTCGGGGATGTGCTCGGGGGTGTCGCCGTGGCTGCTGAACTGGCGCGTCAGCTCGATCGCGTCTTCGAGCGCCAGCTTGGTGCCCGAGCCGATGGCGAAGTGCGCGGTGTGCACCGCGTCGCCCATCAGCACGACGTGGTTGCGGCCGTTGAAGTGCCACCAGTGCTCGCACTTGATCCGCTGGAAGTTCAGCCACGCGCTGCCGCGCAGGTGGCGCGCGTTGCTCATCAGCTTTTCGCCCTGCAGGTTGGCGGCGAAGAGCTGCTCGCAGAAAGCGATGGACTGTTCGGGGTCGGCCTTGTCCAGGCCGTGCGCGAGCCAGACGTGTTCGGGGCACTCGACGATGAAGGTGCTGGTGCTGTCGTCGAACTTGTAGATGTGGGCCTGGAACCAGCCGTGCTCGGTCTTCTCGAACAGGAAGGTGAAGGGCTCGTACAGCTTCTTCGTGCCCAGCCAGATGAAGCGGTTGGGCCGCGTCACGATGTCGGGCTTGAAGACGGCCGCGTACTTGCCGCGGATGCGCGAGTTGATGCCGTCGCTGGCGATCACGAGGTCGGCGTCGGGGTAGTCGGCGTCGCTGTCGGCTTCGGTCTCGAAGACGAGCTGCACGCCGAGCTCCTCGCAGCGCGCCTGCAGGATGTTGAGCAGCCTCTTGCGGCCGATGCCGACGAAGCCGTGGCCGCCGCTCTTGATCGTGCGGCCCTTGAACTGCAGTTCGATGTCGTCCCAGTGCGCGAAGCTGCCCTCGATGGTGTCGGCGGTCTCGCGGTCCCACTGCCGCATGTTGTCCATCGTCGCGTCGCTGAACACCACACCCCAGCCGAAGGTGTCGTAAGCGCGGTTGCGTTCGACCACCGTCACCTCGTGCGGGGCGCCGCGTTCGCGGCCGAGCTTCTTCATCAGCAGCCCGAAGTACAGGCCCGCCGGGCCGCCGCCGATGCAGACGATCTTCATCGTGCTCTTTCCGCGCGCTGGCTTCAGGCGTTGACGTCGACGACGACGCGTCCGCGCACGCGGCCGGCCAGGATGTCGGTGCTCGCTTGCAAGGCACCCGCCAGCGACACCTCCTGCGTCAGGGTCTCGAGTTTGGCCAGGTCGAGGTCCAGCGCCAGCCGGTCCCACGCGGCGCGGCGCAGCGCCATCGGCGCCATCACGCTGTCGATGCCGGCCAGCGTGATGCCGCGCAGGATGAAAGGCGCCACGCTCGCCGGCAGGTCCATGCCCTGCGCCAGCCCGCACGCCGCCACGGTGCCGCCGTAGCGCGTGGTGGCGCAGGCGTTGGCCAGCGTGTGGCTGCCCACCGAGTCGACGACGCCGGCCCAGCGTTCCTTGCCCAGCGGTTTGCCGGGGGTCGAGAGTTCGTCGCGTGAAATCACCTCGGCGGCGCCCAGGCTCCTCAGGAACCCGGCCTCGTTCAGGCGCCCGGTGCTGGCGACCACGCGGTGCCCCAGCTTCGACAGCAGCGCGATGGCCACCGTGCCGACACCGCCATTGGCGCCGGTGACGAGCACGTCGCCGCTGCCGGGCTGCAGGCCGTGCCTTTCCAGCGCCATCACGCACAGCATCGCGGTGTAGCCGGCGGTGCCGATGGCCATCGCCTGGCGCGCCGTCAACCCGGCCGGCAACGGCAGCAGCCAGTCGGCCTTGATCCGCGCCTTCTGCGCCAGGCCGCCGGAGTGTGTCTCGCCGACGCCGAAGCCGTTGAGCAGCACGGCGTCGCCGGGCTTGAAGCGCGCATCGTCGCTGGCTTCGACCGTGCCCGCGAAGTCGATGCCGGCGTGCAGCGGGAACTTGCGCACCACCGGCGCCTTGCCGGTGATGGCCAGGCCGTCCTTGTAGTTGACGGTGCTGTAGGCGATGCGCACCGTCACGTCGCCGGCGGGCAGGGCGCTGTCGTCCAACTCCTTGATGCCGGCGCGGTAGCCGGCTTCGTCCTTGTCGATGACGATGGCCTTGAACATGGGGTCTCCTGGAGGGGTTCGGGCAAAGCCGGTGGCGGCAGCAGGGCCTCAGTTTGACACGCGCCGACGGGGCTGCGATGCGGGAGCAGAATGGTCCGATGAGGTCGCCTGCCTTGCTCTTGCCCGTCGCCTGGCTGATGGCCTCTTGCGCCACGCCGGTACCGGCGCCGCGGACCTCGGCTGACGAGGTGCTCAGGACCTGGGGCCGGCCGACGGCAACCCATACGCTGCAGCCCTCCGGGCAGCGGCTGGAATACGCCAGCGGCCCCTGGGGCCGCACGACGTGGATGATCGACCTCGACGATGCCGGCCGCGTGACGCAGGCTCGTCAAGTGCTGGGCGAAGGGGAGTTCCTGCTCGTGCAGTCGACGGCGCCGCTGCCGCGCGAGACGCTGCTGCGCTGGATCGGAACGCCCGGCGAGCGCCGCGGCGCCCGCGACGGTGGCCAGACCTGGTCGTGGCGCTACCCGACCAACGACTGCCTGTGGTTCCAGTTCTCGATCGACGCCGACGGGCTGGCCCGCGCCGGCGCCTTCGCCATCGATCCCGCCTGCGACGCCCCGAGCGACGCGCGCGAGTGAGCCGCGTCGGCCGGCGCAATCCCCGCGAAAGCCCTGTCCGGGGCGCGCGGGGCGAGCCACCAGAATGCGGCCTTTCCACCTCGGTTGCCAAGATGAAGAGAAGATTGCAGTGGCGCCCGCAGGCGCAGGCCTTGACCCTGGCGACGGCCGCCGTCCTGAGCGCCGTGTGGGGGGCTCCGGCCCTGGCGCAGCAGGCGACCCCTGAACACGCCAAGCCCGACCTGCGCGCGGTGTGGGACCTGACGCGGCTGTTCCCCACCGATGCGGCGTGGGACACCGAACGCCTGGCGGTGGCGGCCGAGATCCCGCAGCTGCAGGCCCTGCGCGGCAGCCTGGGCCGCGACGCGGCAGCCCTGCGCGCGACGCTCGACCGGCTGTCGGCCTTCAGCCAGCGCCTGTCGCGCCTGTGGGTCTATGCCAGCACGCAGAGCAGCACCGCCAACGGCGATCGCCGCAACCAGGAGCGCATGGGGCTGATGTCCACGTTGTCGGGCCGCGTGTCCAGCGCGCTGGCCTGGGTCGACCCGGAGATCCAGGCGCTGGGGCGCGAGAAGGTTGCTGCCTTCGAAGCCGCGGAGCCAGGCTTGAAGCGGCACGCGTCGCGACTGCGCAAGACGCTGCGGCAGGCGCCGCACACGCTGGCACCCGAGGTGGAGTCCGCGCTCGCCGGCTTCGGCCCGGTGCTGGGCAGTTTCTCCAACACGCGGCAGCTGCTCGTCAATGCCGACATCGAATGGCCGACGCTGACGGTGGACGGCCGTCCGGTGCGCGTTAGCGACACCGGCTACGACGAGCTGCGCCGCCACCCCGACCGCGCGGTGCGCAAGCAGGCCTTCGATGCCTTCTGGAAGACCTACGGCCGCTTCGAGAACTCGCTGGGCGCCCTGCTGGCGCAGCGCGTGAACCTGGGCGTCATCAACGCCCGGCTGCGCAAGCACCCGAGCGCGGTGGTGGCGTCACTGGACACGGTGGAGGTGCCCGAGCAGGTGCTGCGCACGCTGGTGGCCGAGACCAACCAGTCGCTGCCCACGCTGCACCGCTACTTCAAGTTGCGCCAGAAGCTGCTGCAACTGCCCGACCTGCACTACTACGACATCTACCCCGAGCTGGTGAAGTCCGAACGGCGTTACGGCCTCGACGAATCGTCGGTGCTGACGCTGGCAGCCATGAAGCCGCTGGGCGACGAGTACCAGGGCCAGCTGCAGCTGGCGCTGTCGGCGCGCACGATGCACCTGCGGCCGGCGCCGGGCAAGAGCAGCGGCGCCTACGCCACCGGGGTGTACGGTCTGACGCCCTACATCTTCCTCAACCACACCGACAGCTTCGAGAGCCTGGTCACCTTCGCCCACGAGTGGGGCCACGGCATGCACAACGTGCTGGCGCAGCGCGCGCAGCCGCCCGAGTCCGCCGGCTACCCGCTGTTCCTGGCCGAGATCGCGTCGACCACCAGCGAGGTGCTGCTCACCGACCACATGCTGAAAGCGGCGCGCACGCCGTCCGAGCGCATCTTCGTGCTCAGCCAGGTGCTGGAGCGCATGCGCGCCTCGTTCTTCCGCCAGACCATGTTCGCCGAGTTCGAACTGCAGGCCCACGACGCGCAGCAGCGCGGCGAGGCGCTGTCGGGCAAGAAGTTCACCGAGCTGTACTGCGCCCTGCTGCGCAAGTACCACGGTGCCGACGCCGGCGTGATGACCATCGACCCGCAGTACTGCGCGGAGTGGGCCTTCATCCCGCACTTCCACCGCCCCTTCTACGTCTACGCCTACGCCACCAGCGCCACCGCGGCGCAGTTCTTCGGCGAGCAGATCCTGGCCGGCAAGCCCGGCGCACCCGAGGCCTTCCTGAACGTCCTGCGCGCCGGCGGCTCGGTGCCGCCGCACCAACTGCTCCAGCAGGCCGGGCTCGACCTGAGCACGCCCGAGCCGTACCGCGTGCTCGTGCGGCGCATGAACCTGGTGATGGACGAGGTGGAGCAGTTGATGCGGCTGTAGGGGCCGGGTCAGGCAGTGGCGAAAACACAGCGGGGCTGCACAGGCCCGGGGAGGACAAGATGTCAACGATCAAGTGGCTGCTGATGGCAGTGCTCGGCGTGTTGGCCGGGTGTGCGCACCGGCCGGCCGAGCCGCCGCGATTCAACGTCGTCGAGGCCGGCATCCCGGAGCTGCAGCAGGCGCTGGCCGAAGGTCGCGTGACGTCGCGCCAGCTGGTGCTCGAGTACCTGGCGCGCATCGCCACCCACCAGAACCGGCTGAATGCTGCTGCCAGCGTCAACCCGCGTGCGCTGGAAGAGGCCGATGCGCTCGACCGCGAGCGTGCGCAAGGCCGCTTGCGCGGGCCGCTGCACGGCATTCCCGTGGCGCTGAAGGACAACATCAACACCCGTGACCTGCCTACCACCGGCGGCGCGGTGGCATTCGAGGGCCTGCTGCCGCCCTACGACGCGACCCTCGCCCGCGTGTTGCGCGAACGCGGCGCGATCATCCTGGCCAAGACCGTGCTCACCGAATTGGCGAACTGGGTCGCCGCCGCGCCCACGCCCATGCCCGCCAACTACAGCGCGCTCTTCGGCTACGGCATGAACCCCTACGACACGCGGCGCGACCCGCGCCCGGGCTTCGACGACGGGCGCGGGGTGTTGCCGACCGGCGGCTCGAGTTCGGGCATCGGCACCGCGGCCAGCCTGTGGGCTGCCAGCGTCGGCACCGAGACATCGGGCTCGATCCTCAGCCCGGCCAACCAGAACATGCTGGTCGGCATCAAGCCCACGCTGGGGCGCATCAGCCGCCACGGCATCATCCCGATCACGGCCGATCAGGACACGGCGGGCCCGATGGCGCGCACGGTCACCGACGCTGCGATCCTGCTGGGTGAACTCGAACGCTCCGCACCCGACACGAACGACGCCGCCACGCGCGCCTGCGCCGCGCCCCCCAACCACGACTACCGGCCTTTCCTGCAGCGGAGTGCGCTGCGCGGCGCCCGCATCGGCATCCCGCGTGCGTTCTTCTACGACAGGCTGAGCCTGCCCGGCGACACCAACCCGCGCGGCGGTCTCAACGCCGAGCAGTCGCAACTGATGGCCGAGGCGATCGAGGTGCTGCGCCGCGAAGGTGCCGAGATCGTCGACCCGGCGGACATTCCGAGCGTGATCGACCCCGACCCGGGTGCGAACTTCCTGCAGTGGAACGTCTGCACCGCGGCCAAGGGCAACGACACCAACTGCTCGATCGTCTTCAAGTACGGAATGAAGCGCGACTTCAACGCCTGGCTGGCGAGCCTGGGCGCCGCCGCACCGCTGGCCAACCTGGCCGAGTTGCGGCGCTTCAACAGCAGCCGCATCACACGGGGCACGCTCAAGTACGGGCAGGCGCTGCTGGATATCTCCGACGAGATCGACCTCGTGGCCGACCGCGTCCGCTACGAAGCCGATCGGGCGAAGGACCTGCGGCTGGCCGGCACGCAGGGTATCGACGCCGTGATCAAACAACACCGGCTCGACGCCATCCTGTTTGCCGGCGTCTCGGGTTGGAACATCAGCGCGCGGCCCGGGTATCCGACGGTGGCGGTGCCGTTCGGCTTCTTTCGTCTGAACCCGACGCCGCCCTGGCCTGCCGGGTTCGAGCCCCCGCGGGCGCCGTTCGGCGTCAGCTTTGCCGCAGCGGCCTGCAGCGAGCCCCGGTTGATCGCGCTGTCCTTTGCCTTCGAGCAGGCGACGCGGCGCCGTGTCGCGCCGCCCTGAGGGGCCCCGTTGCGCCGCTGCGACTTCAGGCCGCGGCCAGGCGCAGGTTGCGCCGCGCGTCGAAGCTCACCGGCCCGGCGCCCAGCGCCGCGACGATGAAGAGGCCGCCGGCCACCGACAGGTTCTTCATGAACATCAGTTGCTGCACCATCGCCTGCCCTGCCGGCACGGCCCAGAACTGGTGGAAGAGCAGGGTCGCCGCCAGCGTGAACAGACCCAGCGCCAGCGCGGCCCAGCGCGCGTGGAAGCCGGCTGCGATGGCCAGGCCACCCAGCAGTTCCAGCAGGCCCACGACGACAGCCAGCACTGACGCCAACGGCAGGCCGCCGCTGGCGATGTAGCCGGCAGTGCCTTCGAGGTTGCCGAGCTTGCTGAAGCCGGCCAGGATGAACATCAGGGCCAGCAGGACGCGGCCGGTGACGACGAGAGGGGTCTTGAAGGAATCGATCACGGGGAATGCTCCGAGTGGGTTGGAAGGGGTCCGCCTGGAGCATCTGCTGCTGTGGCGCGAACTTGTCTGTGCACGGCGTGGATCGTAGGAGCCGAGCCCGTCGCGGCGGCTGCGACCGGTTGAGGGCAGCGTTGCAATTTTTCGATCGCCGGCCCGCCCGCCATCGCCGCGCACAGCAGGCGATGAAAGTGATGCGTGCCCTGTTCGTGCACCGGCGCGTAGCGGCCGCGGTGGTACAGGCGCGAGCGCAGGCCCTGCTGCACCGACAGCACCACCGCCTCGTCCTCGTGCTCGACCGGGTCGAGCGCGCCGCCGGCGCCCAGGCCCAGCAGTGAGGCATCGGCGACGAAGCTGCGGAACAGCACGCGCGTGCGCGCCGGGCCCAGCGGCTGCACGACGTTGACCGACAGGCCCCAGGGGTAGAAGTTGAACATCAGGTTCGGGAACAACCACCAGTAGTACGCGGCGACGCGCAGGCCGTGGTCGGGGCTGCCGGCGGGCGGCTCGAAGGCCGCAACGCCTTCGCGCGCCAGCGCCAGTTGCAGCACGCTGGCCGCGCCCAGCTCGTAGCGGTAGTCGGCCATCTCCAGCGTCTGGTTCAGCGCCGGGTGCACGAAGGGGATGTGCAGGCCTTCGAGGTAGTTCTCGACGTACAGCGCCCAGTGCGCATCGAACTCGAAGCTGCGCGAGCGGCTGGCATCGGGCTGCCAGTGGTCGATGTCCAGCCAGGACAGCCGCCGTGCCATCTCGCCCAGCCACTGCGCCAGCGGCAGGCGTGGCGCCAGCGACGTGAAGGCGTGGCCGGCCCATTCGCCCAGCGCCAACTGCGGCAGGTTGTCGGCGGGGCTCGGGAAGTTGCGCGCGCCTTCGAAGCCGGGCATGTGGCGCAGCCGGCCGTCGAGTTCGAAGCGGCGCGAGTGGTAGCCGCAGCGGATGTGTTCGGCGCGGCAGGGCGCAGCGACCAGCCGGTTGGCGCGGTGCGTGCAGACGTTGGACAGGCAGCGCAGCGTGCCCTGGCGGTCGCGCGCCAGCAGCACCGCTTCGTCCAGCAGCCCCGGCAGCAGCTCGTGCGGCGCCAGGCTGCCGGGTTCGGCGACCTCGGCCGCCGGACCCAGCCAGTGCCAGGCCGGCGCGAAGACCCGTTCGCGCGCCTCGCGGAACACGGCTTCGTCGAGGTAGAAGGCCTTGTCGATCGTGTGCGCGACGGTGATGTCGGCATCGACGTCGAAGCGGGGTTCAGGCATCGCCGGCGTCCTTGGGCAAGGTGAGCATGAAGTGGTCCTGCGCGACGACCTGGCCGTTGATCTGCACCGCCAGTTCGTGGCGCCCGGCGTGGTAGCGGCGCGTCGTCACCGGGCGCAGGGAATGGCGCTTGACGAGCAGCACCTGCGCCTGCGGCGGCAGCTGCAGCTGCCAGCCCTTGAACACCTTGGCGCTGCTGCTGCCGTTGGCCTTGACGTGGTGCACGGCGTAGTCGATGGCCAGCGTCTGCGCCCTGGCGCTGGCGGACTGCAGCTGCAGGCTGATCGACACCACGCCGCCGAGTTCGACGCGCCGGGGCTTCACTTGCAGCGTGGCGTCGCCACGGAAGGCGCGGCCCAGCCCCCAGGCCTTGAGCACCGCAGCGTCGCCGGCCTTGATGAGCGTGCGGCTGGCGTGCTTGAGCAGCGCGCGGCGCTCGGTCGACGCATCGGGCAGGTGCTGCTCGAGCCACTGCGCCACCCGCTGCGGGTGGTCTTTGGCGATGTCGTTGAGGTGGTTGGCCACGCTGCGCCGCACGTAAGGGTTGGGGTCGTCCTGCAGCGCCTGCAGCAGCGGCAGCGTCGGCGTGGGATCCTGGACCAGGCCGTGCAGGCGGATGCCCCAGGGCAGGCGCGGCCGGCTGCCTTCGCTGACCAGCCGGCGCACGTGCGCACTGGGGTCTTTGGTCCAGCGCTGCAAAGTGTCGAAGCACAGCTGCGGATGCGCGACGATGAAGGGCCGGATCGCGAACTCGGCGCTGAAGCGCTGCGTCAGCGCGTGCAACAGCTGCAGCGCCCGTTGCGGGTCGTGCAGCCCGGCGCGTGCGATGAACGCGCCCACCGGCCACAGCGCCCAGCCCTCCAGGCCGTCGCGGCCGGGGTCGTCGCTGCCGATGCGGTCGTCAGGCCACGGCGGCGCGAGCGCCGCGTCGAGCACGCGGGCGGCGTGCGCAAAGTCGGCGGGCAAGGTGGCTTGCAGCGCGTCGGCAATCTGCATCGCGCGCGCTTTCATCTCCAGGTCCTGCAGGCGCCGGCCGGCCAGCGCCTCGAAGCGCTGGGCGTCGAACCCCGGCCAAGCACGCTGCAGGTGCGCGGCCATGCGCTTGATCAGGCCGGGATGGAGGAGGTTCTTGAAGGGTTCCATGGCGACGCGCAGGCGCCGAGCATAAGGCGGCACCACCCCAGCCAACCGCTGGCAGGCGCAGCTGGGCGAGAGCGGTGCAGCCTATGCCAACGTCGGGTTTTCTTACAGTCGTGGCGTGGGCTGAAGTGCACGCAGGGCCGAGCGAGCGGCGAAAGTCGCATGGATGCTCGCGCCTGAGCGTGCGCCCGGGCCACCTCGATGCGATGGCGCATTTCTTGCGGGCATCCTGTGCATAAAAACGTTGGTGGGAACCCTGATCATGAATCACCGAGTCATCAAGACGCTGAAACGCGCCCTGCTCACCGCCTGCGCTGCCGTGGCCATGGCCGGAGGCGCGCAGGCCGCGTACGTCGAGATCATTGCCGACCCGGACTACGGCCCCGACTTCCCGGGCCTGGGCTGGCGCGCCAGCGCCGGGCTGTACGTGCCCGATGCCTGCCTGGCGTCGTACATCGGCCTGGGTGCCACCGTGGTCCAGCTGGCCACCACGCCCTGCACCGGCACCGGCCCGGCCGACCGCCCGGAGCTGCAGGACGTCACGGTCTACTTCTACGCCAGCGGCTCGCCGGCGACGCCGATCGAGACGATCGTGCTCGGAACCTACCTGGCCGACGCGCCGGCAGCCGTGGCCGACCCGGACGGCCTGACGCAGGAACTGATCGACTTCACCGTCGACGGCGACAACTGCCCCGGCACCTGCACCAGCCTGTTCGAGACCCAGATCACCGGCCTGAACACGTCGCGCTCGCTGATCTTCACCGGCACCAATCCGCTGCTCGGGTCCGATCGGTACTTCTCGCTCCACTTCGACGACACCATCGCGCAGCTGGTGCTGTACGACCAGCACTTGAAGGAGGTCGGTCGCTCCTCCGCCGCCGACCTGAGCTTCGGCCCGGTCATCAGCGACGACGACTACCGCCGCCTTCGTCGCGTGCCCGAGCCCGGGTCCTTCGGCCTCGTGCTCGTGGCCATCGCCGCGAGTCTGGCCGTGCGCCGCCGCGCGGCGCACGCGGTGCGGCTCAGCGCGTAGCCGCTTCGCCGGTGGCGGCCAGCGCCGCTGCCACCAACTGCGCCACTGTCGACGCCTGGCCCTGCGCGTACTGGGCGTCGAACTCGCCTTCGCCCAGCGTCGCGCGCAGCGTCTGCACCTGCGACTGCCAGTGCGCGTGCGAGCGCACCGATCGCCGCTGGCCGTACTGGCGCCGCGCCTGCGCGACGGCGGCAGCCCAGGCCGCAGCCTGCGCAGCCGCAGCCCCGGGCGAGCCGTCGGCCCAGTGCACGATGTCCTCGACGCAGCCCAGCAGCTGTTCTCGCATCTCGAAGTCGGCAAAGGCCCTCAGCGCCGCGTGCAGGCGGGGCCGCGCAGCGCCGTGTTCGCCCAGCAGCAGGTCGACCTTGGCCAGCGCCCACAACGCGCAGGCCTCGCCGCGTTTGTTGCCCGAGACACGGCTCTCCGCCAGCGCCTCGGTCACCCAGGTGCGGGCGCGCGCTGCATCGCCCGCTTCGCAAGCCAGCAGGCCGAGCTCGAAACTGCACTCGGCCTGCACTTCCTGCTGCCCGACCGATCGCGCCAGTGCCAGGCCGCGTTCGAGGTGGCTGCGGGCCAGGACATCGTCGGCCACGTGTGCCGCCACCTGGCCCAGGTGCAGGTGGCTGATGGCCTGGCACCTCGGGTCGGCCAGTTGCTCGAAGATCGCCAGCGCTTCGAGCTCGCTCTCGCGTGCCGCCAGCGCGTCGTTGCTCTGCAGCCGCACCACGGCCAGTGTCGACAGCGTGGCCGCGACCTCGGCCGGGTTGCCCAGCCGGCGCACGAGCGCGAGGCTGGTCTCCAGCATGCGCCGGGCTTCGGCATGGTCGCTCTGGCTCGACGCCAGCACGGCGCCGATGTACAGCGCCCAGGCGTGGCAGCGGTCCGAGGCCTGGATGCCCGGCAGCGCCAGCGCCGCGCGCACGGCGGCGCGGCCCTCGCTGGCGTGGCCGCGCAGCAGCCAGAAGGTCTGCAGCGCCATCGGCAGCTTGGCAGCGATGGCGATGTCGGCGACGCCGTGGCGCGACTCGACCATCGCCGCGCGCAGGTTGTCGAGTTCGGTCTCGGCCTGCTCGGCCCAGTGCACGCTGTCGGCGCCGCGCAGGCCGTCGCGCACCCGCTTGGCGACGACGAAGTAGTGCTCGCAGTGGCGTGCGGCGATGGTCTTGGCGTCGGCGTCGGCGCTGAGCTTGTCCTGCGCATAGTCGCGCAGCGTCTGCAGCATGCGGTAGCGTGCGCTGCCGCCGCGGTCTTCCATCGTCACCAGCGACTTCTCGACCAGCGACGCCAGCAGGTCCATCACCTCCAGCGCATCCAGCGGCTCGGCGCCGCACACCGCTTCGGCGGCTTCGAGGTCGAAGCTGCCGGCAAAAACCGCCAGGCGGCGCAGCAGCAGCTGCTCTTGCGGGCGCAGCAACTCGTAGGACCAGTCGACCAGCGCGCGCAGCGTCTGCTGGCGCTGCTGCAGCACGCGGCTGCCGCCGGTGAGCAGCTTGTAGCGGTCGGCCAGCCGCTTGTTGATGTCGGCCACGCCGAGCAGACGCACGCGCGCCGCGGCCAGTTCCAGCGCCAGCGGGATGCCTTCCAGCCGCGCCACCAGCTCGACCACTGCCGGCGCCTGCGCGGCGTCGAGCTTGAACTCCGGCTTGTGCGCGCGCGCACGTTCGACGAACAGGCGTACCGCCGTCGACCGCGACAGCGACTGCAGGTCGTCGCCGCGGCCCGGCACCGGCAGCGGCAGGATCGGCACCACCTGTTCGCCCGGCACGTGCAGCGCCTCGCGGCTGCTGGCCAGCAGTCGCACGCCCGGCGCGGCGCGCAGCAGCGCGTGGGCGAGTTCGGCCGCGGGCTGAATCAGGTGCTCGCAGTTGTCCAGCACCAGCAGCGCGCGGCGCTCGGCGAGGTGCGCGCACAAGGTCTGCAGCAGCGGGCGGCCGGGTTCCTCGCGTACCGCCAGCACCTGCGCGGCCTCGGCCAGCACCAGCAGCGGGTCGCGGATCGGCGACAGGTCCAGGAACCAGGCGCCGTCCGGGAACTCGGCCATCACCTCGGCCGCCACCTGCAGCGACAGCCGCGTCTTGCCCAGACCGCCCATGCCCAGCAGCGTGACCAGGCGCGAACGGGCGAGCGCGGCCTTCAGGTCATCGAGCTCGCGCTCGCGGCCGATGAAGGACGTGGCCTGCTGCGGCAGGTTGTTGGGGATCTCGCGCGCCGGCAGCCAGCGCTCGCCCACGGCCACCACGCGGTAGACCTTCTCGCCGTCGGGCGGCGGCGCGAAGGTGGACGCATCCAGGCCGGTCTCGAACAGCTCCAGCGGCGTCGACACGCCCTTGAGCACCCAGTGGCCGTGCGACTGCAGCGGCAGCGTCCAGTCGGCGAGCGCCTGCCGGGCCTCGGACGTGAGCAGCGTCTGGCCGCCGCGCGCCAGCGACATGACGCGCGCGGCGGTGGGCTTGGCCAGGCCGTCGACCTCCAGCGGCTTGGCGCCGCGCGCCACGTCGTCGCTGCTGTTCTCGCGCAGGATCACCGGCCCGACATGCAGCCCGGCGCGGGCCTTCAGCGGCACCGGCAGCGTGGCCAGCGCCTGGTGGTAGGCCAGCGCATAACGGGCGGCTGGTGCAGCGTCTTCAAACAGCAGCAGCATGCCGTCGGTCTTGTCGATCTCGCGGCCGCCGAAGCGCGGCAGCAGGTCGCGCGCGACGCGGTCGTGCGCGGCCCAGACGGCGGCCATGGCGGCATCGCCCAGCGACTCGGACAGCAGGGTGCTGTCGACGACGTCGGTCAGCAGGAGGGCGCGCAGTTGGCTCATGGGGGTGAAGGTGCAGGGAGGCCCTCTGCGGAGCCCGCCCTGCGCGCGGATTGTCGTCGCTGGCGCGGCGCGCCGCTCGGCGGCGCTGCGGGCAGCCTCAGGACAGCGCCACCGGCAACGTGCGCCAACCGCGAAAGCGGAGCCGGCGGTCGCGCTCGGCCGGCCCGCGCAGTTGCAGCCGGGGGGCGCGCGCCAGCAGTCCGGCCAGAGCGATGCGGGCTTCCAGCCGCGCCACGTTCATGCCCGAGCAGGCATGGGCGCCTTGTCCGAACGCCAGGTGGTTGTTGGGCTTGCGGGCGATGTCCAGTTGTTCGGGCTGGTCGAAAGCGCCAGCGTCGCGGTTGGCGGCGCCGATGGCCAGCGTGACGAAGCTGCCGGCAGGCAGCTCGCGGCCGCTGAAGACCAGCGGCGCGGTGCTGCGGCGGTTGTTCAGCTGCAGCGGGCTTTCGAAGCGCAGCAGCTCCTCGACCGCGCTGTTGATCAGCGCCGGCTCGGCCAGCAGCCGCTGCCACTGGCTGCGGTGCGTGAGCAGCGCATGCACGCCGTTGCCGATCAGGTTGGTCGTGGTCTCGTGGCCGGCGTTGAGCAGGAAGATGCAGTTGTGCAGCAGCTCGACCTCGCCGAGCGTGCCTTGCGCGTCGCCCTGCAGCAGGCGTGTCAGCAGGTCGGACTCGGGGTCACCCGGGTGGCGGCGGCGCTCGGCGACCAGCTGCCGCAGGTAGGCGCAGAAGTCGGGGACGGCGGCGTTGGCGCGCGCCAGCAGCGCCGCGTCGGGGGCGGGCTCCAGCGCCGACAGGATCGCCAGCGACCAGTCGCGCAGCGGTCCACGCTCGGCATGCGGCACGTCCAGCAGGTTGCCGATGACCTCCACCGGGATGCAGGCCGCGAAGTGCTCGACGAGGTCCGGCGCCGGCTCGTCGGCGAGCCGGTCGAGCAGCCGCGTCACGAGCGACTGCACGCCGGCTTCCATGCGCGCGATCGCGCGCTGGTTCAGCGCCCCCATCAGCAAGCGGCGCACGCGCGTGTGCAGCGGCGGGTCGTTGAAGACGAGGCTCGTGGTGTGGTGTTCGAAGATCGGCGTGCCGGCGCCAAGGCGGGGTGCGAACTCGGCCCGCTTGTCGCTGCTCATGTGCGGGCTGCGGTAGGCGGCCAGCACGTCGTCGTAGCGGGTCAGCAGCCAGCTGCCGGGCGCCAGCGCGTGCACCGGGCTGCGGCGGCGCAGCGCGGCGTAGGTCGGGTAGGGGTCGTCGACGAAGCCGCTGGGCGCCGCGGCCAGGGTGAAGCCATCGGTGAGCGCGGCATCGTCCATGGCGCGATCGTAGCCGCGCGCCTGGGGCCGTCGCGCGTGGTCGCCGGCGCCTGTCGCCAGGGGGCTTTGCTGGCCTCTCTGGTCGCCCAAGGGCTTCAAACCCCCCTGAACGGGGCCCCGCAGATGGGGGGTTTGTGAGCATCTCACCGCCCCGCCGTGCAGGAAGTCCTGTGAAATGCAGTCCGGCCCCCAGACACTCGCCCGGCGTTGCCAATCAGGCGACAGATCAACCGCCGCAAGGACCTCGACAGTGGACAGCCAGACCTCCAGCACCCCCGCCAGCCAGCAACCGTACGTGCGCCCGAGCCGGATCGAGCTGGAACCCGCCGCGTTTGCGCTGGCCGTGGTCGCGATCGTGATGTCGATCAGCCTGTGGAACCCGCTGCCCAGCGCGCAGCATGTGGCCCCCGTCGAACACCAGCCCGAAGTGGCGCAAGCCCCGCGCGGCTGAGCCCCGCCGATCAGCGGCCCGTCAGGGGCCGTCCATCCGCGCCGGCAACCGCCGGCTTTTTCATGCGCGCGCGGCGGACCGCCCGGCACCGGCGCAGCGCCAGACGGCCGCGGCGGCTGCAACACATGAAACAGCACCTGCGATGGCGCTGAAACCGGCGCTCGCGAGACTCCAGTCCCAGTTGCTGCCGACCCCTGGAGCCCGACTTGACCGTCACGCTTGCTGCACCCGCACCCAATCCCGTTGCCAGGGATGCCCGCGAGGCCCTGCTGCGCGAAGCCGAAGCCCACCGCGCACTGGCCGACCTCTTCCCGCACCTGAAGCTCGACGCACTGCGCGCGATCCAGGACCTGTTCCCGCTCAACGCGATGCGTCAGGCGCCGCTGCTGCCGATGCATTGAGCCGGGTCGCGCTGCCGCGCGCTGCTAAGCTTGCGGCCCTATGTTCACCGGCATCGTTCAAGGCGTGGCCACGGTCGCGCAGTTGCAGGATCGCCCCGGCCTGCGCAGCTTCACGCTCGCTTTCGAGCCCGGCTTTGCGGCCGGCCTGGCCATCGGCGCCAGCGTGTCGGTGGACGGGGTCTGCCTGACGGCGACGGCGCTGCACGGCAACGCAGCCGCCGACTTCGACGTCATGCAGCAGAGCCTGGCGCTGACCACGCTCGGTGCGCTGCACGAAGGCAGCCGCATCAACGTCGAGCGCGCGGCGCGCGACGGCGCCGAGATCGGCGGCCATCCGCTGTCGGGCCATGTCGACTTCAAGGCCCGCGTGGCCGAAGTCCGCCGGCCCGAGAACAACCACGTGCTGCGCGTCGCCGTGCCCGCGCCGTGGATGCGCTACGTCTTCGCCAAGGGCTACATCGCGGTCAACGGCGCCAGCCTCACGGTGGCCGAGGCGCAGCGCCAGGGCGACGGCAGCGGCTGGTTCGAGGTCTGGCTGATCCCCGAGACGCTGCGCATGACGACCTTCGCCGACAAGGCGCCGGGTGCTGCGCTCAACATCGAGATCGAGCGCAGCACGCAGGTCTTCGTCGACACCGTGCGCGACGCCGTCGACGAGCGGCTGGGCGAGCTCAAGCCGCTGCTCGAGGGCCTGCTGCGCGACAAGGGCCTGAGCCTGGACGACCTGGCCCGGCCGCCGGCAAAGCCGGTGCTGCCGCCGCGGTGACGAAGCAGCGCCGCCGGCTGCTGGGCCTGGCCGCGGCCGCCACGCTGGCCCCCGCGTTCCTGCGCCATGCGCGCGCTCGCCGGTGCTGGCCACCGAGTTCTGCGGCACCAGCATCAGCAGCCTGGGCCTGCCGCAGGCCCGCGTCGACGCCGCGCGGGCCTTCAACCTGCACGTCCACCATGCCCGCGCCGACCAGCGCGGCTACGTCCGCTTCAGCCTGCAGCCCGATCAACTGCAGGCCACGCTGCAGGTGGTGACCGATGCGCGCGAAGTCCGCAGCCCGCTGTCGGTGCAGGCACGCTTTGCGGTGGCCGCGGGCCGGCCGGGGGCCGTCCGCGCCTGAAGGCAGCCGTCGTCCGCCGCGTGGCTCGCTACAGTCGCGCCTTGCCGTGTTCAGCAGTACCAGGAACCCGCGATGTTCAACAGACGTTCATGCCTCCTGGCGCTGGCCGTGGCGGCGTCCGCCGGCGTCGGCGCAGCGGCCAGCCAGTCGATGCCCTCTGCGGCGCAGCTTGTCGAAGACCTCGACCTGCTGGAGCAGGCGCTGCTGACGCTGCATCCCGGCACCCGTCGCTACCTGTCGCCCGAGCGCCTGGCCGAGGGCCTGGCCACGCTGCGCCGGCGGTGGGCGGCCAGTGTCGGGGCCGCTGACGAAGCGAGCGCGCTGCGCACGCGTGCGCTGGCGCTCAGCCAGTGCCTGGGCACGCTGCGCTGCGGCCACACCTACACCAACTTCTACAACCAAAGAGGCGCTGCCAGGAGCGTGCTGTGCCTGGACCCGCCGCGCCTGCCGCTGCACTTCAGCTGGCTCGGCGACGACGCGGTGGTCACTGGCGCACACGCCAGGGCGGCAGCGCAGGTGCCGCTGGGCGGCACGCTGCTGAGCCTCAACGGCCAGCCGATGGCCCGCGTGCGGGAGCTGCTGCTGCCGCTCGTGCGCGCCGACGGCCACAACGCGGCGGCGCAACTGGCGTTGCTGGCGCCCGACGGCGGCGACGTGATCGAGACCCGGCATGGCCGCTGAGCCTGGACGACGACGGCGGCGCGGTGCTGACGATGCCCGGATGGGCCGTCTACAACACGCGCTGGGACTGGCGGGCGTACCTGGACCGCGTCTTCGAGACCCTGCACGGTTCGCGCGTGCGGCGGCTGGTGGTCGACTTGCGCGGCAACGAAGGCGGCCTGGACTGCGGTGATCAAATCCTGGCGCGGCTGATCGACCGGCCGCTGGACACCCGGTTCTACGAAGCCCGGGTGCGCTATCGCCGCGTGCCGGCGGCGCTCAACCGCCACTTCGACACCTGGGACGACGGCTTTCGCGACTGGGGCGAACGCGCGCACGACCTGGGCAACGGCTTCTTCCGGCTCGACGGCCGGGCCGGCGGCCTGATCCAGCCCCAGGGCGCGCGCTTCGAGGGCCGCGTCGCCGTGCTGGTGGACGGCGCCAACCACTCGGCGACCTTCCGCTTCGTGCAGCTCGTGCAGCGGCATCGGCTGGGGCTGCTGGTGGGCGGGCCCACCGGCGGCAACCAGCGTGGACTCAACGGCGGCGCCTTCTTCTTCCTGCGCTTGCCGGCCAGCGGGCTGGAAGTCGACATCCCGCTCATCGGCACCTTCGCCAGCACCGAGTTGCCCGACGCCGGACTGCTGCCCGACGTGGACGTGCAGCCCACGGCGGCGGACAAGGCCGCCGGCCGCGACCCGGTGCTGCTGCGCGCGCAGCAGGCGCTGCGCGCAGCGTCCTGACCGGAGCCCTGTCGCGTGCGCGCCTTCAGGGCGCGTTCAGGGCGCCTGGCACAGGCAGTGCGCGGCGGTGACGAAGGGCTTGCGGTGTTCGGTCATGTCGGCCAGCCAGCCCAGGTCCTGCGCCAGCGTCCGCGCCGCCTGCGGCGCCAGGCCCGTGCCGAGCAGCAGGGTGTGCAGACCGGACGCCGACGAGGCCGCCGCCAGGTCCAGCGACGATGAAGCACCGAACTGCTGCAGCAGGCGCTGCAACCGGCCGGGTTTGGCTTCGATGTACTCGATGCGCGGGTCGGCCCCCAGCTTGCCCAGCTTGGCAGCAGACGCGATGGCGTCGCCGTAGCTGCCCAGGCGGTCGACGAGGCCTCGCGCGTGCGCGTCCCGGCCGGCCCAGACACGGCCTTGCGCCAGTTCGTGGATCTTCTCGGGCGTGCTCTTGCGCGCCGTGGCCACCAGCGTCGTGAAGTCCTTGTAGGCGCCGTCGATGACGCTCTGCACCAGTTGCACGAAGCGCGGTTCGAGCGCGCGGCGCGGGTCGTAGGCGCCGGTCAGCCAGGTCGTCGTGCTGCCGCCGGTGTGCACGCCCAGCTTGTCCAGCGCGCCCTGGGCGGTGGGCAGCAGCCCGACGACGCCGATGCTGCCGGTGATGGTGGCTTCGTCGGCGATGACCTCGTCGGCGGCCATGCTGATCCAGTAGCCGCCGCTGGCCGCCAGGTTGCCCATGCTCACGACCACCGGCTTGCCGGCCTTGCGCGTGAGCTCGAGTTCGCGCCGCACGAGCTCGGAGCCGAAGGCGCTGCCGCCGGGCGAGTCCACGCGCAGCACCAGCGCCTTGATCTTGTCGTCGTCGCGCGCCCTGCGGATGAGTTCGGCCGTGGACAGCCCGCCCACCGTGCCCGGCCCGGCGCGGCCGTCGACGATGTTGCCCTGCGCCACCACCACGCCCACGGCGTCGCCGTCGGTGCGCGGCTTGATCCGCCGCAGGTAGTCGGCAAAGGCGACCTGCCGGAAGGTCTTGGCGTCGTCGTCCTTGGCGCCCTTGTCGATGAGCAGCGCGCGCAGTTCGTCGCGCGTCTTCAGCGCGTCGACCCACTTGCGCTCCAGCGCCCAGCGCGCCGGGTTGCCCTGCGCCGCCACCAGGCTGGCCGGCAGCGACTCGATGGCCGCCGCTACGCTGCCGGCCGGCAGTTGGCGTGCCTTTTCGACGCCGGCGGTGTAGCTGTTCCACAGCGTGCCCCACAGCAGGCCTTCGGACTCCAGCGTCTCGGTGCTGGGGCCGTTCGCGGTGTAGGTCTCGGCGGCGTTTTTGTACTTGCCGGCGCGCACGACGTTGGCCGTGACGCCGATCTTGTCGAACAGCTCCTTGTAGTAGCTGCGCTGGCGGCCGAAACCCTCGATGAGGACGCTGCCCATCGGGTGCAGCCAGACCTCGGTGGCGTGCGCGGCCAGGAAGTACTGGCGCTGGTCGAAGTCCGAGCCCCAGGCGTAGACCGGCTTGCCGCTGGCCTTGAAGCGCTCCAGCGCCAGCGCCACCTCGCGCAGCACCGGCAGCGACGACAGGCCGCCGCCGGACAGGCCGTCGAGCATCAGCAGCGCATGGCCGATCTTGTCGTCCTTGGCCGCGGCGTCCAGCACCGACAGCACGTCGCGCAAGCGCGTCTGCTCGTTGTCCTCGCCGCGCGCCTGCCCGAGCAGCTGCTCGCGCACCTTCAGGCCGGTGCGCTGCTCGACGATCGTGCCGGAGAGGTCCAGCACCAGGGCGGTCTTGTCGCGCAGCCGCGGCGCGTCCGGCTTGAGCACGGCCCATGCCAGCAGGACGAGCAGCGCCAGCAGCAGCAGGTTGAGCAGCGTGCGCCGCGTCGCGTCGAGCAAACGCCAGGCGCTGCGCAGGCCGCGGCCGAGGGAGGAGAGCAGGGGGTTGGACATGGAGTTTCGGGCGCGGGGCCGGTGCGGAAGTGCCGCGAGCTTAAGCATTCGCGCTGCCCACCCCCAGGGCCGCGCGACGAAAAGCCTTTTGGCCGGGACGGAAGGCGACTGCGGCCGTTGAGATACTCAGGGCCCATGCAAGCGATTCTGGCCGTCACCATCCCCTTCTTCGCGCTGGTGCTGTGCGGCTACCTGGCCGCGCGCCGCCACGTGTTGCCCGAGAGTGCGATCCCGGGCCTGAACGCCTTCGTGCTGTACTTTGCGCTGCCGTGCATGCTGTTCCGCTTTGGCGCCGGCACGCCGATCCTGGAACTGCTCAACCCGGCGGTGCTGGCGGTGTACCTGTCGTCGGCGCTGCTGATGGTGTTCTTCACCGTATCGGTGACGCTGTCGGCACGCGTGCACCTGAAGGACGCCGCTTTCGGCGCGCTGGTGGCGGCCTTCCCCAACACCGGCTTCATGGGCGTGCCGCTCTTGGTGGCGCTGCTGGGCAAGGCGGCGGCGGGGCCGATGATCTGCTCGATCCTGGCCGACATCTTCGTCACCAGTTCACTGTGCATCGCGCTGGCGCAGGCCCATGGCGCAGCCGAACACGGCGCGCGCACGGCGGCGCTGCGGGCGCTGCGCGGCACGCTGTCCAACCCGCTGCCGTGGTCGATTGCGCTGGGCGGCGCGTTCTCGGTCGCCGGCTGGTCGCTGCCGGGGCCGCTGCAGACCATCGTCTACATGCTCGCCGACGCGGCGACGCCGGTGGCGCTGTTCACGATCGGCGCGGTGCTGTTTCGCGCCGGCCAGCACGCCACCCGGCGCACGCCGCTGCAGGACTACCTGCCGGTGGCGCTGATCAAGCTGCTGGTGCATCCGCTGCTGGTGCTGGCGCTGGGGTTGGCGGCACGCGCGCTGGGCGCGCCGATCAGCAGCTTTCAGATCACCGTGCTGACGCTGGTGGCGGCGCTGCCCAGCGCCAGCAACGTGGCAATCCTGGCCGAGCGCTACGGCGCCGACAACGGGCGCATCGCGCGCATCATCATGACGAGCACGGTGCTGGCCTTCGGCAGCTTCAGCGTCGCGGCCTGGATGTTTGGGGCCCAGCCGCAGGGCTGAGCGAGAGGTCACGCCGCCTCGGCTACGAGCGCGTCGGCGAGGTGGGACTGGGTTTCGCGCGCAGTCGTGAGCAACCGGCGGAGGGAGCGAAGACAATGTCACCGGCCGTCACGCGACCGGGAGCGAGTTCGACAGCATTGTTCTCCGAGGCGCATACTTTGGCTTCCGCATCGATTCGGCCGCAGCGCCTGTGCGTTGGATGCTCCCGCGCTGGATCGCTCACGCCGTGGTTGCCGGAGCCACCACCCTACTGCGCAAGTACAGCGTGTCGTAGCTCAAGTCGATTTCCCCCGGCCATTCGACTGAGCCGTCCACGACACGGGCCTGCGCGAATTCGGGGCTGTCGCGCAGCGCGCGAAAGACGCCTTTGTCGAGCCAGAGTGTCAAATCGAACACGCGCGTCTCGCCGTTGGCGAATTCGAGCAGCAAGCGGTGCTCGGCTTGCGGGGTCGGGCGGGTGACGTGGGGGTTCATGGCACGGGCTCCTTCATCACTGCAAGGGTGCGATTTTGCCTGGGCGAAAGCCGTTGACGGCCATCTGCCACGCAGCAGCCAGCTCGTCCTGATGGATTTCGATCCAGGCCTGCACCAGGCGCATCTGCGCACGCGGCAAAGCGCCGGCAAGCAGATCGCCGCTGTCAATGGCGAACTGCGCTTGTTGCCCCTGATACTGCGCGTGGATGTGCGGCAGGTGGTGCTGCTCGGCGTCGAAGAAATACATCCGTATCAGGATGCCGTAGAAGCTGCTGATGGTGGGGCGCTGTTGTGCGTTGGCGTGGGTGCGAAGCCAATGAAGTCTGCCTACGCAAGTCACGGGCATGCGCTGCCGGCGACGCAGCGAAATAGCCCCGCAAACGCGCCTGAACTCCTGCGATCGGGCTGCGGCCGCCGCGGCGAGACTGCTCGGGTGGCATGCCGCAGGGACGCGGCGTGCCGGCACAGGAGAGCCGATGAACCGCCGCACCTTCACGCCACTGCCGGGCCGCCGGGTCGGCACCTGCGTGTCGAGTCCGGCCCGCGCCGGCCAGGCGGCAGCGCTGCTGGTGCTGTGCATGTTGCTGGCCCAGCCGGCGCAGGCGCGCTGCCTGGACGAAGACAGCCTGCAATCCTTCACCGACACCCAGCCTGCCGCCGCCGGCGCGGTGCCGCCGGCCGAGCCGCGGGTGACGCTGCAGTCGCTGGTCGACCAGGCGCTGCAGCGCAGCCATGCCGTCGGCGCGGCGCGCCTGCTGGCCGAGGCCGCGCTGCAGGACATCGAGGAGACGCGGTCGGCCAAGGCCATCCAGGCCAACGTCGGCGCCGGCGTCGGCCCCGGTGGCAGCCGTGTCGCGGGTGTCAACGAAACCGCGGCCGCGCAGCTGCGCGCCAACCTCAACATCAGCCAGCTGCTGTACGACGGCGGCCGCACCGACCGCCTGGCCGACTGGAAGACGCAACTCGCGGAGTCGGCGCGCTACGGCCACCTCAGCCAGCAGGAACAGCTGGCGCTGACCACCGTGTCGCTGGCGCTGGAGCGCAGCCGCCAGCGCAGCCAGGTGCAGGTGTGGCGCAACCACGTGCGCAAGATGGGCTGCCTGGTCGAGGCGCTGGAGAGCATCGTGCGCGCCGACCGCGGCCGCGCGAGTGAACTGATCCAGGCGCGCAAGACGCTGGAGCAGGCCGAGCTGTCGCAGACGCAGACGCAGTCGGCGGTGCGCCAGGTCGAGCTGCGCCTGCGCCGCCTGGTCGGCGACGGGCTGCCCGGTACCGAAGGGCTGTCCACGGTGTTCGCGCAGGTGCCCGGCCTGGAGGTGCTGCTGGCCGATGTCGAACGCTCGTACGACCTGGCGCAACTGGGTGCGCAGGCCGCGGCCGCCAACCGCTACGCGCAGGCGGTGGACGCGCAAGGCAGGCCGCAGCTCAGCTGGTCGGTCACCGGCAGCGCTGCCGCCGGCGCCGGCGGCAGCCAGGGCGCGACGCGCAGCAACAGCTACTCGGTGGGCGTGATGGTCAACATGCCGCTGCTGTCGCCGGGGCTGGACAGTGCCTCGGGTGCGGCGCGCAAGCGCGCCCAGGCCACCGCCCTGCAGCGCGCCGACGCGCTGGAGGCGCGGCGCTTCCGCGTCGCCGAGGTCCACGAGCAGGCGCAGTCCAGCCTGGACCGCGCACGCCGCCTGGCCGAGGTGCTGCGCAGCAGCGAGCAGGTGCGCAACTTCACGCTGCAGCAGTGGCAGCAGCTGGGCCGGCGCAGCCTGTTCGACGTCATGGGCGCCGAGACCGAGCATTACAACCTGCGCGTGGCCTACGTCAACGCGCTGCACGACGCGCAACAGCTCAACGCCAACCTGCTGAGCCTGGGCCGAGGCTTGAACGAGTGGCTGCGCTGAAGCGCAAGCAGCCCGACCCGATTTCATCGTCAATCTCCATCGTCAATCAAGGACCTGCCTCATGGCCTTTCAGCTGTTCCAAGTCATCCGCGAACTCGGCCTGCCGACGCCGCGCGGCGTGCTGCAGGTCGGCGCCAGCTACGGCCAGGAGATGGGCCTCTTCGTCGACAACGGCATCAGCGCCGGCGTCTTCATCGAGCCGCTGCCCGAACCCTTCGCCGTGCTGTCGCAGAGCTGCATGCAGCGGCCCAACTTCGTCGCCGTGAATGCGCTGTGCGCAGAGGAAAGCGGCAAGCGCGTGAGCTTCCACGTCGCCAGCAACGGCGGCATGAGCAGCAGCATGCTCATGCCGGCCAACCACCTGCAGGAGTTCGACTTCGTGCGCTTCGACCAGACGGTGGAGCTGGTGTCGAACCGGCTCGACCACGTCATCCAGTTCCTGCACCAGAACGGCCACGGCACCGCCTGCAACGCGCTGGACCTGCTGTACATGGACACCCAGGGCGCCGAGCTGCAGGTGCTCAAGGGCGCCGGCGCGGTGCTGGACAACATCAACTTCGTGCTCACCGAGGTCACGCGCAACCGCATGTACGACGGCGCGCCGGTGCTGTCGGACCTGATGGCGTTCCTGGAGCCGCTCGGCTTCACGCTCAACAACGTCAACTTCGACCGCCACCACCACGGCGATGCGCTCTTCGTGCGCACACGTTCGCTGCGCATCCAGGACGCGGTGCACTGAGCGCGGCATGAACGATCGCGTCCGCGCCTTCTGCATCGGCCACGCGCGGCCGGTGTTCGAGCCCACGCTGCCCTTCACGATGCTGTGCCCTCAGACGCTGGGCCTGCCCGGCGAAGTGGTGCTGCGCGATCACCGCTTCGGCCCCGGCATCCAGGGCGCGGCGCTGGCCGAGTACTCGCAGCTCTTCGGACTGCAGGACCTGCTGGAGGCCGGCGACATCGTCGCCGACCGGCTGTACCTGTTCCAGTACCGCAAGTTCATCGGCTTCAGGGCCGGCGGCCTGCCCGCGACGGCGCCATGGCTGCGCATCGCGCCGCCGGCCGAGGCGCGTTCGCTGATGCCGACGCTGGACGAACTGCAGGCCGTGCCGCAGCCAGTGGTGGTGGGCTCGATGTACGCGCTGGGTGGGTCGGTGGCGCACAACTACGCGCTGGTGCACGTCATCGACGACCTGGTGGCCTTCGCCGGGTGCCTGCACGCCTGCGGCATGGACGCGGCCGCGGTGCGCCGCTTCGCCAGCTTCCAGGGCCTGCTGCCGTCGCCGGCACTGTGCCTCGTCGACACGCCGCTGTTCCTGCGCCTGATGCGCTTGCTGCGCGCTGCGTGGAACGAGTACGCGGCGAACGCGTACGTGGCGCGCGAGGGCTACCAGATGCGCGTCGCCGGCTACCTGCTCGAACGACTGCACAGCCACCTGCTGTGCCAGGGGCTGCTCGACGGATCGCAGGCCGGCGTCGGCATCGGTCACCGCTACGTCGTGCTCGACCCGGCGCTGCCGGCCAAGGCACCGAGCCTGGTCGAACAGACCCTCGCGGAGGCGGCATGAAGGTCGGCATCGTCAGCATCCAGAAGAACCGCGCACCGTGGCTGCACGAGTGGGTGGCCTTCCACCACCTGGCGGGTTTCTCCAAGTTCTACGTCTACGCCCACAACTGCACCGACACCAGCGGCCCGGTCCTCGCCCGCCTGGCGCAGGCTTACGACCTGAAGGCGTTTGCGCTCAACACCGACGAGAACCAGGTCCAGCTCAAGGCCTACCAGCACGCCTACGAAAACTTTGGCCACGAGTGCGACTGGCTGGCTTTCATCGACGGCGACGAGTTCCTGTTCCCGACTGCCGCCAACAGCATCGCCCACGCGCTGGCCGAGTACGACCACCTGCGCACCTCGGCCCTCGGCGTCTACTGGGTCTGCTTCGGCAGCAGCGGCCACGTGCAGGAGCCGCCTGGCCTGGTGGTGCAGAACTACCGCCAGCGGCCGCCGCTCTCGTTCCCCGACAACCGCCACGTCAAGAGCATCGTGCGCGGCCGCCAGGCCAGCCGCGTCGGGCCCAATTCGCACCTGTTCGTCACGCCCTGGGGCACGCAGGACGAACTGGGCCGGCCGGTCGAGTTCGGACTCACGAAACACGAACCCAGCTACACGCGCTTTCGCATCAACCACTACGTGACGCAGAGCTGGCAGTACTTCAAGGAATTCAAGCAAGGCTCGGGCGCCGCCGACGCCGGCGCGGCCTACGTGCGGCCCGACAGCTGGTGGACCAAGCACGACCGCAACGAAGAGACCGACACGTCGCTGGAACACCTGGTGCAGCCGCTGCAGCGCGAGATGGCGCGCGTGGAACTGCCGGGGCCGGGGCAGCTGGAACTGCGCAACGCTGCGTAGTTGGTCGCCGGCACGTCCCTACTTCGTTGGATGGCGCCGTGGCGCCAAAGGCCTACGCTTCGGGGACCCCAGTTGCCGGAGCAGAACCATGGCCCGATCGCCCGCCGCCAAGAAGACCGCCGCCGCGCCAGAAGCGGCGCCGCGCTACACCCACCGCTACTGCAACGCCAGGCCGACGCAGCCGCGTGAATTCGGCCCCGGCGTCAGCGCCGACCGCGCCCGTGCCGTCATTGTGCTGCGCGACAAGTGGGTCAACGGCACCGAGCTCGGCTACTACTTCTTCGACCAGCCCGGTGACGGCCAGAACGTGCGCTTCGCCGACGGCAGCACGCAGTTCATGCCGTGGGCCGGTGCCGAGTCGCAGAAGGCGCAGGTGCGCAAGGCCTTCCAGGTCTGGGCCGACCTCGGCATCGGCCTGAAGTTCAAGGAAGTGGCGTCGCGCGACCAGGCCATGGTGCGCATCGGCTTCCAGTCCGGCGACGGCGCCTGGTCGTACGTGGGCCGCGCCCTCCTGGACATCGCGGCCGACCAGCGCACGATGAACTTCGGCTGGAACCTCACCGGCGACCTCGACACCGCGATCCACGAGATCGGCCACACGCTCGG
>JAYUPN010000241.1:0-3386 GCA_043760065.1 Rubrivivax sp.
CGGCGTGCGGCCGCTGGTCCAGCAGCCGGTCGGTGAGCGCCGCCGCAGCCCAGATGGCGCACAGCGTGACCCAGCTCGTGAGCGTGAACACGGCCGCGCCCGACAGCCCGGCGCCCACCGCACAGCCGCCCGCCAGCATGCCGCCGAAACCCATGCACATGGCACCCACGATGTAGCGGCGCATGCTGGCGCCGCCGCTGAAGCCTTCGAGCTTGAGTTCCTTGAACAGCCAGGCGGCCAGGAAACTGCCGATGAAGACACCGGGCATCAGACCCATGTCGAAGTTGAAGGGCTTGTCGCTGGCAAAGAGCGTTCGCGTCAGCACCTCGGCCGAGGGGCCGGTGAAGCTCAGCGCCTGCACCGGGTGCGGATCAAACGCGGCCTTGCCGATGGCGTAGGTGGCCCACCACGCGGCGGCAATCGTCAGACCGACGCCGCCGGCCCCGGCCCAGCCCCAGGCCGCGACCTTTTGCTTGCGCGCCCAGAAGATGGCCGCCAGCAACCACACGCAGCCGAACAGCAGTGCGCCGCCGTGGCCGATGCCGGTGCGCGCGATGAGGTCGCGCGACGCGCCGCCGTCCACCGTCCACCAGCCGCTGATGGCCTCGCGGGCCGGCGCCAGCAGGCCGGCCCACGAAGCCTGCGCGGTGACGGCGAAGACCAGCCCCGAGATCACCGAGCGCAGGTTGCCCTGCGCCGCCAGCACCAGCAGCCGGCTGCTGCAGCCGCGCGCCAGGATCATGCCGATGCCGAACAGCGCGCCGCCGATCGCCGCGCCCGAGACGCTGCCGCGGGCCGCGATCTGCCGCGCGTCCGACGCGTCGAAGGCACCCAGCAGCGCCAGCGCCTGCGTGCCGATGATCGCCAAGGCAAAGGCGAACAGCCACACCGTGAGCTTGCCGCCGACGAGGTTGCGGCTGAACTCGATGACGGCCGAGCGCAGGCAGAAACGCGAACGCTGGGCCAGGAAACCGAAGGCGATGCCGATCAACAGCCCCGTGGCCACCAGCGTGCCGGGCTCGCCCAGTGCGTCGATGAGGGAGGCCCAGCCCATGCCCTCTGCCCGTCGATCAAGCGGCAGCCGTGGCCCGGCTCCGCCGGGCCAGCAGGTGCGCCGCCTTGAGGGCCAGCGCCGCAGGCGCTACGGGGGTGGGCCTGTTCATGGCTTGATGTAGGCGGCGCCCGCCTTCTGCATCTTGGCGATGCGCACCACGCCGGAGGGCGTGAACTCGGCTTCCTGGAGGAACTGCTCCTTCTTCAGGTTGCGGTTGCGCAGCGTGATCTCGCAGATCTCGAACTTCACGCCGCGCGCCACCAGTGCCGCCACCGGGCCGGCAAAGGCGCCGCCCGCTGAGTCCTTGGCGCCTTCCATCAGGAAGTCGACGCCGTTGGCGTGCGTGACCACGGTGATCTTCGCGCCCGGGTCGACGTCGAGGTGGTTGCGGATGTTGCGCAGGCCCTTGACGCCCTGCAGGGCCGCGTCGTCGACGTGATAGACGACGGCGTCCTGCGCCGACGCGCCAAAAGCCACGACGGCCAGCACGAGTGCGGCCAGGAATTGCGGGATGCCCATGGTGATGTCTCCTTTGGAATCGAAGGCCGAACGCTACGCCAGACCCGGGTTGCCTTGCACGCCGACGAGGCGCGGGGTGTTGATCTTGCGCGCCTTGACGCGGCCGCCGCTTTGGCTCTTGAGCCAGGTTTCGACCAGTTCCCACACCGGCTTGTTGCCGGCCTTGGCGGCTTCTTCGGCCACCGGCGCCCAGCCCGCCACCTTGTAGGCCTTGCCGGCCTCGAGGGCGCGGCCACCGAGCCGCAGGTCACCGATGCGGGAGCCCATCTTCACGCCCGGTGTCAGGGTGTACTGCAGGCCGCCCACGCGCACCATGTCGCCGCCCTGCTGGTAGTAGGGGTCGGGGTTGAAGAGGTTGTCAGCCACGTCTTCGAGGATGGTCCTGATCATCTCGCCGCTCATCTCGGTGAGCGTAGTGTAGGGGTAGGTGATGGCCAGCTGGTCCATCATCAGTTCGCGCGTGATGGCCTGCCCCGGCAGCAGGCTGGTACCCCAGCGGAAGCCCGGGCTGAAGGCGATCGCAGCGCCCTGCACGTCCATCAAGGCGTCGCACAGCAGCTGGTCCCAGCTGCCGTTGAAGTTGCCGCGGCGGTACAGCAGGCCGTCGGTGACGGCGAGCTTCTCGCCCAGCTTGGCAGCGAAAGGTGCGCGCACCTTGGTGATCAGCGCTTCCATCTCGGGGTCGGCCTTGAGCATGTTGCTGAAGACCGGCAGCAGCCGGTAGCGGTGGCGGCTGACCTTGCCGCCCTGGAGCTCGAAGTCCATCACGCCCAGGAACTTGCTGTTGCTGCCGGCGTTGGTGACGAGAGTCGTGCCGCCGGCCGTGCTTCCCCCATTTGACACCGGCACCGCCAGCGGCACGCCGTCGTGCGTGTGGCCGCCGAAGATGGCATCGATGCCGCGCACGCGGCCGGCCATCTTCAGGTCCACGTCCATGCCGTTGTGGCTGAGCACCGCTGCCACTTCCGCCCGCGAAGTCTTTCTCGACGATCTCCTTCACGCGCTGCATGCCGTAGGTGAACTCCCAGTGGCCCGTCATCACGTCCACGCCCAGCAGCTTGCAGGCATCGACCATGTCCTGCGCGTTGGTCCACAGGCTCGTCGCGCTGCCCTACCAGGTGTCGCCGCCGTCGAGCAGCAGCGCGCCGGGGCGGCTGGCCTTCAGGCGCTTGACGAGCGTGGCCAGGTGCGCAAAACCGCCGACACGGCCGTAGCGGCGCGCGGCGCGTTCGAAGTCGATGAACGTGAAGGCATGCGACAGCGCGCTGCCGGGCCGGATGCCGGCCTTCTTCAGCAGGTGTTCGCCCACCAGGTGCGGCAGCTGGCCCTGCATGCCGGCCAGTCCCAGGTTGACGCTGGGCTCGCGGAAGTGGATCGGCAACAGCTGCGCATGGCAGTCGGTCATGTGCAGGAAGCTCACGAAGCCGGCCCCGGTGCCCAGCGGCGGCAGGTCGTACAGGCCCTGCTCAGCAACGGCCGCGTCGGCGTCCTCGTACCGCGCCAGGCCCATGCCGGCCACCGAGGCGGCGCTCAGCACCTGCAGGAAGTCGCGTTTGCTCGAGCTCATGATAAGTAGCCGCCGATGTTCGGGCGCTGAAAAACCCGGCGCGGCGGCCGGGCTGGCGGTTCACTGGTTGACCGGGGACTGGGGGTCGAGCAGCAGCGACATCACGTGCGCGATCTGTTTCTCGTCCAGCAACCTGGCGTGACCGAAACGCGGCATGTTGGAGCAGGCGTTGTAGCTCTTGCTGTTGTAGATCTTCATCCACGTGTACTCGACGATCGGCTGCGCGGTGGCCGCGGTGACGTCGCT
>JAYUPN010000242.1:0-8809 GCA_043760065.1 Rubrivivax sp.
CAGGCTCATCACGATCGCTTCGCGGATCGGGTCGATCGGCGGGTTGGTGACCTGCGCGAACAGCTGCTTGAAGTAGTTGTAGAGCGGCTTGTTCTTGTCCGACAGCACCGCCAGCGGGCTGTCGTTGCCCATGCTGCCGATGCCTTCTTCGCCGTTGGCGGCCATCGGTGCCATCAGGAACTTGATGTCCTCCTGCGTGTAGCCGAAGGCCTGCTGGCGGTCGAGCAGCGACTCGGTGGCCAGCACCGGCTCGGCGCTGGCGTCGATGGAGTCCAGGCGGATGCGCACGTTCTCGATCCACTGCCGGTACGGACGAGCGTTGGCGAACTGGTTCTTCAGTTCCTCGTCGTCGACGATGCGGCCTTGTTCCAGGTCGATCAGGAACATCTTGCCCGGCTGCAGGCGCCACTTCTTGACGATGCGGCTCTCGGGCACCGGCAGCACGCCGGATTCACTGGCCATGACCACCAGGTCGTCGTCGGTGACGATGTATCTGGCGGGTCTGAGACCATTCCGGTCGAGCGTGGCGCCGATCTGCTTGCCGTCGGTGAAGACCATCGCGGCCGGGCCGTCCCAGGGTTCCAGCATCGCGGCGTGGTATTCGTAGAAGGCGCGCCGGCGCTCGTCCATCAGCTCGTGGTTCTCCCAGGCTTCGGGGATCATCATCATCGCCGCATGCGCCAGCGGGTAGCCGGCCATGGTCAGCAGTTCGAGCGCGTTGTCGAAGGTGGCGGTGTCGCTCTGGCCTTCGAAGCTGATCGGGTAGAGCTTGTTCAGGTCCTCGCCCAGAACCGGGCTCTTCATCACGCCTTCGCGCGCGCGCATCCAGTTGAAGTTGCCTTTGACGGTGTTGATCTCGCCGTTGTGCGCCACCATGCGGTAGGGGTGGGCCAGCGGCCACTCGGGGAAGGTGTTGGTGCTGAAGCGCTGGTGCACCAGGGCCAAAGCCGAGACCACGCGCGGATCGGCGAGGTCCTTGTAGTACACGCCGACTTGATCGGCCAGCAGCAGGCCCTTGTAGATCACGGTGCGGCAGCTCATGCTGGGCACGTAGTACTCGCGGCTGTGCGTGAGCTTGAGCGCCTGGATCGCGGCGCTGGCGGTCTTGCGGATGACGTAGAGCTTGCGCTCCAGCGCGTCGGGCACGATGACGTCGGTGCCGCGGCCGATGAAGATCTGGCGGATCACCGGCTCCTTGGCGCGCACCGCAGGCGACATCGGCATGCCGCGGTCCACAGGCACGTCGCGCCAGCCCAGCAGCACCTGGCCTTCGGCCTTGACGGCGCGTTCCAGTTCCTGCTCGCAGGCCAGCCGGCTGGCGTGTTCCTTGGGCAGGAAGATCATGCCCACGCCGTATTCGCCGGGGGGCGGCAGCAGGACACCGATGCGGCCATCCGGCGCCTGGCCGCCGACGGCCATCTCTGCGCGGTAGTACTCGTCGGGGATCTGGATCAGGATGCCGGCGCCGTCGCCCATCAACTCGTCGGCGCCGACGGCACCGCGGTGGTCGAGGTTCTCCAGGATCTTCAGGCCCTGTTCGACGATGCCGTGCGCCCGCACACCTTTGATGTGGGCGACGAAGCCGACGCCGCAGGCGTCGCGCTCGTTGGCCGGGTCGTAGAGGCCCTGTTCTGCGAGGTCGGCGATCTCTTGGGCGGTGGTGGCGTGCGGCTGCATGGCGCGCTCCTTCAGTCGAGGCAGGGCGGATCGGGCCGGCAGGGTACCGCAGTGCAGCAATCCGGGCAAGTTCGAATAAATGGGGTCAGAGTTTATTCATCGACTTGGTAGCCTGGATCCGGAATAAATGGGGACACATCAACGTCGCAGCTTCAAGCAGTCGTGTCGCGAGCAGGTGCCGTGCCGAACGGACCGGTGCGGTGTGCAGTGGATGGCAGTTGCCGACGGCCGTCGGCCGTCTGCCGTCTCACGCGGTCCGGGCCGCGGGCCGGCCGCGAGGGCGGGGGACCGCCGGGCGCGATGCCTTTTCGGCAATGGCGTGGCCGAACGCAGCAGAGCCGACAATCCAACCGCCCATTGCCGCCTTGACCAGAGCCTGCGTCCGCGCATGTCCCAGGCCTTCGCCCAGTCGCACGCGCCAGGCGGCCTGACGGTCGAAGGGTGTGTTGCCCAGCGCCCAGTACTCCGGCGGGTCGGTCAGCCAGGGTGCAGGATCACCGGCTGCCCGGTGGCTGCGGCCTGTGGCGGTTTCGCCTTCGGCCAGGCCGTCGATCAGGCACAGGACGTCGAGCAGCGTCGGACCCGGCTCGACCACGGCGCAACGGTAGCGACCGCTCCACAACGTTCCGCTGCCACCGTGCCGGCGATGGTAGGCGCTCACATAGCGGCGTCCCACCGACTGCACCAAGCGTCCGAGCGACTCGCGCTGCGGCGGTGTCGCCAGCAGGTGCACCGCTTGAGCGCCCAGCGCGCAGGCGTGGAGTTGCACCTGCTCCTGCTGCGCGGCTTCGCGCAAAGCAGCCAGGTACGCCTGGCGGTCGGTGTCGTCTGCAAAGGCCACCAGCGCATGGTGCGCCGGCTGGATCAGCCAGTGGAAGTGGCCGGACACAGCCAGTCGCGGCAGGCGCGCCATCGCTGGATCAGGTTGCAGCGCAGGGCGGGGACGGGGGCGAAGCGCCGCTGGGCCTCATCGGGCCGCCTCCGGGTGCATCGACTCGTCGCCAAAGAGGCGCCGACCGGTCAGCCGGTGGTGCTCGCGCAGTGCAAAGCGGTCGGTCATGCCGGCGATGTAGTCGGCCACGGCGCGCGGCCTGTCGCTGCTGGCCGCGAAGTCGCTCGTCATCTCGTCGGGCCGGTCGAGGTAGGCCGCGAACAACTCGCTCACCACCGCACGGGCGCGGTCGGTCATGCGCGTGACCTGCGGATGACGGTAGAGCTCACGGAAGAGAAAGCGCTTCAGCTCGGTGCATTGCTGCCGCACCTCGGGGCTCAGGGTGGCCAGTGCCGGGCTGGCGCGCACCCAGTCGGCGTCGAATCGCGGCTGGGGTTCGGCGCCGCGTGGCGACAGCTGTTGGGCTTTCAGCACGGCCGCGTTCGTGGCCGCGGCCAGGTCGTGGACCAGCGCCGACAGCATGCGCCGCAGCGTTTCGTGCAGCAGCCGCCGGCCGCCGACATCGGGATGCTGCCGGCGCACGTCGGCCTGCCAGTGCGCCAGCAGCGGCACGTCCTGCAGTTGCTCCAGCGTGACGAGGCCCGAGCGCACGCCGTCGTCGACATCGTGCGCGTTGTAGGCGATTTCGTCGGCCAGATTCACCAGCTGCGCTTCCAGGCTGGGCTGGCCGCCGTGCACGAAGCGGTGCGCCGGGCCTTCGGGCTCGTCGGCCAGCAGCCGTTCGGCGCGGGCGCGCGTGCAGTGCTTGAGGATGCCTTCGCGGGTTTCGAAGCTCAGGTTCAGGCCGTCGAAGGCGGCGTAGCGCAGCTCCAGCCGGTCCACCACGCGCAGGCTCTGCAGGTTGTGTTCGAAGCCGCCGTGCGCGGCCATGCAGGCCTGCAGTGCGTCCTGACCGGCGTGGCCGAAGGGTGTGTGGCCGAGGTCGTGCGCCAGCGCGATCGCTTCCACCAGGTCTTCGTTGAGCTGCAGTTCGCGCGCCACCGAGCGGCCGAGCTGGGCCACTTCGAGCGAGTGCGTCAGGCGCGTGCGGAACAGGTCGCCTTCGTGGTTGATGAAGACCTGCGTCTTGTACACCAGGCGCCTGAAGGCGGTGCTGTGCACGATGCGGTCGCGGTCGCGCTGGTGCTGATTGCGCGACAGCGGCGGCGGCTCCTGCAGGCGGCGGCCGCGCGAGCGCCGGGGGTCGCAGGCCCAGGGCGCCAGCTGCTCCAGGTTCACGGCGCGCCGGGGCTGTGGCGCCGGATGATCCGTTCGACCAGCGGCGCCGGGGCCGGCCGCAGGCAGGCACGGCCGGGACCGTCGAGCAGCACGAAGCGGATGTCGCCGTCGGCCGCCTTCTTGTCCACGCGCATGAGTTCGAACCAACGCTGCAGCGGCAGGCTCGGGGCCTGCACCGGCAGGCCGGCGCGCTCGATCAGACGCTGCAGGCGCAGCGCGAAGGCGCTGTCGACCAGGCCGAGTTCGGCCGACAGCGCGCTGGCCATCACCATGCCGCAGCCCACGGCTTCGCCATGCAGCCACTGGCCATAGCCCAATCCGGCCTCGATGGCGTGGCCGAAGGTGTGGCCGAAGTTGAGGATCGCGCGCAGGCCGCTCTCGCGTTCGTCCTGGCCCACGACCAGGGCCTTGATCTCGCACGAGCGCTGCACGGCATGGGCCAGCGCCTGCGGGTCGCGGGCCAGCAAGTGGTCGAGATTGGCCTCCAGCCAGTCCAGGAAGGCGAGGTCGGCGATCGGCCCGTACTTGATGACCTCGGCGAGGCCGGCGCGCAGTTCGCGTTCGGGCAGTGTCGCCAGGGTGGACAGGTCGCAGATCACGCGCTGCGGCTGGTAGAAGGCGCCCACCATGTTCTTGCCCAGCGGGTGGTTGATGGCGGTCTTGCCGCCGACCGAGGAGTCCACCTGCGCCAGCAGCGTCGTCGGCACCTGCACGAAAGGCACCCCGCGCATGTAGGTGGCGGCGGCGAAGCCGGTGATGTCGCCGACGACACCGCCGCCCAGCGCAAAGAGCACGGTCTTGCGGTCGCAGCCGGCACCCAGCAGGTGGTCGAAGATGAGGTTCAGCGAGCCCCAGTTCTTGTGCTCTTCGCCGTCGGGCAGCAGCACCGTGCTGATCTGGGCGTAGTGCGGCTGCAGCGTTCGTGCAAGGCGTGCTCCGAAATGACCGGACACGGTGGCATTGCTGACGATGACGGCGTGCAGTGCCTGCGGCAGATCCTGCCAGTTGGGAGGCGCCGACAGCAGTCCGGCGCCGATCAGGATGTCGTAGCGGTGGCCGGGGGTGGCCACCTCGACGGTGCGGACAGCCGGTACTTCGGGAGCGATGACTTGCATGGGCGCCGAGTTTACGGCGCGGCCTCAGCTGCTCTTGTCGATCGGCGAGGGCACGGCGAGTGGGTCGACGAGCCCGGCCAGCTCGAGCTGCATCAGCACCATGCCCAGCAGCGCCGGCACCGAGGGCCGTACCGCCTCGACCACGAAGTGCGCGGTGCGCCGGTACAGCGGGTCGCGCTCGCGGTACAGCTCACGCAACCGGCGCAGCGGGTCGTCGACTTGCAGCAGCGGCCGGTGGCTGTCGTTGCGCAGCCGGCGGTGCAGTTCTTCGGGCGTTGCGCGCAGGTAGAAGACGTGCGTGCGCGAGTGCAGCGCGTCGCGGTTGGACGGCCGCAGCACGGCGCCGCCGCCGGTGGCCAGCAGCACGCCGGGTTGGCCGGCCAGGGCTTCGATCACTTCCTGCTCGGCGTCGCGGAACGCGCTCTCGCCGTGCTGTTCGAAGTAGTCGCGGATCGGCATGCCCAGGAGCTGCTCGACCTCGGTGTCGCTGTCCATGAAGCGCAGGTTCAGCTGGCGCGCCAGGTGGCGCCCGACCGTGGACTTGCCACAGCCGGGCATGCCGACCAAGCTGATTTTCAACCGGGCACTAATCTTTTATGGTGCAAAGCTGGCCGGTTAGTGGTGGTTCATCTGTCGTTGAAACAGAGATGACGGAACTGCCCTCGATACCGTAGGGACTTTGTGCAAACGCGGGCGCGCCGTCGAGCTTGAGGACCGCGGCCGGAATTGGCAGCAGCCCGCCGAATGTGGCCCTGCCTTCGGTGCCGGAAACGCCGGCCGCTGCCACCTTCAGGTCGAAGTAGACCCACGAACCGACATTGCGCGGATACGTCAACCGCAGGATTACCTGTCCGCTGGCGTTGGTGCGGTTGGAGCCTTCGAAGGCCACCGTGACATCGGCCTTGCGAGGATCGAGCTGGCCATTGGCGTTGGCGTCTTCCTTGTCGCCGTTGGAGTAGACCTCCAGAACGCCATTGCGGTTGACGTCTTCGTTTTCGCAACCGGCCGGCGTGGTGACCGTTTGCACCCAGATCCCGCCGGCGAAGGTGTAGAAGCCCTTCAGGTAGGCCGGCAAGTCCAGCAAAGGGCTGACCAGGGTGTCGGGCTTGGCCAGGCCGGAGGAGTCGTTCACCTGCACCACGAAGCGCTTCACGTAGACCAGGTCCGGTGCCAGGATGAGCTCGTCGGTGCCGATCGACACGGACAAAGCGTCGGCGATCACAGTCAAGGTGGTGGTGGTTTGACGCGGGCAAGAGCCAGCTGCGAAGTCCACATAGTCCCAGCAGGCACGGATCGTCACGCCATCGGTCGGGCTGCCCAGGGCGCCCGGAATGTAGGCGGTGCTGGCAACACCGCTGGCATTGCTGTACACGATGCTGTCGCCCGTGTTGAACGTGCCGCCGATGGAACTCCGGTCGCCATCCAGGTCGAATCGAACTCTGACGTTCAGAATCGGCGAATTGCTCGAGCCAACAAAGAGCGCCCGGACTTCTGCCCGGTTGGTGCTGGTGGTGGTCGAGTTGACAGCCACGACGCGCGGGTTGGCACTGACCGAAGCCGAGCGCACGGAGTCTGGAGTAACGGGCGGGATGGCCCCGGGGCCGGCAAGCACCACGACCGTCGTGACCAACTCAACCCCCGACGAGGAAGCCCGGATGTCCAGGTTGCCGGTCGTCGCGGGTGCGAGGTAGCGGTACTCGAAGTCGCCGCTGTTGCCCGTCCGGTTGTTCGACTGCACGCCGCCGGGGCCGGTGATCGTGATGCCGACGTCGCTGAGTGGGTTTCCAGAAGCGTCGACCACGCGATATTGAATGATTCCGGCTGCCGAAGGAGCGAGCACGGCAGGCACGGCAGTCGCGGTCACCTTGGCACCCGTCACTTGCAGTGAAATCTCCCGAGTCAAGGAGCCACTGACCGCTTTGACCAGAAGGGTGCGGTTGGCCCTGCTGGAGCCGATGCCGATCCTGCCCGTCACCACCCCTTGGTCGTCGGTCACCGTGCCCGACACCGCGATCGTCGCATCGTTGTCCACGCTCAGTGTCACGGGGATGCCGGACACGGTGTTGCGGTTCGAATCGACGGCGGTGACCGTCGCTACGACGACATCCGTGCCGGAATTGGACAGTGTCGTCTTGGACAGCGTCAGCGATATGTCCGACGCCGTGGGCTTGGGCGTCGTCGGCGTCTGGCCACCACCGCCAAAGGTCGACCTGCCGCTGCCGCCGCCGCCACCGCCACAGGCCGAGAGGGCTGCGACTGACAGACAGACTATGAGTTTGAGCATCTTCATATTCAAGTTCCTGAAGCGCTGAGCGCTGCGACCGAGATCAACGTGCGCCACCTGGACATCATCAGCGTGCCGCCGAACGGTCGGTCACGATCTTGGGGGTGATGAAGACCAGCATTTCGGTCTTGCGCGTGCTCTTGACGCGGTTCTGGAACAAGAGCCCGAGGAAGGGGATGTCACCCAGGAACGGCACCTTGTTGACGTCGGTCTGCTCGTCCTGCGTGAAGATGCCGCCGATGACCACGGTGCCGCCGTTCTCGACCAGCACCTGGGTCTTGACCTGCTTGGTGTTGATGGCCGGGCCGGCGGCGGTGAGGGCGCCGCGGCTGTCCTTGTTCACTTCGAGGTCGAGGATCACGTTGCCTTCGGGCGTGATCTGCGGCGTGACTTCCAGCCGCAGGCTGGCCTTCTTGAACGCTACCGAGGTGGCGCCGCTGGAGGTGGCCTGCTGGTAGGGGATCTCTTCGCCCTGTTCGATGCGGGCTTTGGTCTGGTCGGCCGTGATGACGCGCGGACTCGACACGATGTTGCCCTTGCCTTCGGCTTCGAGGGCGGAGATTTCGAGGTTCAGGAAGCGGTTGGCCGTGGCGCCGAACAGCGAGAGCGCAAAGGTCGCGGCATTGGTGCCACCGAAGGCCGTGGTGTTGGCCGGCAGGTTGACGAACTGCGAGTCCGGCTGGTAGCTGGTGGCAGTGTTGGGCGTCTGGCCCGTCTGCACGCCGACGTTGGAGTAGTTGCCGCCAATCGTCAGGTAGTTGTTGCCGCCGACACCATAACCCGGGATGCCGCCTCGGAGCCCGCGCAGGTCGGTCGAACCGAGCTTGATGCCCAGCGAGCGCCCGAAGCTGTCGTCGGCCTCGACGATGCGGGCTTCGATCAGAACCTGGCGCACCGGGATGTCGATCTTGGCGATCATCGACTGAATCTCTTCGAGCTTGCTCGGCACGTCGGTCACGAAGAGCTGGTTGGTGCGGGTCTCGAAGATCACGCTGCCGCGCGGCGACAGGATGCGGCTGCTCTGGCCGGTGCTTCCACCGCCGCCGCTCAGTGCCTGCCCGGTGAGTCCCTTGGCCACTTCTTCGGCCTTGGTGTAGTTGAGCTGGAACGACTGCGTGCGCGTCGGCTCGAGGTCGGCGATCTTCTTCTTGGACTCCAGATCGACCTGTTCCTTGGCAGCCAGTTCGTCCTTGGGTGCGATCCACAGCACATTGCCGCTCTTGCGCACGCCCAGGCCCTTGCTCTGCAGGATGATGTCCAGCGCCTGGTCCCAGGGCACGTCCTTCAGGCGCAGCGTGACGGTGCCGGTCACGGTGTCGCTGGTGACGACGTTGAAGTTGGTGAAGTCGGCGATCACCTGCAGCAGCGCGCGGACCTCGATGTTCTGGAAGTTCAGGCTGAGCTTTTCACCCTGGAACCCCGGTCCCTGCGTGAGCTTGTTGGCGTCGATCTTGACCGGCCGCACCTCGAGCACGAACTGGTTGTCGGTCTGGTAGGCGCTGTGTTCCCACGCGCCGGTGGGCTCGACGACCATGCGCACGCGGTCCCCGTTCTGGAACGAAG
>JAYUPN010000243.1:0-8805 GCA_043760065.1 Rubrivivax sp.
CATGGTGTTCTCGCTGGTGCTGCTGGCACCCAGCTGGGGCGGCATGATCAACGGCATCATGACGCTCAGCGGGGCCTGGCACAAGCTGCGCGACGACCCTATCCTGAAGTTCCTCATCGTCAGCCTGTCGTTCTACGGCATGAGCACCTTCGAGGGCCCGATGATGTCGATCAAGACTGTCAACGCGCTGTCGCACTACACCGACTGGACGGTGGGCCACGTGCACAGCGGCGCGCTGGGCTGGGTGGGCCTGATCAGCATGGGCAGCCTGTACTACCTGATCCCGCGCATGTTCGGCCGCACGACGATGTTCAGCGTCAAGGCCATCGAGGTGCACTTCTGGGTCGCCACCATCGGCATCGTGCTGTACATCGCCGCGATGTGGATCGCCGGCGTCATGCAGGGCCTGATGTGGCGCGCGGTCAACCCCGACGGCACGCTGGTCTACACCTTCGTCGAGAGCGTGAAGGCGACCTTCCCGTATTACGCGGTGCGGCTGCTGGGCGGCCTGCTCTACCTCGGCGGCATGTTGATCATGGCCTGGAACGTGGTGATGACGGTCAAGAGCGGCCAGGCGGTGGAGGCATCGATCCCGATGCCCGTGCCGGCCCACGCCTGACCGCGACCCAACCCCGCCCACCAGGAGCCCGAGCAAATGGCCAACCCCCATCCCCCCCGCGGTCACGAGAAGATCGAGACCAGCAACTTCCTGATGATCGTGCTGATCCTGGTGGCCGTGGCCATCGGCGGCCTGGTCGAGATCGTGCCGCTGTTCTTCCAGCGCAGCACCACGCAGCCGGCCGAAGGCGTCAAGCCCTACACCGCGCTGCAGCTGGCCGGCCGCGACGTCTACCTGCGCGAGGGTTGCTACAACTGCCACTCGCAGATGGTGCGGCCCTTCCGCGCCGAAGCGCTGCGCTACGGTGCGCTGTCGACGGCGGGCGAGTTCGTCTACGACCACCCGTTCCAGTGGGGCAGCAAGCGCACCGGGCCCGACCTGCACCGCGTCGGCGGCAAGTACAGCGACGAGTGGCACCGCGTGCACATGATCAACCCGCGCGACCTGGTGCCCGAGTCCAACATGCCGGCCTACCCGTGGCTGGTGACGGCGACCATCGAGCCGCAGAGCATGGCGCCGCGTTTGCGCGCGTTGCGCACGGTGGGCGTGCCGTACACCGACGCCGAAGTGGCGGCCGCGGCCGAGGACGTCAAGGGCCGCACCGAGATGGATGCGCTGATCGCCTACCTGCAGGTGCTGGGCACCGCGCGCAAGTGAAGGAACTGCACATGGACATCAATGATCTGCGCATCGCCGTCACCGTGATCAGCCTGGTGCTCTTCCTGGTGCTGGTCGTGCGCACCTGGAGCCGTCGCCGCAGCACGGACTACGCCCAGGCGGCTCTGCTGCCCTTCGAAGGCGAAGAACGCCTCCATCAAAACCGAGGAGAGCAGCCGTGAGCGATTTCGTCAACAGTGGCTGGGGCCTGTTCGTCGCCGTCTCGACGGCCCTGAGCCTGCTGGCCTGCCTGTTGCTGCTCGTCATTGCCGCCCAACGCCGCGTGATGGCCGACGACAACACCACCGGCCACATCTGGGACGAGGACCTGCGCGAGCTCAACAACCCGCTGCCGCGCTGGTGGATGTGGCTGTTTGTGCTGACGGTCGTGTTCTCTGCCGTCTACCTGGCCTTCTACCCCGGCATGGGCACCTTCGCCGGCACGCTGAAGTGGACCAGCCAGGGCCAGTACGAAGCCGAGCAGGAGAAAGCGCGGCTGGCGATGGCACCGGTCTACGCCAAGTACACGACGATGAGCGCCGAAGAGCTGGCGCGCGACGTCCAGGCCATGGGCATCGGGCAGCGGCTGTTCCTGAACAACTGCGCGCAGTGCCACGGTTCCGACGGGCGCGGCAGCAAGGGCTTCCCGAACCTGGCCGACAACGACTGGCTAAGCCCCAACTCGCTGGATGCCGTCAAGAAGACGATCGTCGAAGGCCGCACCGGCGTGATGCCGCCGATGGCCGCCGCGGTGGGCAGCAGCGAGGACGTGAGGAACGTCGCCCACTACGTGCTGAGCCTGTCGGGCAGCGCGCACAACGACATCGCCGCGCAGCTGGGCAAGGCCAAGTTCGGCACCTGCGCCGCCTGCCACGGCGCCGAGGGCAAGGGCAACACCGCACTCGGCGCGCCCAACCTCAGCGACAAGATCTGGCTGCACGGCTGGGGCGAGCAGGCGATCATCGGCATCGTCACCGCCGGCAAGACCAATGCGATGCCGGCGCAGGGCCGCCTACTCACGCCCGAGCAGGTGCACGTGCTGGCCGGCTACGTGCTGAGCCTGTCGCAGACGACGCGCGTCGCGGGCAATTAGGGCCGGGCCCGGGACCGGCGAATTGAGCGACATCGCAGTCCAGGGCACGCCGTCCGCCGGCACTGCGGCCGAGCCCGGCGAGCCCAGCCAGGCGATCGTCAGCCTCTACCAGAAGCACAGGAAGATCTACGCCCGCGCCGTTACCGGCTGGTTCGCCGGCTGGCGCTGGGCGCTGGTGTGGATCACGCAGCTGATCTTCTACGGCCTGCCGTGGCTGCAGTGGAATGACCGCCAGGCGGTGCTGTTCGACCTCGGCTCGCGCCGCTTCTACGTCTTCGGCCTGGTGCTGTATCCGCAGGACTTCATCTTCCTGACCGGGCTGCTCGTCGTCTCGGCCTACGCCCTGTTCTTGTTCACCACGGTGGCCGGCCGCCTGTGGTGCGGCTTCGCCTGCCCGCAGACGGTGTACACCGAGATCTTCATGTGGATCGAGCGCCGCTTCGAAGGCGACCGCATGCAACGCATGAAGCTCGACGCCGGCCCGTGGACGGCCAACCGGCTGCTGCGCAAGAGCGGCAAGCAGATGGCCTGGCTGGCGCTGGGCCTGTGGACCGGCTTCACCTTCGTCGGCTACTTCACGCCCATCCACAGCCTCGGGCGAGCGGCGCTGACGTTGGGCCTCGGGCCGTGGGAGTGGTTCTGGGTGTTGTTCTACGGCTTTGCCACCTACGGCAATGCCGGCTACATGCGCGAGCAGGTCTGCAAGTACATGTGCCCCTACGCGCGCTTCCAGAGTGCGATGTTCGACAAGGACACGCTGATCATCAGCTACGACGCCGAGCGCGGCGAGCCGCGCGGCACACGCGGTCGCAAGACCGACCTGTTGGCCGCCAACCTGGGCCACTGCATCGACTGCGGCCTGTGCGTGCAGGTCTGCCCGACCGGCATCGACATCCGCCAGGGCCTGCAGTACGAGTGCATCGGCTGCGCCGCCTGCATCGACGTCTGCGACGGCGTGATGGACAAGATGGGATACCCGCGCGGACTGGTCCGCTACGACACCCAGAACGGCATGGTGCAGCACCTGGGACGCGGCGCCGAACTGCGGCGCATGCTGCGGCCGCGCGTGCTGGGCTACGGCGCGGTGCTGGTGCTGATCTGCGCCGGGCTGCTGGCGGCGCTGCTGATGCGCTCGCCGTTCCGCGTCGACGTCGTGCGCGACCGCGGCACGCTGTCGCGCACCGTCGACGACGGCTGGATCGAGAACGTCTACCGGCTGCAGCTCATGAACGCGACCGAGTCGCCGCTGCGCCTGCGCATCCAGGCCAGCGGTCTGCCGCGCATGGCCCAGGACCCGCAGGCCGCCGTCGACCTGGCACCGGCCGAGGCGCGCTGGGTGGCGCTGGCGGTGCGCGTGCCGCCCGAGGTCGCGGCGCAGGCCGGCGCCGGCAGCCACCCGCTAAGCTTCGATGTCGGCCCAAGCAGCGACGCACCGGCAGCCGAGGGCCGCCACGTGGTGGAAAAGTCGACCTTCATGGTGCCGCGGTGACGCCGCACCGCACCGGCCCGCGCGGGCCGCATCAGGAGAAACGCATGTCCAGCACACCATCGACCGACGACCAGCCGACGACGCCGTGGTGGCGGCTGCCCATCGTGTGGATGGTCATCGCCGGGCCAGCGCTCGTGGTGGTGGCCAGCTTCGTGACCTTGGGCCTGGCCATCACCCATCCCGACCCCGTGCTGACGGTGCCCGCGGCCAAGACCAGCGCCGATCTGCCGGCGGTGCAAGGTCGCAACCATGCGGCCACACCCACGCGTTGAGGCGAGCGCGGCATGAAACGCGTGGCGCGGCGCGCCGCCACCATCCTCTGGCCGGCCTTCCTGCTGGCGGCGGTGCTGGAGATCGCCGTCTTTGCCTTCGTCGACCCGCTGGCCCTGCACACCCTGGGCGGCGACGCCTTGTCGCTGTCGGCGATGGCGGTCTACTCCATCGCCTTCCTGGGCTTCTGGGCCTGCACGGCCGTTGCTTGCGGGCTGACGATGCTGCTCGACCGCGGCGCCGAAGAACTGAACGCGCCGCCGACGGCGGTACGCTGAGCGCGCGGCGCGATCAGCAGGGCGTGCCGTTGACCAGCTTCTGCAGCGCGTCGGGGTTGAGCACCTCGATGTGACGCTGCTTGACCTGGAGGATGCCATCGTCCTGGAAGCGCGAGAAGGCGCGGCTGACGGTCTCCAGCTTCAGTCCGAGGTAGCTGCCGATCTCTTCGCGCGTCATGCGCAGGATCAGCGATTGCGCCGAGAAGCCGCGCGCCCGCAGGCGCTGCGTGAGGTTCAGCAGGAAGGCCGCCAGCCGCTCTTCGGCCCGCATGCTGCCCAGCAGCAGCATGACGCCGTGGTCGCGCACGATCTCGCGGCTCATGATCTTGTGGAAGTGGTGCTGCAGGTCGGACAACTCGCGCGACAGGTCTTCGAGCTGGTGGTACGGGATGATGCAGACCTGCGAGTCCTCCAGCGCCACCGCGTCGCAGGTGTGGCGGTCGGTGCCGATGCCGTCCAGTCCCAGCAACTCGCCCGCCATCTGGAACCCCGTCACCTGGTCGCGACCGTCCTCGGTCGAGACGCGGGTCTTGAAAAAGCCCGTGCGCACGGCGTACAGGGCCGAGAAGGCCTCGCCGGCACGGAACAGCGATTCGCCCCGCGGCACCGAACGGCGGGTGGAAACGATGGTGTCCAGCCGCTCGAGCTGCTCGTGCGACATGCCGATGGGCATGCACAGCTCGCGAAGGTTGCAGCTCGAACAAGCCACCTTGAAGGGCTCAAGTCGGATGGCTTGGGGCGAAGCGTCCATGGGCAGCCTAGGCAGAGTCCAGTTGGAGAGTATGACCCATGCGACAGGCCGGCCAGGGGCTGCCGGGGCCGCTGACCCCTGCTTGAGGTGGATCAAGACCCGCCGGAGCCGACCGGGCACAGTTCGCTGCATGACTCCATCTGCCCTTCTCGACGCCGAAGCCCGCGTCAACCTGACCGACGCCCAGCTGCGCAAGCTCGACATTCCGGGGCCTCGCTACACCTCGTACCCCACCGCCGATCGCTTCGTCGAAGCCTTCGGCGCCAAGGAGTACCGCCAGACCCTGCAGCAACGAGCCGAAGGCGCCGTCGTCGGCGGTGCGCCGCCGCTGTCGCTGTACGTGCACATCCCGTTCTGCGAGTCGGTCTGCTACTACTGCGCCTGCAACAAGATCATCACCAAGCACCACGAACGCGGCGCCGGTTACCTGACCCTGCTGGCGCGCGAGGTCGAACTGCACGTCGCCGAGCTGGGGCCGCTGCAGCCTGTTTCTCAGCTGCACCTGGGCGGCGGCTCGCCCACCTTCCTGTCCGACGCCGAACTCGCCGAGCTGATGGCCATGCTGCGCCGGTCCTTCAAGCTGCTGCCGGGGGCCGAGCTGTCGATCGAGGTCGACCCGCGCACGGCGTCGCGCGAACGGCTGGGCAACCTGGCCGGCATGGGCTTCAACCGCATCAGCTTCGGCGTGCAGGACTTCGACCACGACGTGCAGGTCGCCGTGCACCGCGTGCAGTCTTACGACATGGTGCAGGAGCTGGTGGCCGAGGCGCGGGCGCTGAAGTTCGAATCGATCAACGCCGACTTGATCTACGGCCTGCCCAAGCAGACGCCGGAGTCGTTCCGCCGCACCATCAAGCAGGTGGAGGCGCTGCGGCCCTCGCGCATCGCGCTGTACGCCTACGCGCACCTGCCGCAGCGCTTCAAGCCCCAGCGCCGCATCGAGTCGGCCGATCTGCCCAGCGGCGAGCAGCGCGTGCGCATGCTCGGCGACGCCATCGCGGGCTTCCTGGGCAACGGCTACGTCTACATCGGCATGGACCACTTCGCGCTGCCCGGCGACGCACTCGCGGTGGCCAAGCGGCAGGGCCGGCTGCACCGCAACTTCATGGGCTACACCACGCAGCCCGACGCCGACATGATCGGCCTGGGCGTGTCCTCCATCGGCCGCGTTGGCGCCACCTACAGCCAGAACGCCAAGACGATGGAGGAGTACCAGGACGCATTGGCGCAGGGCAACTTCCCGGTCGTGCGCGGACTGGCACTGACGCGCGACGACCTGGTGCGCCGCTCGGTGATCATGGCGCTGATGTGCCAGGGCTGCGTCGAGTTCGAGTCCATCGAATTGGCTCACCTCGTCAGGTTCAAGGAGCAGTTCGCCGCCGAACTCGAGCAGCTGCGCGGGCTCGAGGCGCTGGGCATGGTCACGCTCGGCGACGACGAGATCCAGCTCACCGCCACCGGCTGGTACTTCGTGCGCGGCATTGCGATGGTGTTCGACCGCCACCTGCAATCCGACAAGGTGCGGGAGCGGTTTTCGCGCATCATCTGAGTCCGTGGATGCTGCACTGATCACAGGCGCGGCCCTGCTCGGGCTGGCCGGCACGCCGCACTGCGCCGCCATGTGCGGCGCACCGTGTGCTGCCGTCTGCGGCAAGGACCGGCCGGTCAACGCCGTTGTCTTCCAGCTCGCACGCGTGGCCAGTTATGCGGCAGCGGGTGCCGTGGCTGCCGCCAGCGTCGGTGCGCTGGCCAGCCTGTCGCAATGGAGCCCGGCGCTGCGGCCACTGTGGGTGCTGCTGCACGTGCTGTTGCTGGCGCTGGGCCTGTGGCTGCTGTGGCAGGGCCGTCAACCGGCCTGGATGGGACAGTTGGGACGTGTGCCTGCGACGGCGTCGCCGGGCCCTGGTGCGGCCTGGGCACCCGTGCAAGGCCCGCTGCGCGGCAGCCTGCGCGCCGGGACCGCCGGCGCCCTGTGGGCGGCCTGGCCTTGTGGCCTGCTGCAGTCGGCGCTCTTGATGGCGTCGTTGACGGGCAGCGCGCCTGCGGGCGCAAGCGCGATGGCGGCCTTTGCAGTCGCTTCGTCGGGTGGGCTGTTGCTGGCGCCCTGGGCCTGGCGCTGGCTGGCCCGTCCGGGGCCGGGCGGCGGCGCCGAGAAGTCGCTGGTGCGCGTGGCCGGCGCGATGCTCGCCGCGGCTTCCACCTTCGCCCTTGGCCTGGGCGTGTGGCACCAGGTGGCTGCCTTCTGCGGACTGGCGTAGCAGCAGCGAGCAGCGGGCCGCGAAAGCGCCTGCGCCCGAGGTGCGCTGACCTAGAATCGAGCGTTGACTTTCAGGGCCCGCAGCGCCGGTGTCGCCGGCGCATGGCGGTGCGCCCGAACCCGCCGAACCTGCAGGAGACCGCTTCCATGTACCAGCACATCAAGGTGCCCGCCCAGGGCCAGAAGATCACCGTCAACGCGGACTTCTCGCTCAACGTCCCCGATCAGCCGATCATCCCGTACATCGAAGGCGACGGCACCGGCCTGGACATCACGCCGGTGATGCTCAAGGTCGTGGATGCGGCAGTCGCCAAGAGCTATGGCGGCAAGCGCAAGATCCACTGGATGGAGGTCTACGCGGGCGAGAAGAGCACGCGCATCTACGGCCCCGACGTCTGGCTGCCCGAGGAGACGCTGCAGGCCGTGCGCGAGTACGCGGTGTCGATCAAGGGCCCGCTGACGACGCCGGTGGGCGGTGGCATCCGCAGCCTCAACGTCGCGCTGCGCCAGGAGCTCGACCTCTACGTCTGCCTGCGCCCGATCCAGTACTTCAAGGGCGTGCCGAGCCCGCTGAAGGAGCCCGAGAAGACCCACATGGTCATCTTCCGCGAGAACAGCGAGGACATCTACGCCGGCATCGAATACGAGGCCGAGAGCGACAAGGCCAAGAAGCTCATCAAGTTCCTGATCGAGGAGATGGGCGTCAAGAAGATCCGCTTCCCCAACACCAGCGGCATCGGCATCAAGCCCGTCAGCCGCGAAGGCACCGAACGGCTGGTGCGCAAGGCGCTGCAGTACGCCATCGACAACGACAAGCCCAGCGTGACCATCGTGCACAAGGGCAACATCATGAAGTTCACCGAGGGCGGCTTCCGTGACTGGGCCTACGCGCTGGCACAGCGCGAGTTCGGCGCCGAACTCATCGACGGCGGCCCGTGGTGCCGCTACAAGAACCCAAGGACCGGCAAGGACATCGTCGTCAAGGACAGCATCGCCGACGCGTTCCTGCAGCAGATCCTGCTGCGCCCGGCCGAGTACTCGGTGGTGGCGACGCTCAACTTGAACGGCGACTACATCTCCGACGCGCTGGCCGCGCAAGTGGGCGGCATCGGCATCGCGCCCGGGGCCAACTTGAGCGACAGCGTGGCGATGTTCGAAGCCACGCACGGCACGGCACCCAAGTACGCCGGCAAGGACTACGTCAACCCGGGCTCCGAGATCCTGTCGGCCGAGATGATGCTGCGCCACATGGGCTGGACCGAAGCCGCCGACCTGATCATCCGCTCGATGGAAAAGTCGATCGCCAGCAAGAAGGTCACCTACGACTTCGCGCGGCTGATGGACGGTGCCACGCAGGTCTCGTGCAGCGGCTTCGGGCAGGTGATGATCGA
>JAYUPN010000244.1:0-8803 GCA_043760065.1 Rubrivivax sp.
TGATGAAGGGCCAGCCGCTGACCTACAACAAGGACAACCAGGAAGACAAGGAGCCGCTCTTCGACACCGTCGACACGCTGGCCGACACGCTGCGCATCATGGCCGAGATGGCGGGCGGCATCGTCGTCAAGAAGGACGCGATGGAGCGCGCCGCGCTCAAGGGCTACGCCACCGCCACCGACCTGGCCGACTACCTGGTGAAGAAGGGCCTGCCCTTCCGCGACGCCCACGAGACGGTGGCGCACGCGGTGAAGATCGCGCTGGCGCGTGGCGTCGACCTGGCCGAACTGCCGCTGGCGGAGTTGCAGGCGCTCAACGCCAGCATCACGGCCGATGTCGCCGAGGTGCTGACGCTGCGCGGCTCTCTCAACGCGCGCAACGTGCTCGGGGGCACGGCGCCGGCGCAGGTGCGGCTGCAGATCGAACGGCACCGCCAGCGCCTGGGCGCCGGGTGAACCAGCTGTCGGCGGGCTGGCCCATGTCGAAGACGACGCGCCACTGCCCGGGCGCCTGCTGGCGCCGGATCGAATCGAAGCGCGCGATGGCCTGACCCTGCGCGTTGTGAGCCGGGCCGGTGGACAGCGCCAGCGTGCCGGCGGCCATCACCTGCGCCGCCAGGGCCTGGGCGTCGATGCTCGCGTTCAAGCCGTGGCCACGGGGTCCTGGCGCTCGTCGCCGAGCCAGCTCAGCAGGATCAGCGCCGCGACGCTGCCCACCGGGAAGAGCAGCACCGACAGCCCGGCCCAGGCCGCAACCGAGCGCTGCATGCGGCGCGCGGCGATGCCCAGGAACACCCAGTGCAGCAGCAGCGCGCAGGCCAGCACGACGGCCGTGGCCACGGTGCGCAGCACGCTGGCCAGCGTGGCCTGCGCCAGCGGCGGCAGGAAGAACGCGATGCACGCCACGGCCACCACCAGGGCCAGGGTGGACGCGCCGAGGGCGCGGTGTTCGGCAGCTGCGTTCATGGACCCTCCCGTGCAAGCCCGACCCGCTGGTCGCCCAGTGTAGGCCCGCGCTGCCGCCGGTCACTGGAACTTGATGCGCGTGGCCTCCAGCGTGCGCCGGTCGGCGCCGAGCACGCCGTGCACCTCGACCGTGCGGCCCACCGCCAGGTCGGCGGCGCTGCCGTCGTCGAACTTCAGATCGGCGCGCGCCGTGCTCACCGTCACGCCGCGCAGCGTGAAGGTGCGGGCGCCGGTGTTGACCGTCGCGATGGCCCCCGTGAGTTCATAGCCGCGCTCGCGCACCTGCTCGTCGCTCTTGATCGAGACCTTGCTCGCTCGCCACACGCCGGCGCGCACGGCGCCTTCGACCTCGACGCGCACCCCCGCAGCCAGGCCCGCCGTGCCGTCGGGGAACGCTGCCGTGCTGGCATCGACCGCGCGGCCGTTGACGCTGAACGACATCGCCGAGGCGAAGGCGCTGATCAGTCCTTCGGCCTTCAGTTCGTCGGCGTCGGGCAGCGCCAGCAGGGCCGGCGTGAAGGAGCGCACCACCCAGCGCGGCGAGGGCAGCAGGACCAGGTCCAGCCGCAGCCGCACGAACTGCCCTGACGCCAGACCCGCCGGCACGCCGGTGGCGCCGGCATAGCCGTAGCTGGTGCTGCCCACGCGCAGCGTCTGCGCGGCAGTGTCGAGCGCGGCCAGCTGCCCGCGCAAGCGCAGCCCCAGCGACAGCGCCGCCGGCTCGATGCGCGTCGCGCGGTAGCGTTGCGCCGCGGCGTCGAACACGGCGTAGACCTCCACCGGCTGTCCGACCGACAGGCCGGCCAGGCCGGACAGGCCGCTGCCGAGCCGGTCGTCGAACACGGTGGTGTCGTCCACCGTCACGCGCTGGCCCAGCAGCGTGAAGCTGGCGCCGGCCACGTCCACCACGCCGACCAGGCCCGAGAGTTCGCTTTCGAAGCGGATGCGGCTGGCGCTGGCGCGCGAGCCGCTGCCGTCGCTGGTGATGGCCGAGCTGTCGACTTCCACCGTCATGCCCAGCCGCAGCTCGTCGCGCGAACGCCGCGTGCTGTCGCCGTCCTCGACCGTGGCCACGCTGTCGTCGAAGCGCACGCCGCCGACGATGATCGAGCCGAAGCCGGTGATCGGCCCCGAGGCGTAGGCCGTGGCGTTGCCGCCGGTGCCGCCGGTGCCGACGCCGCCGCCGCAGGCTGCCAGCACGACTGCCGTCGCCGCGGCAGCAAGCCACGCGGCAGCTTGGCGTCGGGTGCAAGGAGACTTCAGGTCTGTGTTCATCTCAACTCTTTCGCTTGGCGCGCACCGGTGGTCCGGCACGCTGCGGCTCGGCAGGCGCCGGCGCGGCGCCCTCGTGGTAGGTGTAGAGGCCGACGCGCAGGCGGCCTAACGCAGCGGGTGTTGCCGTCGCATCGGCTTCGACCCGCGCTTCCAGCGCCGGCACCAGCGCGCTCAGCAGCGCCTGCCACTGCGCGTGCACGGCGGGCCGCACGGAAGCGATCGACTCGGCGCTCAGGCCGTCGGCGAACACCGCCTGCTCGAAGTGCAGGCCGTCGGTGCCGCCCAGCACGTTCTCGACCGCGGCGCGCAGGTGGTCGCCGACGTTGTCGCCCAGGTAGCCGAGCTGGCGCACCTGGTCGCCACGGGCGACGAAGGTCTGGCGTTGCAGGTTCACGGTGTCCTTGGATTCATCCCAGCGCGCGAGGCCCAGCCGCACCAGCTCGTCGAGCAGGCTGCGCGGGTGCACGTCGCGCGTCACGGCCTGCGCCAGCGTCTCGAAGCTGGGTGCCGCGCCCTGTCGCGGCAGCATCACCGGCTCGCCGTCGGCACCACGGTAGGGTGGCTGCGTGCGCCAGTGCGCGAAAACCTCGCTCGCCAGCGAGCGGCTGCGCGGCACCGCGCGCGGCTGTGCCTGCTGCGCCACCAGCCGCGTCACCTCGCGCCGGTTGATGCCGGTGGTGGTGCTGATGCGGCTGACCTTGCGGTGCTCGGGCAGGCCGGGGTGCGCCTTGGCCGCGGCCTGCACGAAGGCCAGCCGCAGCATCTCTTCGACGGCCGCGTACGGCAGCCCCTGCGCGACGCCGAGTTGCGCCACCGACGCCATCAGGCCGGCCAGCGCCTGATTCAGCGCGTCGGGCAGCGCTTGCTGCTCGGGCGCGGGTGCGGCGTCGGGGGTGGATGCTGCGGTGCTGCTCATGGTCAAAAAGGGCCGGCTGCACTGTAGCCGCCGGCCCTTCGCTCAAGCCAGGGCGATCACTTGAACTCGATGCGACGCGCTTCCAGGCGGGTGCGGTCGGTGCTGAGCACGCCCTTGACCTCGACGCGCTTGCCGTTGGTCAGCGTCGCGACGGTGCCGTCGCGGTACTCGACCGTGCCGCCGTACCACACCGTCACGCCGCGCAGCGCGAAGGTCTTGTCGGTGGTGTTGAGGTTGCCCATCTCGCCACGCAGTTCCAGCGGCCGCTCGCCCGGGCTGCGGTGATCCTCGATCTCGACCTTGGAGGCCACCAGCACGCCGGCGGTGACCACGCCTTCGACCTCGACCCGCGCGCCCAGCACGATGCCGGCCGTGCCATCGGGGAAGCTGGCGCCGCTGGCGTCGACCTGCAGGCCGTTGACCTGGAAGTTGCTGGACGAGGTAAAGGTCGAGATCACGCCTTCGACGTGGGCTTCACGACGGCTGACGTCGGGCACGCGCAGGCCGCCGCGCAGTGCGGTGGCAACCCAGGCGCCGGCCACTTGCGTCGTCTGCAGGCGCACGCGCACGATCTGGTCGTTGGTCAGCCCCGGCGGCACGCCGATGCCGGGCAACGAGGCGTACGAAATCAACTGGCCGTTGATGGTGAAGGTCTTCAGCGTGGCGTCCAGGTTCTTGATCTGGCCGCGCAGCTTGTAGGCGGTGGCGCCGGCCTCGGCTTCGATGCGGGTGGCCACGACGCGCCCGCTGGACGGGTCGAGGATGCCGTAGACCTCGACGATGGTGCCGGTGCGCAGGGCCGCCAGGCCGCCGGCCAGCGACTCGTCGAAGATCGTGCTGGTGGTGACCAGCACCGTTTGCCCCAGCACCTGCACGGTGGAGGCGGCGGTGTCGATGGTGCCGACCGGGCCGACAATCTCGTTGCCGATGCGGATGCGCATGGCCAGCGCACTGCCGGCGCTGCGGTCGACCGAGCCGGCGTCGATCTCGACCATCATGCCGAGCTTCAGCTCCGAGCGGCTGCGACTGTTGCCTTCGTCGTCGTCGAAGGTGGCCGCGCTGTCGTCGAAGCGCACGCCGCCGACAATCACCGAGCCGAAGCCGGTGATCGCGCCCTGGGTGTAGGTGGAGGCAGCAGCCGGCGTGGCGCCGGACGGCGGGGTGGCATCGCCGCCGCCGCCGCAGGCGACGAGCAGGACGGTGGCGCCGATGGCCGTGGCGCTGGTCAGGGCCAGGCGCCAGTCGGGGATTCGCAGTTTCAGCATGGAGGGCTCCGGTAGGCGCAGCAGCCGAATCGGCCGCCGCATGGAACGCAGTATAAATGTGCATCTTGCACATTTGTATGTCGAAGTGTTTCCGAGGTGACCGAATTTCTGCCGCGGTACGCTCGGCGCCGGCTGGCCGGCTCCTTGTCCGTCAGCCGCCCAAAGCCGCCCCAAGCCCATGAACCTCCGCCGCTGGATCGCCCACCTGGACATGGACGCGTTTTATGCTTCGGTCGAACTGCTGCGCTACCCCGACCTGGCCGGGCAGCCGGTGGTCATCGGCGGCGGCCGGCGCCACCAGCCGGTGCTGCAGCCCAACGGCACGCGCCGCTATTCGACGCTGGCCGGCTACGCCGGCCGCGGCGTCGTCACCACCGCCACCTACGCCGCGCGCGACTTCGGCGTGCACAGCGGCATGGGGCTGATGAAAGCCGCCGCGCTGGCGCCGCAGGCGGTGCTGCTGCCGGTGGACTTCGAGCAGTACCGGCGCTACTCGCGCCTGTTCAAGGCCGCGGTGGCCGAGGTCGCACCGCTGATCGAAGACCGCGGCATCGACGAGATCTACATCGACCTCAGCCATGTCAGCGGCGCGCAGGAGAGCCTGGGTTTCGACGCCACCGGCGGCGTGCGCGCGGTGGCGCAGGAGATCCGCAACACCGTCAAGCGCGCCACCGGCCTGACCTGCTCGGTCGGCGTGACGCCCAACAAGCTGCTGTCCAAGATCGCCAGCGAACTCGACAAGCCCGACGGGCTGACCGTGCTGACGCAGGACGAGGTGCCCAGCCGCATCTGGCCGCTGCCGGTGCGGCGCATCAACGGCATCGGCCCCAAGGCCGGGGCCAAGCTGGCCGACATGGGCATCCGCACCATCGGGCAGCTGGCGGCCTGCGAGCGCGCCTACCTCACCGAGCACTTCGGCCGCAGTTACGGCCGCTGGCTGCACGACGCGGCGCACGGCGTCGACGACCGGCCGCTGGTGACGCACAGCGAGCCGGTGAGCATGAGCCGCGAGACCACCTTCGACCGCGACCTGCACGCCGTGCGCGACCGCGCCGAGCTCACGCGCGTCTTCACCGAACTGGCCGGCCAGGTGGCCACCGACCTGCAGCGCAAGGGCTACGCCGGCCGCACCATCGGCATCAAGCTGCGCTTCGAGGACTTCAAGACCGTGACGCGCGACCTCACGCTGCCCGAGCCGGTGGTCGACGCCGCCGCCATCCGCCACGCGGCCGGCCAGTGCCTGAAGCGCGTCGACCTGGGCCGGCGCATCCGGCTGCTGGGGGTGCGGGCCGGCTCGCTGGTGCGGTTGTGAGCGGGGGGTGCCGCGCGGCGGCGGCGCGCCTATCATCGCCGCCATGAAAATCCTGCCTTTTGCCGCCTTGCTGGCGCTCGCCGCGCTGCATCCCTGCACCGCCGGCGCCGCCGTGCTGCAGCTCACCGTGCACGGTGCCGACGGCAAGCCGGCGGCCGACACCGTGGTGCTGTGGCGGCGCAGCGGCGGCTTCCAGCCCTTCAGCCGCAGCGACACGGTGGTCATCGCGCAGCGCGACGTGCGCTTCGTGCCGGCGGTCGTGGTGGTGCCGGTGCAGGGCACGGTGCGCTTCGTCAACAAGGACCGTTTCGACCACCACGTCAAGTCGATGCCCAGCGGCCCGCTGGGCTCGGTGGCACCGCACACGACGTTCGAGTTCCGGCTCGCCAAGGCCGGCGGCGGGCAGGAGCCCAGCGCCGACCTCAAGTTCGAGACCACCGGCCCGCTGGCGGTGGGCTGCCACCTGCACGGCTCGATGCGCGCCCACATCTACGTCAGCCCCACGCCCTGGGCCGCCGTCAGCGACGACAAGGGTCGCGCCACGCTGGACGTGCCCGACGGCCCGGGCGAACTGCTGCTGTGGCACCCCGACCAGGTGATCGATCAGGCGCCGCGCACGCTGCAGGCGGCCGGCGCTTCTGACGTGACGCAGGCGCTGAACTTCACGCCGCGCCGGCGCACGCCCGCGCGCACCCCGGCCAAAGGCGAGTACGAGTACTGACAACACACATGACCGTCATCACCACCATCGAAGACCTGCGCGTGCTGGCCAAGAAGCGCGTACCGCGCATGTTCTACGACTACGCCGACAGCGGCAGCTGGACCGAGAGCACCTACCACGCCAACAGCGAGGACTTCCAGAAGATCAAGCTGCGCCAGCGCGTCGCGGTGAACATGGAGAACCGCAGCACCGCCACGGCGATGGTCGGGCAGGACGTCAAGATGCCGGTGTGCATCGCGCCCGTCGGCCTGACGGGCATGCAGCACGCCGACGGCGAGATCCATGCCGCGCGCGCGGCCGAGAAGTTCGGCATCCCGTTCACGCTGTCGACGATGAGCATCTGCTCGATCGAGGACGTCGCCCAGAACACCCGCGCGCCGTTCTGGTTCCAGCTCTACATGATGCGCGACCGCGGCGCGATGGCCAAGATGATCGCGCGCTGCAAGGCCGCGCGCTGCAGCGCGCTGGTGCTGACGCTGGACCTGCAGGTCATCGGCCAGCGCCACAAGGACCTCAAGAACCGGATGCGCGCGACGGTGATCCCGTCGCTGGGCAACCTGCTCAACATGGCCAGCAAGCCGCGCTGGTGCCTGGGCATGTTGGGAACGCGCCGCCACACGTTCCGCAACCTGGTCGGCCATGTCGAGGCGGTCAGCGACATGAAGTCGCTCGCCGCGTGGACCAACGAGCAGTTCGACCCGCGCCTGTCCTGGGCCGACGTCGAGTGGGTCAAGGAGCAGTGGGGCGGCAAGCTCATCCTGAAGGGCATCATGGACGTCGAGGACGCCGAACTCGCCGTCAAGAGCGGCGCCGACGCCATCGTCGTCAGCAACCACGGCGGGCGCCAGCTCGACGGCGCACCGAGCAGCATCCAGGCGCTGCCGGCGATCGTGGCCGCGGTGGGCGACCGCATCGAGGTCTGGATGGACGGCGGCATCCGCAGCGGTCAGGACGTGCTCAAGGCCTGGGCCCTGGGCGCCCGCGGCACGATGATCGGCCGTGCCATGGTCTACGGCCTGGGTGCGATGGGAGAAGCCGGCGTGACCAAGGCGCTGCAGATCATCCACAAGGAACTCGACATCACGATGGCCTTCTGCGGCCACACGAACATCCGCAACGTCGACCGCCAGATCCTGCTGCCGGGCACCCTGCCCGCTTAGGAGCGTCCGGCAGCCGGGTGCAGCGCAAACGGCAAGGATGGACACCCGCCCAAGGTCTGGGCCGAACCATCGGCCCGGCCCCTAGCATCGCGCCCACGCCTGCCATGCCAAGGCAAGGCACGACGCGCAGCAGCCGCTGGCGCCGTCCCCCCTTCTTCCTGGAACGTCCCTTGACCTCATCCCCTGCCTTGAACCTGCCCGCTCGTGCCGGCCTGCGCCGCGCGCTGCTGTTGTCGCTGGCGGTGCTGGCCGCCGGCTGCGCTTCGCCGCCGCCCCCACCGCCGCCGGCGCCGGTCGAGAGCCCGACCAGCCGCGGCCCGATCCTGCAGATCGAACAGCTCGACCGCGGCGTGCAGATCGTGTTGCCCAGCGTGGTGCTGTTCGACGTCAACAAGGCGACCTTCAACCGCACCGAGGCCGGGCCGTACCTCGACCGCGTCGCCCGCCTGCTGACGACCAAGACTCAGAAGGCGGTGGCGATCGAAGGCCACACCGACAGCGACGGCTCGGCGCCGCTCAACGACAGCCTGTCCAAGGCGCGCGCCGCGGCGGTGGCCGAGGCGCTGCTGGCGCGCGGCGTGCAGGCGCCACGCGTCGGCACCGCCGGCTACTCCTTCAACCGGCCGGTGGCATCGAACACCACCGATGCGGGCAAACGACTGAACCGGCGCGTCGAAATCATCGTCCTCGAAGAGAAGGTGGCGACGCTGACGACGGGCGAACCCGACGGCTCCTTCGAGTCGGCCTTTGCGCGCCTGAAGGCGCTGGTCGACAGCGGCCAGGTCAAGCCCGCGGAGACCGGCAAACCATGAGCTCGCGCCGCGGCGCTGCGCGGTGGCTGCTCGGTGGTGGCCTGATGGCCGGCGCCGCAGCGGCCGCCCGCGCCCAGGGCACGCCGGTTGCGCCGATTGCGCCGGGTGCGCCGTTGCCGGGCGGCCCGGCCGCAAGCGAGCCGCCGGCCAGCGAAAGCCGCGGCGGCCGTGTGCCCCGGCTGGGCCTGGCGCTCGGCGGCGGCTCGGCGCGTGGATTTGCCCACATCGGCGTGCTCAAGTCGCTCGACCAGGCCGGCATCCGCCCCGAGGTGGTGGTGGGCACCAGCGCCGGCGCGCTGGTCGGCGCCTTCTACGCTGCCGGCTTCAGCTCGTGGAAGATCGAGGAGGTCGCACTGCGCACGCGCGAGGGCGACCAG
>JAYUPN010000245.1:0-8698 GCA_043760065.1 Rubrivivax sp.
TCCTCGATGAACTTGCGCAGGCTCAGCACCGCCGGGTCGAGCTCGGGGCCGGGTGTGAACTCGTTGTCGTCGATCGACAGGATGAAGGCGCTGGCGCGACTTTGCTGCTGCGCGAACTGGCTCAGGTCGCCGTAGCTGGTGGCGCCCAGCACCTCGAAGCCCTCCTTTTCGATGGCCTGAGCCAGCGCGCGGATGCCGAAGCCGGAGGTGTTCTCGGAGCGGTAGTCCTCGTCGATGATGACGATGGGGAAGTGAAAGCGCAGCATCTGCTAAGCCTCGGTGCAGGATCGAAAGACCGCGCAGTGTAGGGGCGCGGCGCCTCGTCGCAGACAGCGGCGGCGCGCTGGCTACACTTGATCGGCCACGGTTCGTGGCCAGGAGACCACTTTGGACTGGAACGCATCCACCGTGTGGTGGCTGGTGGCAGGGCTGCTGGTGGCGGCCGAGCTGGCCACCGGCACCTTCTACCTGCTGATGCTGGCACTGGGCTGCGTCGCTGGCGCCATCGCTGCACATCTGGGCCTGGGCACGGTGGCCCAGGTGGTTGCAGCGGCCTCGCTGGGCGGCGGTGCCACGGTCGGCTGGCACCTCAAGCGCTCTCGCGAGCCCAGGACCGCACCGGCAGCCAGCAACCGCGACGTCAATCTCGACATCGGCCAGGCCGTTCAGGTACCGGCCTGGGCAGCGGACGGCACCGCCCGCGTGCAATACCGCGGCGCTTCATGGTCGGTGCGTCTGGCCGACAACGGCCCGCCCCTCCCCGGCCCCCACACCATCGTCGCCCTGCACGGCAGCGAGCTGCTGGTGGCCCCCGTCAACACGCCCTGAAAGCACCCATGGAAATCGCGCTCGTCCTGGCCGTCATCGCGGTCATCTTCATCATCCGCTCGCTCAAGATCGTGCCGCAGCAAAACGCCTGGGTGGTGGAGCGGCTGGGCAAGTACGACCGCACGCTGACGCCGGGCCTGAGCTTCGTCGTGCCCTTCGTCGACCGCGTCGCCTACAAGCATTCGCTGAAGGAGGTGCCGCTGGACGTGCCCAGCCAGGTCTGCATCACCAAGGACAACACGCAGCTGCAGGTGGACGGCATCCTGTACTTCCAGGTCACCGACCCGATGCGCGCCAGCTACGGCAGCAGCAACTACATCGTGGCCATCACGCAGCTGGCGCAGACCACGCTGCGCAGCGTGATCGGCAAGATGGAGCTCGACAAGACCTTCGAGGAGCGTGAGGTCATCAACGCCTCGGTGGTCAACGCGCTCGACGAAGCGGCGCTGAACTGGGGCGTGAAGGTGCTGCGCTACGAGATCAAGGACCTGACGCCGCCGGCGGCCATCCTGCACGCGATGCAGGCGCAGATCACGGCCGAGCGCGAGAAGCGGGCGCTGATCGCCGCGTCCGAAGGTCGCCGGCAGGAACAGATCAACATCGCCACCGGCGAGCGCGAAGCCTTCATCGCCCGGTCCGAAGGCGAGAAGCAGGCCGAGATCAACAACGCGATGGGCGAGGCGGCCGCCATCACCGCGGTGGCCGATGCCACGGCGGACGCCATCCGCAAGATCGCCGCCGCCATCCAGCAGCCCGGCGGCGAGCAGGCGGTGCAGCTCAAGGTGGCCGAGAAGGCGGTCGAGGCCTACGGCCAGCTGGCCAGGACCAACAACACGATGATCGTGCCCGGCCACATGGGTGAAGTGGCAGGGCTGATCGGCACCGCCATGGCGCTGCTCAAGGGCAGCAAGGTCGGGCCTTGAGCCCGCACACCGCGCTCAACGTGCTCGGCACCGCGCTGGTGCCGTGTTCGTACGACCCGCTGACCGGGTGGCATCGCGACGGCTGCTGCCATACCGACGGGCAGGACGCCGGCAGCCACGTCATCTGCGCGCGGGTCAGTGTCGAGTTCCTGAACTTCCAGATGGAGCGCGGCAACGATCTCATCACCGCGCGGCCCGAGGCGCGCTTTCGCGGCCTGAAGCCCGGCGATCGCTGGTGCGTGTGCGCGCTGCGCTGGCGCGAAGCCTACGGACACGGTTGCGCGCCGCCGGTCGTGCTGGAGAGCACGCACGCCAAGGCCCTGGAGTACGTGCTGATGGAGTGGCTGCGGCAACACGCCGTGTCGCCGGCAGCGCAAGGCTAGAATCCCGCTCGCTCGCTGATGCTGCAATTGCCGTCAGCGAGCCCAGGAAGGGTGGATGAGCGGTTTAAGTCGCATGCCTGGAAAGCATGTGAGGGTTAACAGCCCTCCGCGGGTTCGAATCCCGCCCCTTCCGCCAGGTGCCACGCCCTGCTATCGGCTCTTGGCCGGCCGCCTCGACATTCCCAGCCCCGCCAGCGCCAACCCGACCAGCGCCAGGCTCGCCGGCTCGGGCACGTGGCTGTCGCGCACGGTGATCGAACCCGCCGCCACTTCGCCGTTGTCGCCGACCTCACCGATGTACAGGAACAGGCCCGCGGTCGACACCGCGGCACTCAGGTTGAAGGTGATCCTGCCGGTGTCGCCCATGCTCAGGAAACCGAAGGGTGTGACGGTCGAGGACTCGCCGTCGAAGGCGCCCAACGTGGCCACCGCGTTGTCGACCGCGGTGCCGGTGCCGTCGGTGCCGAAGAGCTTCGGGTCGACGGGTGCCCTTTGCACACCGGCCGCAAAGCTGGTGCCGGCGACGAAGTCGAACACCGACAGGCCCACCGCTGCCGCAGCGCAGGCCGCGGTGGCGCAATCGGTTGTCGACAGCTTGATGGCGTCGAGGTCGAAGCCCGAGAACTGTCCGGCCGCGCCGCCGAGGCCGCCGCTGTCGTCCTTGATCTCGACCGACAGGATCGTGCCCAGGCCGACGCTGCTGAGGTCGGCCTTGTAGACCGCCGTGGCTGCCAGCGTGCCGCCGGTCAGTCCCGTCAACGGTGACAACGTGATGACGGCGGCCTGCGCGCTGCAGGCCAGTCCCGAAGCCATGGCCACAGCCAGGACGCGAGTGCGAAGTTTCATGCGGGGCTCCTTGAGTGATCGACAAACCCAGCCCGGTTGGCACTGGCGGAGTCCAGCTTAGGCAAGCGCGCCGAAGGCCGCGCCCCTACGGCGTGGGGGGCACCCCCATCAGGACGAGTGCGGCGTCGACGAGCGCAGGCACCGATGGCCGTGGCCTGCGGCCTCGGGGCGGCCCGCCATCCGTGGCAACATCCGCTCATGGGCCAAGGCTTTGGAAGTGAATCACCGCGGGCACACGCCCAGACCTCGCACCGGCCACCGGCGCGTTACCTCGTGTTGATCGACTCCGGCGGCACGGTGATCGCACGGTTGTTCATCGACACGCGCGAGCAGGTCGCGGAGTTCGACGCCGGCACCGAGGAAGTCGCGCAGATGACCGCGCGCCTGGTGCCCACGCGCAGCGCCGAAGCTCCCGAGTGGGACCGTGCGCTGGAAGGCCACAGCGCCGCCGAGCGGGCCGCCGCCGACGTCTACGTGCTCGACGTCTAGCCGCCGACCATCGGTTGGCGGGCACCACAGCGGCTGACGGATCAGCCGCCCGAGCGCAGGCTGTCGGCGTGCCGCGGGTAGGCGGCCAGCGGCCGCTCGTCGGCCGGATCGCCGGCGAGCTGGCTGGCCAGCGCGTGGTTGACGTCGCGGTGGTGCGCTTCGTCGTCGCGCACGGCGCAGACGACGTCGCGCAGGGTGGCGTCGGGGGCCAGTTGCCAGTAGTGGACCGCGACGGCCGGCGCCGCCACGTTGGGCACGCGTCCGGCGTCGATCTCCGCCAGGAAGAGCGTGTAGCTCAGCACCGCCTCTTCCTCAAAGTAGCCCACCAGCCGGTGCGCCGTACGCCGCGACACCAGGTACAGCACCAGGTAGCCGGCCCAGAACAGTGCTTGCACGGCCAGCACCACCGCTCGCTCGAAGGCCGTGGGGCGGGCGAGCGCGATGAAGGTCATGAGGTGCAGCCGCTCGTTCTCGGCTTCCTCCAGCAGGGTGCGGATCCAGCCCTCGTCGTCGACCATGCGGCGCAGGCACGACAGGTGGGTCAGCATCGCGCCCACCATGCCCGGCACGGCGGCCACGGTCTCGAGCACGATCGCCCGGTGGCCATAGCGCTTGGCAAACAGCAGGTCGGCTGCGGCGCGCAGCAGCCGCGTGACGCCCAGCGCAAAGCGGTCGCGCAGACCGGCCGCCGGGTGATGCGGGGCCTGCTCGCGCGGCGGAGGCGTCACCGCACCGCGCTGGCGGCCGCCGGAAGGTCCAGCCCCCGATCGGGCGACTCGAAGACCTGCGCCTCGCCGCGCGGCGTGTCGATCAACTCCTCGATCAGGAAGCGGCCGTAGCGCTGCGCCACGACGGCCCTGCCCGCGCGCGCCACCGCCGCCACCTGTTCGGCCTGCGCATCGTCAGACGCACGCACGAGCAGGAAGCTGCACCCTTCTTGGGCCAACACGCGGTGGGCCTGGATGAGGTTCAGTTCCTGGCCGACCGAGGCCAGCGGGCTGGCAGCCCGCATCTGGGCCTCGACCTGGGCCAACATCTGTTGCGGCGTGTAGCGTGCCAGTGCTTCTTCGGCAAAGCCTTGATCCAGCAATCGCGAGGCAGCGGCCTGCATGTCCTGCGCAGAACGAAACGCCATCAACGTGTGGCCCACGGGCTTGAAGACGCCGAACGACTCAGGCACACCGATCTTCTCCATGCACAACTCCTTCGAGCGCCGGCCAGGTGGCCGGAGCATCCCCATCGTGCGCTGCCCTGCGCGGCCGGGCCAGCGGACAACCGGGGGTCGCGCTGTCGGACCTTGCCTACAGGTGCCGGTCAGTGAGCGAGCAATCGGCCGTACAGCGCCAGGTAGTCGCCCGCGGCCTGTGACCAGGACAGCGACTCGTTCATGGCCGCCGTGACGCGCCGCGTCCAGGCAGCGCCGGCGTGGTGATCGTGCACCGCGCGCACCACCGCGCGCTGCAGCGCCTGCGGCGTGGCGGCGTCGAACAGGTAGCCGGTGGGCGCCGGTTCGCCCGCGCCAGAAGGATCACCGTCGCGCACCGTGTCGGCCAGCCCGCCGACCCGTCGCACGATCGGCAGCGTGCCGTAGCGCAGGCCGTACAGCTGGGTCAGGCCGCAGGGTTCGAAGCGCGAAGGCACCAGGATCGCGTCGGCGCCCGCCACCAGCCGATGGGCGCGCGCTTCGTCGTAGCCGATGTGCACGTGGACCCGCCCCGGGTGTGCCTGCTGGGCCATGCGGAACGCGGCCTCCAGTGCAGGCTCGCCGGTGCCCTGCAGCGCCAGTTGCACCCCCGCCCGCAGCAGCTCGGGCAGCGCCGCGAGCACCAGGTCCAGACCCTTCTGCGCCGTCAGCCGGCTGACGATCGTGACCAGCAGCGCCTGGGCGTCGTGCTGCAGACCGAGTTCGGCTTGCAGCGCTTGGCGGCAGGCGGCTTTGCCCTGCAGACGTTCGAGGTCGTAGCGCTGCGCGATCGCCGGGTCGGTGGCCGGGTCCCAGACCTCGGTGTCGATGCCGTTGAGGATGCCGCTGACGTGGCCGTCGCGGCTGCGGATCACACCGTCCAGGCCGCAGCCGAACTCGTGCGTGGCGATCTCGCGTGCGTAGGTCGGGCTGACGGTGGTGACGTGGTGGGCGAACTGCAGCCCGGCCTTCATGAAGCTGAGCTGGCCGTGGAACTCCAGACCGGATGACGACAGCAGCTCCGAGGGCAGCCCCAGCATGTGCCCGTCGCGCATCGGGAACAGGCCCTGGAAGGCCAGGTTGTGCACGGTGTAGACCGAGCGCGCCGCCGTGGGCACGTGCTGCGCCATGTAGGCGCAGGCCATCGCCGCATGCCAGTCGTGGGCGTGCACGATGTGCGGCACCCAGGCCGGGTCGGCGTCGTCGGCCGCCAGATGGGCGGCGACCCAGCCCAGCAGCGCAAAACGCTGCAGGTTGTCGGGCCACTCGTCGCCGCGGCTGTCCTGGTACGGACTGCCGCCGCGGCGGTACAGGTAAGGCGCGTCGACCACGTACACCGGCAGGTGCGTCTGCGGCATGCGCGCCAGCAGCAGCCGCGCGCGCACGGCGCCGAAGCAGGGGCCGATGTCGACCACCACCTTGGCGCCCTGCACCGCTTGCAGCACCTGGGGCAGCCCCGGCAGCAGCAGCCGCACCTCGGCACCCTGCGCGGCCAGCGCCACCGGCAGCGCCGCCACGACATCCGCCAGGCCCCCGGTCTTGACGAGCGGGAACACCTCCGCCGCCACGTGCAGCACCTTCATCGCAACGCCCATCGTGCGGCGCCCCTCACGCCAGCTTGCGCAGCATGTCGCGCGTGACCAGCGTGATGCCGGAGTCGGTGCGGAAGAAGCGCTGCGCGTCGAGCGCCGGGTCCTCGCCGATGACCATGTGGTCCGGGATCTGGCAGTCGCGGTCGAGCACGGCGCGGGTCACGCGCGCGTGGCGGCCGACCTGCACGCCGGGAAGCATCACGCTCCAGTTGACCTGCGAGTACGAGTGCACGCGGACCTGCGAAAACAGCACCGAGCGGAACACCGACCCGGACACGATGCAGCCGCCGGAGACCAGCGACTCGATGGCCATGCCGCGGCGGTCTTCCTGGTTGTGCACGAACTTGGCCGGCGGCAGTTGCGCCTGGTGAGTCCAGATCGGCCAGTGGGTGTCGTACAGGTTGAGCAGCGGGTCGGTCGCGGTGAGGTCGATGTTGGCGTCCCAGTAGGCGTCGATGGTGCCGACGTCGCGCCAGTAGGGCGGCAGGCCGGGTTTGCCGCCGACGCAGCTCATCTCGAAGGGATGCGCCGTCGCCTGCCCGGCGCGCACCAGCTTGGGAATGATGTCCTTGCCGAAGTCGTGGCTGGAGGCCGGGTCTTCCATGTCGCGCTCGAGCTCGCGGTAGAGGTCCTGCGCATTGAAGATGTAGATGCCCATGCTGGCCAGGCAGCGGCCGGGCTTGCCGGGGATCGTCGGCGGCACGGGCGGCTTCTCGACGAAGTCGACGATGCGCCGCTCTTCGTCGATGGCCATCACGCCGAAGGCCTTGGCCTCGGCGGCGTCGACTTCGATGCAGCCGACCGTGCACGGTCGGCCGTGCCTGACGTGGTCGGCCAGCATCAGCGCGTAGTTCTGCTTGTAGACGTGGTCGCCGGCCAGCACCACCACGTAGTCGGCGCGGTAGCCCTCCAGGATGTCCAGGTTCTGGTAGACGGCGTCGGCGGTGCCGCGGTACCAGCTGTCCTCGTCGACGCGCTGCTGCGCCGGCAGCAGGTCGACGAACTCGTTCATCTCGGTCTTCAGGAATGCCCAGCCGCGCTGCAGGTGGCGCAGCAGGCTGTGGCTCTTGTACTGCGTGATGACGCCGATGCGGCGGATGCCGGAATTCATGCAGTTGGACAGCGCGAAGTCAACGATGCGGAACTTGCCGCCGAAGTACACCGCCGGCTTGGCGCGGCTGTCGGTCAGGTTCATCAGCCGGCTGCCGCGGCCGCCAGCCAGCACCAGCGCCACGGCACGGCGCGGCAAGTCCAGGCTCTGCGCAACATCGATCGGTTTCATGGCATTCCTCGGTGGGTTGGACGCAACAAAATTACATGAAGAGATCAGGAAGTGTTGATGACTCGACTGCGATGCCAGAGTCTGAAAATCTTATGCATCACATCATCTATATCATATAAACAATTGATAATAATCAGATACCTGAAACGAACAATCGACTTGCATGCCATGAGAGGCTGACGAAGCTGCGTCCTGATGTAGCCAAACTACAGCCGCCGGAAGGCAGCTACCGTTGACGATGCCGCCTGCCTTGGCGACACTCGGACCGACATCCGCACCGGTTCATCCTGGCCCCTCACTGCTGGTTCAGCCATCTTCATGACCGCACAACGCACCCCCGCCACCGACATCGCCCAGGCCTTCGCGCAGCCCAGCGCGGCATCGGTCGAGCGCCATCTGCTGCACACCGTCGGTGCGTCTGCCGTCGGCGCCTCGCACACGGAGATCATGCACGCTGTGGCGCAGGTCGCCAGGGAGCAGTTGTCCCAACGCTGGGTCGCCGGCGACAGCGCCGACCGCGCCGCCAAGGCGCGCCGCGTGTACTACCTGTCGATGGAGTTCCTGATCGGCCGCACCTTGTCCAACGCACTGGCGGCGCTCGACCTCAAGGGCGAGATGGCACAGGCCGCGCGCCACCACGCCGCGACGCTGGAAGACCTGGTGGCCACCGAAGCCGACGCCGCACTCGGCAACGGTGGCCTGGGCCGGCTGGCGGCGTGTTTCCTGGACAGCATGGCGACGGTGGAGCTGCCGTCCTTCGGCTACGGCATCCGCTACGAGTTCGGCATGTTCAAGCAGAGCATCCAGGGCGGCCGCCAGGTCGAGTACCCCGACCCCTGGCTCGAGGACGGCACGCCGTGGGAGTTCCCGCGCAGCGGCGTGCACTACCCGGTGCGCTTCGGCGGCTGGGTCGAGCCCGCCGCCGACCCGAGCCGGGTGCCGGTCTGGCGCCATGCCGGCGAAGTCAACGCCAAGGCCTACGACATGGTGGTGCCCGGCCACGGCACCGAGCGCGTCAGCACCTTGCGGCTGTGGAAGGCCGTGGCGCCGAGCCAGATCGACCTGCACGCCTTCAACAGCGGCGACTACGCGCGCGCCGCCGAGTTCAAGAACCAGTACGAGAACATCAGCTGGGTGCTGTACCCCAACGACAGCACGCCGGCCGGCCGCGA
>JAYUPN010000246.1:0-8683 GCA_043760065.1 Rubrivivax sp.
ATCAGGAAGAACATGCGCGCGTTGACGCCGCCCAGGAACAGGATGCCCATCGCGATGGTGGCGATGACGATGAAGGCGCCCATGTCGGGCTGGCGCAGCAGCAGCACGCCGACGAAGGCCACCGCCACCACCATCGGGCTGACGGCGCGGAAGAAGTTCTCGCGCGCGTCCATGCGCCGCATCATGTAGTTGGCCGCGTACAGCGCAATCGCGAGCTTGGCCAGTTCGCTGGGCTGGAAGTTCATGATGCCGAGCGGGATCCAGCGGCGCGAGAAGTTCACCACCTTGCCGATGAACGGCACCAGCACGATGACGAGCAGGATCAGCGACACCACGAACACCGCCGGCGCGTGCTTCTCCCACACCGCGATCGGCACCTGCAGCGCCACCAGCGCAGCGACGAAGGCGATGGCCAACGACAGCACGTGCCGCTGCAGGAAAAAGACCTGCGAGTAGTTGCTGAACTTGGGGTTGTCGGGCATCGCGATGCTGGCCGAATAGACCATCACCACGCCCAGCGCGACCAGCGCGCAGACCACCGCCACCAGCGCCTGGTCGAAGGCCATCAGCCGCACCGGGCGCGCGCCGCCGACGTCGACGTGGGCACGCACGGGCAGATCGCCAACCCTGTCGTCCTTGTTGCCGAACCAGCCCTTGAGCCAGCCCAGACCTTGGGCGACCGTGGCATTCATGCCTGCCCCCGATCGGCCGCGTGGCGCTGCACTGCGGCGACGAAGACCTCGGCGCGGTGCACGTAGTTGCGGAACATGTCCAGGCTGGCGCAGGCCGGGCTGAGCAGCACCGCGTCGCCGCTGCCGGCCTGTGAGAAGGACCAGGCCACGGCCAGTTCCAGCGAGGCAAAGCGCTGCACCGGCACGCCCTGGATCACCGCCTCGATGGCGACCGCGTCCTTGCCGATCGTCGCCACGGCACGCGCATGGCGGGCCAGCGGCGCCGTCAGCGGCGCGAAGTCCTGGCCCTTGCCGTCGCCGCCCAGGATCACCAGCAGCTTGCCCGGCGACTTGTCGGCGCCCAGGCCATCGAGCGCGGCGACCGTCGCGCCGACGTTGGTGCCCTTGCTGTCGTCGAAAGCCTCGACGCCGTCGATGCTGGCGATGAACTGCACGCGGTGCGGCTCGCCAACGTATTCACGCAGCCCGTGCAGCATCGGCGCCAGCGGGCAGCCGATGGCGGTGGCCAGCGCCAGCGCGGCCAGTGCGTTGGCGGCGTTGTGGCGGCCGCGCACGCGCAGCGCGTCGGCCGGCATGAGTCGCTGCAGGTGGATCTCTTCTTCCTCGTTCTTCTTCTTTTTGAAGGTCTCGTCGGTGGGCAGCGCACGCACCAGCCAGGCCATGCCGTTTTCCACCACCAGGCCGAAGTCGCCGGGGCGGCGCGGCGCGTCCAGGCCGAAGCGCAGCAGCTGCCGCTCGGTCGGCTTGAGCTTGCCTTTGACCATCACCGGCGCCGGCACCAGCGCCTCGACCGCCGGGTCGTCTCGGTTGACGACCATCAGCGCATGGCTGCCGTAGATGCGCGCCTTGGCCGCCGTGTACGCGGCCAGGCTGCCGTGCCAGTCGAGGTGGTCCTGCGTGATGTTCAGCACCGCCGCAGCGTCGGGCTCGAAGCCCAGCGGCCCGCGCGCGACGCCGGTGCCGCCGCCTTCGAGCTGGAAGCTCGACAGCTCCAGCACCCAGACCTCGGGCAGGTCGGAAAGCCGCGCGGTGAGCGTGTCCAGCAGCGTCGGGCCGATGTTGCCTGCCGTCGCGACGCGCCGGCCGGCGCGCTCGACCAGCAGCGCGGTCATCGCGGTGGTCGTCGTCTTGCCGTTGGTGCCGGTGATGGCCAGCAGCCGGGGCGCGTAGGCCTGACTCTGCTTCAGGTCGGCCAGCGCGCGCGCGAACAGGTCCAGTTCGCCCAGCACTGCGATGCCGATGGCGCGCGCTTCTTGCAGCAGCGGCGCGATGCGGACGTCGGTCGGCGCCAGGCCCGGGCTCTTCAGCACCAGCTGCACGCCGGCCAGCTGATCGATGCCGAGTTCGCCGCTGCGCAGCGCGACCGCCGGCAGCTCGTCACGCAGCGCAGCCATGGCGGGCGGCGTTTCGCGGCTGTCCCACACCACCACCTGCGCGCCGCAGCGTGCGCACCAGCGCGCCATCGCCAGGCCGCTGTCGCCGAGACCGAGGATGAGGACCGGAAGGTCGCGCAGGAAGTTCATGCCGGCCTCAGCGCAACTTGAGGCTGGCCAGGCCGACCAGGCACAGCAGCATCGTGATGATCCAGAAGCGAACCACGACCTGCGTCTCGGCCCAGCCCTTCTTCTCGAAATGGTGGTGCAGCGGCGCCATCAGGAAGATGCGCCGGCCAACGCCCGTCTTGCGCTTGGTGTACTTGAACCAGACGACCTGGACCATCACGCTCAAAGCTTCGGCGACGAAGACGCCGCCCATGATGCCGAGCAGGATCTCCTGCCGCGTGATGACGGCGATGGTGCCCAGCGCACCACCGAGCGACAGCGCGCCGACATCGCCCATGAAGACCTGCGCCGGGCTGGCGTTGAACCACAGGAAGGCCAGGCCCGCGCCGGCCATCGCGGCGCAGAACACCAGCAGCTCGCCGGCGCCGGGGATGTACGGGAACAGCAGGTACTTGCTGAACACCGCATTGCCGACGACGTAGGCGAAGACGCCCAAGGCGCTGCCGACCATCACCACCGGCATGATCGCCAGCCCGTCCAGGCCGTCGGTGAAATTGACGGCATTGCTGGCGCCGACGATGACGAACCAGGTCAGGAAGATGAAGCCGAACACGCCGAGCGGATAGCTCACGGTCTTGAAGAACGGCACCATCAGGTCGGCGCGCGGCGGCAGGTCGTTGGAGAAGCCGCTCGTGATCCAGCGGATGAAGAGCTCCAGCACGCGCAGGTTGCTCGTCTCGGCGACGCTGAATGCCAGGTACAGCGCCGCGACGACACCGATCAGGCTCTGCCAGAAGAATTTCTCGCGGCTGCGCATGCCCTCGGGGTCCTTGCGCACGACCTTGCGGTAGTCGTCGGCCCAGCCGATGGCGCCGAAACCGAAGGTCACCAGCATCACGACCCAGACGAAGCGGTTGCTCCAGTCGAACCACAACAGCGTCGACGCGCCGATGCCGATCAGCACCAGCACGCCACCCATCGTCGGCGTGCCGCGTTTTCCCAGGTGCGACTGCACGCCGTATTCGCGGATCGGCTGGCCGACCTTCATCTCGGTGAGCCTGCGGATGACCCAGGGGCCAAAGGCCAGGCCGATCAGCAGCGAGGTCATTGCCGCCAGCACGGCGCGGAAGGTCAGGTACTGGAACACGCGCAGGAAACCCAGGTGTTCGGGCCAGACCTGCATCAACCACTGGGACAGGCTAAGCAGCATCGGAGGCCTTCTTCTGCAGCGCCTTGACGACCTGCTCCATCTTCATGAACCGCGAGCCCTTGACGAGCACCGATGCCGCGGCCGGCGCCGATGGCAAAGCCGCGAGCAGCGCGGCGACGCTGTCGAAGTGACGCTGCGCGCCGGCGTGCGCGGACAACGCACCGGCCGCCCAGACCTGCTCGATGCCGCGCTCGCGGGCGCGCTGGCCGACCTCGGCGTGGAACTGCGGCCCCTGGCTGCCGACCTCGCCCATGTCGCCCAGCACCAGCCAGCGCGGGCCCGGCATCGCGGCCAGCACCTCGATGGCGGCCAGCACCGAGTCGGGGTTGGCGTTGTAGCTGTCGTCGACCAGCGTCACCGCGCGGCCGCCGAGCGTGATGCTCTGCACCTGCGAGCGTCCGGCCACCGGCGCGAAGCCGGCCAGGCCCTGCGCAACCGCCGACAACGGTGCGCCGGCGGCCAGCGAGCAGGCAGCGGCGGCCAGCGCGTTGCGCACGTTGTGCGCACCCGGCAGCGCCAGCGTCGTGGCGGCGTTGCCGGCAGGGGTGTGCAGCTCCAGGCTCCAGCGCAATGCGGCCGTGTCCCAGCGCGCATCGGCCGTCACGTCGGCCGGGCCCGGGGCGGCAAAGGTCATGACGCGGCGCGCGCCGGCCATCTGGCGCCACAGCGGCGTGAAGGCGTCGTCGGCCGGCACGACGACGACGCCGCCGGCACCCAGCGCGTCGATGACGCTGCCGTTCTCGCGCGCCACGGCTTCGACGCCGGCCATGAATTCCTGGTGCTCGCGCTGCGCGTTGTTCACCAGCGCCACCGTCGGCGCGGCCAGCCGCGCCAGCTGCGCGATCTCGCCGGCGTGGTTCATACCCAGTTCGATCACCGCGGCACGGTGCCAGGTCTCGTCGTCCTGGCGCAGGCGCAGCAGCGTCAGCGGCGCGCCGATGTGGTTGTTGAGGTTGCCGGCGGTGGCCAGCGCGCCTTCGGGATGCCAGGCGCGCAGTACCTGCGCCACCATCTGCGTGACGGTGGTCTTGCCGTTGCTGCCGGTGACGGCGATCAGCGGCAGGTGGAAACGCGCGCGCCAGCCGGCGGCCAGCTGCTGCAGCGCCTGCAGCGTGTCGGCGACCTGCAGGCCGGGCATCTCGTCGCCCAGGCCGCGTTCGGCCAGCGCTGCCACCGCGCCGCTGGCGCTGGCCTGGGACAGGAATTCATTGCCGTCGAAGCGTTCGCCCTTCAGCGCCACGAAGAGGTCGCCCGCGCGCAGCGTGCGCGTGTCGCTGTGCACGCGCAGGAAGCGCGTGCCGCCGTCGCCCACCACCTGGCTGGCGGGCATGGACTCGCGCAACAAGGCGTGCGCTTGCGCCAGCGTCATCATGCCGCGGCTCCCCGGCGCGCGCGCAGTGCGGCTTGCGCTTCGACGACGTCGGAAAACGGCCGCTTCACGCCGGCCACTTCCTGGTAGTCCTCGTGGCCCTTGCCGGCCAGCAGGATGACGTCGCCGGCCGCGGCTTCGCGCACCGCGTCGTGGATCGCCTGGCGGCGGTCTTCGACGACGTCGACCTCGTCGTGGCCGACGACGCCGGCGAGGATCTGCGCCAGGATCGCCGACGGCACCTCGTCGCGCGGGTTGTCGCTGGTGAGCACCACGCGGTCGGCGTCGCGCGCTGCAATGGCGCCCATCAGCGGGCGCTTGCTGGCGTCGCGGTTGCCGCCGCAGCCGAAGACGCACCACAGCCGCCCGCCGCGCGCCCGGGCCAGCGGGCGCAACGCCTTCAGCGCCTTCTCCAGTGCGTCGGGCGTGTGTGCGTAGTCGACCAGCACCTCGACCGCGTCGTCCAGACCCTCGCCGGCCACGCGTTGCACGCGCCCCGGCACCGGCGTCAGCCGGGCCGCGACCAAGGCCGCGTCGGCCAGCGGCACGCCCAGCGCGCGCAGCCCGGCCATCACCACGAGCAGGTTACTGGCGTTGAACTCGCCGACGAGCTGCGTGCGCACCGCGACACGCTGGCCACCTTCCACGGCGTCGAAGGCCAGGCCGCCGTCGACGTAACTCAGGCCCTGCGCGCACAGCCGCGCCGCGCCGTGCAGCGACACGGTCCACAGCTCGACCGGCCTGCCGCTCAGTTCGGCGGCCAGCCCGCCACCCTGTGCATCGTCGACGTTCACCACCGCCGCCTGCAGACCCGGCCAGTCGAAGAGGCGGCGCTTGGCCTGCCAGTAGGCCGCCATGCTGCCGTGGAAGTCGAGGTGGTCCTGCGTGAAGTTGGTGAACAGTGCAACCCGGATGCGCAGCGCGTTCAGGCGGTGTTCGACGAGGCCGATCGACGAGGCTTCCAGCGCGCAGGCCGCGAAGCCCTGGTCGGCCATGCCGCGCAGCGCGCCGTGCAGCGTCACCGGGTCGGGGGTGGTCAAGCCGGTGCTCTGCACCTGCCCCGGCTCGCCGACGCCCAAGGTGCCGATCACGCCGCAGCGCCGGCCCAGGGCCGACAGCGACTGCGCCAGCCACCACGCGGTGCTGGTTTTGCCGTTGGTGCCGGTGCTGGCCACGATGTCCAGCGCGGCGCTGGGTTCGCGGAACCAGGTGTCGGCGATGGCACCGGTCGCGGCCTTCAGTCCCGGCAGCGCGGCCACACGCTCGTCGTCGAAGCCGAAGGCCGCGGCGCCGTCATGCTCGACCAGGCAGGCCGTCGCACCCGCGCTCAGCGCTGCCGGCACGAAGCGGCGGCTGTCCACCGCGTAGCCCGGCCAGGCGATGAAGGCATCGCCGCGCTGCACCTGGCGGCTGTCGGTGCGCAAGGTGCCGCTGACGTGGGTGGCCAGCCACTTGGCGGCTTGCTGGGGGCTGCTCAGGAGCGTCGGCACTTCAGATGCTTTCCTGCTCGGCGGCAACCGGCTTGGCATTGATCTGCGCCTTGACGTCCATGTCCGGCGCCACGTTCATCATGCGCAGCGTCTGCATCACGACCTGGCTGAACACGGGCGCGGCGACATCGCCGCCGAAGTACTTGCCCTTGCTCGGCCGGTCGACCATCACCGCGACCACGATGCGCGGGTTGGACACCGGGGCCAGGCCGACGAAGAAGGAGTTGTACTTGGTCGTGCTGTAGGTGCGGCCGTCGAGCTGTCGCGTGGTGCCGGTCTTGCCGCCGACCGAAAACCCGAGCGTGTGCTTCTGCACGTTGGGCGCCGTGCCGCCGGGGCCGGCGGCCATGCGCAGCATCTCGCGCACCTGCTGCGCCGACTTGGCCGATATCACGCGCTGGCCCGCCACCTGCGCCGCCGCCCGGTCGGGGTTGTGCAGCAGCGTCAGCGGAATCAGCTCGCCGTCGCGCGCGAACACGGTGTAGGCACGCGCCAGCTGAAAGAGGCTCGCCGACAGGCCGTAGCCGTAGCTCATCGTCGCCTGCTCGACCGGGCGCCAGTTCTTGTGCGGGCGCAGGCGCCCGGTCACGGCACCGGGGAAGTCGATGCGCGGCTTCTGCCCCAGGCCGACCGCGGTGTACATCTCCCACATCTCGCGCGGCTGCATCTGCAGCGCCATCTTCACCGTGCCGACGTTGCTGGACTTCTGGATCACCTCGGCCACGCTGAGCGAGCCGTGCGCGTGCGAGTCCTTGATCGTGTAGCCGCCGATCGTCAGCTGGCCCGGCGCGGTATCGATGCGCGTCTCGGGCGTCCACGGTCCGCGCTCCAGCGCCAGCGCGGCGGTGAAGGGCTTCATCGTCGAGCCGGGTTCGAAGACGTCGGTCAGTGCGCTGTTGCGCAGCCGCCGGCCCTTCATCGTGGCGCGGCTCGCGGGGTCGTAACTCGGGTAGTTGGCCAGCGCCAGCACCTCGCCCGTCTGCACGTCGAGCACGACCACGCTGCCGCCCTGCGCACCGTGCAGCTGCACCGCCTCGCGCAGGCGCTGCCAGGCGAAAAATTGCACCTTGGAGTCGATCGACAGCATGACGTCGTTGCCGTGCACGGGGCTGGCCTGCTCGCCGACGTCCTCGACGACGCGGCCCAGGCGGTCGCGCACCACCGTGCGCTGCCCGTTGTGGCCCAGCAGCTGCGACTCGAAGTGCATCTCGATGCCGTCGATGCCCTTGCCGTCGGTGTTGGTGAAGCCCACCACGTGCGCCGCGGCCTCGCCCTCGCCGTAGCGGCGCTTGTACTCGCGCACCTGCTGCACGCCCTTGAGGTCGAGCGCCTTGATGTCGGCCCAGACCTGCTCTTCGACATGGCGACGCAGCACCACGGTGCCGCTGTTGCCGTCGAGCCTGTCGGCCAGGTCGGTTGCCGGCATCGCCAGCAGGCGCGCCAGGGCCTTGCGCTGCGCCACGTCGGCGCTGAAGACCTTGAGGTCGACCTGCACCGACGGCATGGCCACGCTGGTGGCCAGCGGCAGACCGTTGCGGTCGAGGATGCGGCCGCGGCTGGCGGGCAGCGACTCCTTGTGCACGAAACGCTTCTCGCCTTCGGCCTGGTAGAAGTCGGTGTGGATGATCTGCAGGTGCACCGCGCGGCCCAGCAGCACCGTGAAGGCCAGGAACACCAGCAGCACGACGAAGCGCGAGCGCCACGCCGGCGTCTTGCTGGCCAGCAGCGGGCTGGTGGCGTAGTCGACGCTGCGCACGCTGTTGCGGCGAGTGTTGCCGGCTTGGCGGCTCATCGGCTGCCCCCGGCGGCGACGATGTCTTCGACGAAGACGGTCGCGCCCTGCACCGGATCGCTCATCGCCAGTTTCTCGCGCGCCACGCGCTCGACACGGCGGTGGGTGGCCTGGTCCTGGCGCTCGGCATCCATGCGCTTGAATTCGGCGTCGAGCCGGCGCTGCTCCTGGCGCGCGCGGTCGAGCTCGGCAAAGACACGGCGCGACTCGTAGGCGCTGCGCACCAGCGCCAGGCAGCTGCCCAGCAACGCGACGATCAGCACCACGGTGAGCTTGTTCATGCCACCGCCGTGCGTTCGGCCACGCGCAGCACCGCCGAGCGGGCGCGCGGGTTGGCCGCGACTTCGGCAGCGCCGGGCTTGATGCGCGCCACCGCACGCAGCTTCAGCGCCTTGGGCGGCGCCATCGGCGCACGGCGGTCGACGACGTCGCGGCTCTCGGCGGCGATGAAGGTCTTGACGATGCGGTCCTCCAGCGAATGGAAGCTGATCACGACCAGGCGTCCCTGCGGTGCCAGCAGCGCCAGCGCCGCCTTCAGGCCCTGTTGCAGCGCCTCAAGCTCGGCGTTGACATGAATCCGAAGAGCTTGAAATGTGCGCGTTGCAGGGTTCTGGCCCGGCTCGCGGGT
>JAYUPN010000247.1:0-8650 GCA_043760065.1 Rubrivivax sp.
ACGTGGGCGTCGAGCCGGCCGACGAAGATCTTGCCGTCGGCATGCGCCACGCCGCGGTTGTTGACGTCGCAGCAGGCGTACTGGTCGATGCCCTTGGGCACGTCGGGCTGGTAGGTCCACTTGACTTCACCGGTCTTGGCGTTGACGGCAAAGGTGTTCTTGGGGCCGAAGGACGAGGTCACGAACAGCGTGTCGCCGACCAGGATCGGGGTCGACTCCTGCGAGCGCGTCGAGCCCAGCTGCAGCGCCCAGGCCACGCGCAGGTTCTTGACGTTGCCGGTGTTGACCTGGTTGGCGGTCGAGAAGCGCTGGTTGCCGCTGTCGCCGCCGTAGACGGGCCAGTTCTGGGCGTGCGCCGAGACCGCGATGCCGAGCGTCAAGCCCAGCGCCAGCGGTGTGAGGATTCTTTTCATCGATGTCTCCTAGTCATTGGGAACGGGAACGGGTTCATTGCGGCACGCCGAGGGCGGCGCCCGGGCTTCGGACAGGTTCATTGCCATGCCTGCAACTCCATCGTCAGCGTGCCGCCGACCATCATCTTGGTGGGTGTGAGTTCCTGGCGTTCGAGCCGCACCAGGCCGACGCCGCTGCAATACCACTCGCGGGTGTTCATCGGCACCTGGCGCCACTGCTTGGCTTCGTCGACCCACAGCCGCACGTGCGCCAGGCCGTCGACGCGCAGGCAGCCTTCGAAGCGGCCCGCCGGCACCTGCACCGACTCGCCGGTGGCGCCGATGCGGTAGCTCATCGGCGAGGCCTTGTGCGTGACGCGCACCGCGCGCGGCACCTGGTTGCGGTGCGCCAGCAGGTACGACACCGTCGACGCCTGCCACTCGGTGCCCACCACCAGCGGCTGCTTCAGGACGTAGCGCTTCTCGGGGTCGGCCACCGGCGCCGCATCCAACGGGCTGCGGCTGGCGACGCGGTAGACGCCTTGGGCATCGGCGCGATGCCAGTAGTCGATGCCGCTGTCGCTGCGCCGGCGCCAGGCCGGGCCGCCTTCGATGGACTCGGCGCCGCGGTTGTTCAGCACCAGCGTCTCGCGCTGTGCAGCACCGTCGGGGTCGGCCACGGTGCGCACCTCGTAGACCCACTGCCGCCCTGCGGCGAGCGGGAACCAGCGCTCCTGCTCGGGCGCGGCGGCACCGCACCCCGCCAGCAGCGCGGCGGGGAGTAGCGTCAGCGGCAGTGCGCAGCGCATCACTTCTCGGGCAGCTGCGGCGTGGGCAGGTCGCGGATCTTGACCTCCTGCTCGTCGTTGCCGGGCTTGAGCCAACCGCTGCTGCGCGCCTTGCCGGCCCGCGCTTCGGCAAGGCCCATCTGCGCGATGCCGTCGCGGCCCTTGCGCAGGCCCTCGTCGATCTGCACGTGCAGCTCTTTCGTGTACGGCACGCGGTAGGCGCGCGGGGCGAGCAGCGGCCCGCTGTCCTGCGGCTCGCTGACCCACAGGTAGATCGCGCCCTTGCTGCGTGCACTCGGCTCTTCGACCACCGAGGCCAGCATCACGAAACGCGCCGGCAGCGCGTCGGTGCTCGGGATGCCCCAGATCGAGTGCACCGCGTCGTAGCCGACGAAGTACAGCACCGTCACCACCACCACCAGCAGGCCCTTCATCCATGCCGGCCAGCGCGACCACAGCAAGGCCAGCAGCAGCAGCAGCAACAGGGCCGCAAAGGCCAGGATGATTGCCAGGGACATCGTTCACAGCCTTTGCACCAGTTGCGCCGGCAGGGTGCCGACGCCACCCACGGTGCCGTCGGGGCGCACCGAGAATCTCAACATCGTGAGCTCTTCGCCGCGGCGGGCCATCGTGCGCCGTCCATGGAAGACGACCTCGGCGCGCGGGTTGACCTTGACCACCGACACCGTGACCTCGACCGGGCCGCCGCTGGCCGCCACCGCGTCGGCGTCCTTGCCGTCGTAGTAGTGGGCGTTGACGACGTACTCGCCCGGCGCGATGCCGCGCAGCGTCACGACTTCCTGGTTCAGCGGGTTGACGATGCGCCGGCCGTCGACCTCGATGCTGTCGTTGGAGACCCCGCGGTCGTCGCGGTCGAGGTGCATCAGCGCGGCCTCGCGGTTGCGGAACCAGACCACGTCGCCGGACGGGCCGCGCACCCAGGTGTCGATGTCGTTGGGGTCGCCGTCGGGCCAGCTCAGCGTGACGATGAACTCGGCCTTGGCCGGGATGTCGCCGGCCTTCGTCGACTTCGGGTTCATCGCCAGCAGTGCGACGATGAAGCAGAACACGAAGGCGATCAACATGTTGAAGAGCATGTCGTAAAACGGGTCGACCTCGGGTTCGCGGTGAAGGCGGCGCGTGCGCATCGGTGGCGACCTTGCAATGAGGCTTCAGGCGCGCTCGGGGCAACGCTCGATGCCGAGGTGCTGCACGTCGGCCACCAGCACATCGGCGTAACGGTCCAGGCGCGTCAGCTGCAGGCCGAGCAGGATGTTGCCGACCAGGCCGACCATCGTCGTCAAGAGGGCGATGCCCAGGCCCGAGGTCAGGGCCTTGAGCAGTTCTTGCGACTGCGCGGCATCGAAACTCTGGATCTGCCCGATCTCCAGCGCCAGCACCGAAAAGCCGATCACCTTGCCCAGCAGCCCGAGCTTGAGCTGCAGCCCGTTGACCCACCAGGCGGTGGCGTGCGGGCCGTGCGTGCGCTCGGACAGCACGTCGACCGCGGCGTTGTCGTCGGCCGTGGCTCGCCGCAGCGACATCAGGTAGTCCGCAGCCCAGCCCGGATCGGCGCCCCCGCGCCGCGCGGCCTCGAACAAGGCGCGCTGGCGCGCGAGCTCCCGCGCGCGGGCGCCGCACCAGCCGGTGGACGCGGTGAAGACGAGGATGATGACCAGCGTGATGCCGGTCGGGTCGGAGCGCAACAGCAGCGCCCACACGCCCTGCACGCCCAGCAGCCAGCCGGCGAAGAGCAGGATGCCCGACAGCGCCGCCCACTCGAGCCACAGCGCCTCGTGCGTCCGCGGCCCGGCCGCCGACCGGCCCGCCTGACCCGAACCGAGCGCCACGCGCACGGCTGCGCCCAGGCCACCGAAGGAGGACACCGCGCCGGATTTCATCGAGGGGCTTGCACAGGCAGCAGAGGGCACAGGAGGCCCCGGCTGTCGCAGCGGGGCAAGTCGAGGAACTGCGGGATGGTGAACGCCGCACTGGCCCCCGGCAAGCCTTCGTTTTCCCCTGACAGGAGCCCCCCGTGTGCGCCACGAGATGTTCCATTCTGGCGCAGGGCCGAGCGCGCGCCGCCGTTATGCTGGACCGCCGATCCCGGCCCTGAAGGAGACCTGCCCCGTGACGACGTTTGGCACCCGGCTGCGACGCATGGCGCGGTGCTGGCTGCGCGCCGCACGCGCAGCGGCCGTGGTGCTGGTGCCTTGTCTGCCCGCCATCGCCGGCACGCTGGTCAAGACCGACGTCGAAGCGCTGTTTCCGCCCCCGCTGGTGGTCGGCGAGCGCGGCGCCGAGTTGCCGGTGTGGCCGGTGTTCCGCCGCGCCGGCGCGAGCCTCGAACTGCAGGCCCACGCCTTCGAGACCATCGACCTCGAGCCCGTCGCCGGCTACGGCGGCAGGCCGACCAACCTGCTGGTGGTGATGGACCGCGACGGCAGTTTCCGCGACGTTCGGCTGCTGTCGCACGCCGAGCCGATCTTCAAGTCCGAGCAGGGCACCGCGCTGCTGTCGCAGTTTGCCGAGCAGTACCGCGGCCTGACCGTGAACCACGCCATCCAGGTGCTGGGGCCGAAGGCGCAGCGCGTGCAGACCGAGACCTCGGCCACGCTGCACGGTGTGCTGGCCGGCACGGTGTCGGCGATGGCCATCGACAAGAGCGTGCTCGAGTCCGCAGCGCAGGTGGCGCAGGCCCGCGCGCGCTCCGCCAGCGGCCGCGCGGGCGCAGCGCGCGCACCGCGCGGACCCAACGACAGCTACCGCAAGAGCGGCTGGAACGCCCTCGTCGGCGCGCGCCTGGTGCAGCAGATGCAATTGAGCAACCGCGACGTCGAAGCGGCTTTCAAGAACGGCCCCGGCGCCGGCCGCGATGCCGAAGGCGTGATCCGGCCGCAGAACGCGGCGGTCGACTTCTGGGTCGCGCTGGTCGGCTTGCCGCAGGCCGGCCGCAACCTGCTCGACCCCGAGGGCTGGATGCAGGTCCGCGCCGCACGCGAGCAGGGCCAGACGGTGCTGCTGGTGCTGGACGGCGGGCGCTATCCGGTGGCCGCGGCAGCAGCGCCCGGGCGCGCGCGGGCTGGTGTGCTGCAGTTGCGGCAACAGGAACGCGACTTCGCGCTCCGCGACTTCGACTACCACGGCAGCCTGGCCTTGTCGGGCGCTCGCTCGGGTGTGGCCGCCGACACGGTGGCGCGCCTGTTCACCGTCGCGGCCGCTGCCGATGGCACGCGGATCGACGTCGAACGACCGATCACGCTGCAGCTCGCCTTGCAGCGCGGCAGCGACGAGCCCGGCGCGAGCGTGCGCGTCAGCCTGAGCCAGCCCTTCGAGATTCCCGGCGCTGCCGACTACCGGCCGCAGCGCGAGACGCCGGCGTGGATGGCGCCCTGGGCCCAGCGCGGCACCGACCTGGCCGTGCTGGGCTTGGGCCTGCTCGTGCTGACGCTGGCGCTGGCGCGCCAGACCTGGTTGACGGCGCGGCCCGGGCGGCTGGCGATGTTCCGCAGCGCCTACCTCGTGTTCACGCTGGGCTTCATCGGCTGGTGGGCGCAGGGGCAGCTGACGATCCTGTCGCTGACTTCCGCCATCGAAGCCGGCGTCGACGGCCGCTCGCTCGAGTTCCTGCTCGCCGATCCGATGGCCGTCGTGCTGTGGGCCTTCACGGGCGTGACGCTGCTGGTCTGGGGGCGCGGCACGTTCTGCGGCTGGTTGTGTCCGTTCGGTGCGCTGCAGGAACTGCTGAGCCGGGTCGCGGGCTGGTTCGGTCTGCGCCCGCGCACGCTGCGCCGTGCTGTCGACCGGCGCCTGAAGCGGCTGAAGTATGTCGTGCTGGGCCTCGTCTGCGCATCGGCCGTGGCGTCGGCCCGCTGGACCGAGGTCGCGGTGGAGGTGGAACCCTTCAAGACCGCGATCAGCCAGACCTTCCTGCGCGACTGGCCGTACGTCGTCTTCGCGCTGCTGTGCCTGGCTGCCAGCGTGCTGGTGTACCGCGGCTACTGCCGCTACGTCTGCCCGCTGGGTGCGGCACTGGCGGTGCTGGGCCGCTTGCGGCAGTGGCGCTGGATCCCGCGCCGCGCCGAGTGCGGCACGCCCTGCCAGACCTGCCGCCACCGCTGCAGCTACCAGGCCATCACGCCGGCGGGCAAGGTGCAGTACGAAGAGTGTTTCCAATGCCTGGACTGCGTCTCGCTGCATCAGGACGAAGAAAAGTGCCTGCCGTTGGTGCGCCAGACACGGCGCCGCGTGATCCCGATCGTGGCCGCGGCATGAAGGGCACGCGGCGTCAGTGGCTGGGATGGGCGCTCGGCACCGCGGCCTGCAGCGGTGGCGCGAATGGCGCCGCGCGTGCGGCGCAGGAGCTGGCCTGGCGCGAGCGCGCGCTGCTCGGCTTCGGCACCACGCTGTGGCTGCGCGCGGCGCACGCCGACGCCGGCCGCGCCGACCGCGCGCTGGACGCCGCGGTGGCGGCGCTGCGCCACGTCGAGCGCCAGATGAGCCTGTTCGATCCGTCCAGCGCGTTGTGCCGCCTGAACCGCGACGGTGTGCTGGCCGACCCCGACCCGTCGCTGGTCGAGGTGCTGGAACTTGCCCGCTCGGTGGCCATGCGCAGCCGCGGCGCTTTCGACGTCACGGTGCAACCGTTGTGGGCGCTGTGGCAGCGCGCGCAATCCGCAGGGCGGCGGCCCGCGGCAGCCGAACTGGAAGCGGCGCGAACGCAGGTCGACTGGCGCGCCGTGGCGGTGTCGCGGCACGAGGTGCGACTCGGCCGCCCCGGCATGGCGCTGACGTTGAACGGCATTGCGCAAGGCTACGCCGCCGAGCGCGCGCGCCAGGTCGTGCAGCAGCACGGCATCACGGCGGCGCTGCTGGACACCGGCGAGTGGGCGCCCATCGGCCAGGCCCCCGATGGCGGCGCCTGGCAGCTGGGTCTGGCCAGCCCGCGCGACAGCGCACGCGTGCTGGCCACGCTGCGCGCCGACGGCCGCGGCCTGGCGGTGTCGTCCGACGCGCACCAGCGCTTCGGGCTGCACGCCGACGATGACCGCGACCACCACATCATCGACCCGCGCACCGGACGCTCGCCGCCGCATCTGTCGGCGGTGGTGGTGGCCGCGCCATCGACCGCACTGGCCGATGCGCTGACCAAGGTGCTGTTCATGGGCACGGCGCAGCAGGCGCTGGCCGGCGCGCGGCACTGGGGCGTGGACGTGATCGCCGTCGACAAGGCCGGGCGGCTGCACGCCAGCGGCGGCTGGCGTTAGCAGCCGCCGCGGCGGAGCGCCGGTCAGTACAGGAAGACCGGGTTGATGATCGCCTGCACGGCGCCCGTCACGCGTGAAGCGCCGAGCGTGAACAGGCCCTCGTAGACGCCATCGGCCACGGCCTGGTCGCTGACCACGTTCTCGAGGATGAAGATGCCGTGCTGCGCGAGCAGGATCTGGTGCACGTGGAAGACCTTGGACGACACCTCGAACGGCAGCACCTCCAGGCCCCAGGTGTCGGCGCCCACCGCGGCGACGTTCAGCGACGCCAGGTAGTGCGCGCCGTCGATGCCCAGGCCCGGCTCGACGCCGCCGTAGCGCTTGTCGTCCTTGCCGATAAGCTGCGTCCAGCCGGTGCGGAAGATGACGACGTCGCCCTTGCCGATCTTCATGTTGCCCTGGCGCGCCAGCGCGGCTTCGATCTCCTTGCGGTTGAACGCGGTGCCTTCGGGCACCGGGTTCTTGCCGGTCAGGCCCACCATGTCCAGGATGACGCCGCGGGTGGCGATGGCCGGCACGGTCTCGATGCCGTACTTCTGCAGGCCGCCGGCGGTGACGAACTCGGCGCCCTTGCGGCAGTTGTAGTAGACACCGTCGATGCCGATGTGGCCCAGCCCGTCGAGCTGCGAGCCGATGCCGACCCAGCCCATGATGATGTCGTCGTTGTAGTTGGTCTTGGTCTCGCCGAGCGAACGGCCGTACTCCTGGCCCGGCGTCAGCACCGTGACCGAGAAGGTACGCGGCGGGAAGGCCGGCGTCTTGCTGTTGGTCTCGATGCCCATGCGCATCGCCTTGCCCTGCTTGACCAGCTTGGCTGCGGCCAAGGTGATGGCAGGCGTGATGTTGTTCAGCGCGCCGGCCTGGTCGTCGGGGCCCCACTTGGAACGGTGGCAACTGTCGTAGGGCTGCGCCGATGCAGTCGCCGCAGCCAGGGTCAGCACTGCTGCGACGGCCGTCGCGAAGGAAGTCCTGCCATTCATTGTTTTCTCTCCTCGGTGTCGGCCCGGCGTGAAGAAGACCCGAGAGCCTGCAGCCGGGCCGGCTGTGCGGGCTCGCACTGGAACACGACCCGGGTGACCGCCTGGTCGCCCCAGCCGAGCGTGGAAAGGGTTTGCTGCGCGGCGTCGGCGCGGCAGGCCGCACCCGAGGCCACGGGTGTCGAGACCGTTTGCGGCGTCAGCACGACGTTCCAGGTGGGGTCGAAGAAACGCACGCTGAAGGCGGCCGCTGGCGGCTCGAAGAAGCGCATCGAGAAGCGCAACCGGATGCCCGCCGCACCGTCGTCGTCAGCAGCCAGCGGGCCGCTGATCTGCAGGCCCAGCGGCTGGGGCTGGCCCGCGGCCGGCTCGGTGTCGGCGCGCAGGAAGAAGCCTTGCGGGCGCAGCAGGCCCTCGTTGCCGCGCGCAAAGGCGGCGAGTTCGTCGGCGTCGAGGCGGCCGTTGCGGTCGAGGTCGGCGCTCTGGCGGATCAGCGCACTGGCGTCGGCATCGACCCACCAGGTCACGCGCAGGCCGGTGACAGTGGCCGCTTCGACGATCGGCTCGACCTGGTATGTGAAGCGGAAGTGCGGGTGCGCCTGCACGCCGCTTGCGCACACCGCGCCGGCGAGCGCCAACCCCGCGGCCGCCCCTGCGCGGCGCCGCGCTTCAGGCCCGCGCGGCATTGGCGCCTCGGTCGATGAGGTATTGGCGCGTGAACAGCGCAGCGCCGTGGTGGATGTCGGACTGCGAGATCAGCACCGCCAGGTGGCTGCCTTGCAGCGCATGGATGACCTCGGTCAGCCGCTGCGCCAACGCCGGCGCCACGCCTTCGAAGGGTTCGTCGAGCAGCAGCAGCCGCGTGCCCACCGCCACCGCGCGGGCCAGCGCCACCAGCTTCTGCTGGCCCCCCGACAGCAGCAGCGCGCGGCGGTCCTTCATCTGCTCGACCTCGGGCAGCAGCCGGTAGGCCAGCGCCAGTCGCGCGGCAGCGTCGAGCCGGCCGCCGCTGACCCACAGCGGCAGCGAGATGTTCTCTTCCACCGTCAGCGCAGGCACCAGTCCACGGTCCTCGGGCATGTAGCCGATGCCCAGCCGCGCACGCGCATGGCGCGCCTGCCCGGCCAGCGGCTGGCCGTCAAACACGACACTGCGCGCCGTGATGGGCCACCTGCCGGCCACGGCGGGCAGTGTCGTGTTTGACGGCCAGCCGCTGGCCGGGCAGG
>JAYUPN010000248.1:0-3326 GCA_043760065.1 Rubrivivax sp.
CGGAACAGCAGCGACTGGTTGTTGCGCTTGGGGCGCTTGTCCTTGGAAAAACGACCTTTACCACGTGGCGGGGGCATATGAGCTCCTACTTGAATTCAATCAGATCCGGATGATTCGACCGTGCTGGGCACCATGGGGCTGGGCACCTCAAGCTCGACCGACGTGATGTGGAACAGCAGTCCTCGTCCGTTGCGCGTGCTGGTGATGAAGCCTGCAAAGAGGCCTGCACTTCCCAGCGCCAGCGGCATCAGCGCCTGCGTCACCGCCCCGATCGCCAGCGCCTTGATCTCCATCGAGACCTTGCGCGGGTGGCCGTCTTCGCTGACCTCGGACTCGTGCTTCAGGCTCAAGTCCAGGGCCGGCAATCCGGCGGGGGTGTACCGCGGGGCTGCCCGCTCCATCAGCGACGCCGACAAAACCAAACGGTTCATGTCGGCTGCCACTGATGGGCAACGGCCATCAGGCTCAGGCCGTGGCCTCCTGGCGCTCCTTGCGGGCTTCCTCGCGCTCGACTGCCTTCATCATGATCGACGGCGTGGTCTCGGCCTTGGCCTTGGCCACGGTCATGTGGCGCAGCACCGCGTCGTTGAAGCGAAAGCCCGTTTCGATCTCGGTCAGCGTGTCGTTGCTGACTTCGATGTTCAGGCACAGGTAGTGCGCCTTGACCAGCTTCTGGATCTGATAGGCCAGCTGTCGCCGGCCCCAGTCTTCGATGCGGTGCACCTTGCCACCGGCGGTGGTGACCAGGGTCTTGTAGCGTTCCAGCATGGCCGGAACCTGTTCGCTTTGATCCGGATGGATCAGCAAAACGATCTCATAGTGACGCATGAATTCTCCTTGTGGATTCCGGCGCGACCGGCGCTGCGGGTGTGCAGGCCTGGACGCCAGGTGGGGAAGCTGCCCCGATGCGTCAACATGACGGGTGCAGCAAGGAAAGCCCGCGAGTATAGCAGGGACAGTACGGTGCCGGAGACTCAACCCGGCAGCCAGCGCCGCTGGGCGGCCAGCGCGACCGCGGCCTTGAAACCGGGCCGCGGCAGTTCCGACAGCAGCGCCGGCCACAGCTTGAGCAGCAGCTCGGCGGTGGCCAGCGTGTCGGCTGCCGCCTGGTGGCGCACCGCGCAGCGGATGTCCAGTGCCTGCATCCACTCGTCGAGCGAGCGCGCCTTGACCTGCGGCTGCAGCACCGCCGCCAGCGGCTCGAGGTCGAGCCAGCCGCTGGTCGGCAGCGCCAGTTGCTCGTCGCGACAGGCGCGCTCGATCAGCGCACGGTCGAAGGCGGCATGGAAGGCGATCAGCGGCGACGACCCTGCGTAGGCCGCAAACGACTGCAGCGCCTGCCGCGGCGCCACGCCGGCGCGCTGCGCGCCGACGCCGATGCCGTGCAGCAGGATGTTCTGGCGGTCGGGCGTCTTGCCTTCTTGCGGCTGCTGCAGCACGACTTCGAAGCTGTCCCCGAGGTCGATCAGCGCCCGTCGCCCATCGACGCGCATTGCGATCGCGGCGATGGCCAGCAGGCGGTCGTGGCGGGGGTCGAGCCCGCTGGACTCCACGTCCAGCACCACCCAGCGCTGGCAACCGGGCGGCGGCCGAGCCCGGCGCCAGGGCAGCAGGGTGTGGAGCCAGTTCATGGCGGGGTCCGGCAGGCGCGCACGGAGCAGGGACTCGCGGCCCGTCAGCGCTGGTAGTCCAGCGCGATGCGCTGCTGCACGCTGCGTGCGATGCGCATCGTCTCCTTGAGCATGCGGCGGTCGATGTCGTTGAGGGTGCCGACGTCGATGAGGTTGGGGTTGGCGCCACCTGCCACCGGCTCGCCGAGCTGGACCTGCAGGCGCAGCATCTGCAGGAACTCGAAGGCAGCGATCCAGGCCTGGCTCTCCTGCGGCGCCACGCGCAACAGCGGCGCGGCGGCCTCCAGCCGCGCCCGCGTACCCAGCGCCCGCAGGCCGTGCGCCAGTGCAAACAGCCGCGCCGCGTCGACGAAGATCGCCGTGCCTTGCAGCTTGAGGTCCAGCAACGCCCGGCCGTCGTCGCTGCGGGTGTCCAGCGCGCCGCGCCAGTTCAGCGGCGCGGCGCGTTGCAGCGCGTTGTCGGCCATCTGCTTGATGAAACGCGGCACCCGCGCTGGCACGGCAGCCAGCATGTCGGCGAGCGGCTGCGCCAGCGCCGTCTGGCCGTGCAGCGGCCGCAGGTCGAAGTAGATGCTGGCCATCAGCAGGTCCTGCGGCGCGCCGTGCTCGATCCACTGGCCGAAGCGCGCCTGCCACTCCTGCACGCTCAGGCAACAGTCGGGGTTGCGCGCCATCACGCCGCCCTTGCACAGTGGGTAGCCGCAGACGTCCAGGCCGTCGTTGACTTCGGCGCCCAGCGCCAGCCACTGCGCGCGGTCGGCGCCGGGCTGCTCGCTGGCGAACACGAGGCCGTTGTCCTGGTCGGTGACCACCGTCTGCTCGCCGCGCCCCTCGGAGCCGAAGGCCAGCCAGCAGGCCTGCGACAGGTCGGCGCCACGGCGTTCGGCCACCAGCTGCAGCAACCGCGCCGTGAGCACGTCGTTGAGGTGGCTGATGAGCTCGGTCAGCTGACGCGCCTGCACGCCCTGCCCGAGCAGGTTGCGCGCGAAGTCGCGGATGCGGCCCGCCAGCACGCGCAGCGTGGCCAGGTCCTGCGCCACGCGGATGCCGCTGCCCAGTTGCTTGAGCGACAGGCGCTGCATCGAGAACAAGTCGCGCTCGGACACGATGTTGACGACGCGGCCGTCCTGGGTCACGGGCAGGTGGCGCACGCCGTGGCGCGACATCAGCAGCGCCGCGTCCTGCATCGTGTGCTCGACCGTCAGGCTGTGCACCGGCTGGCTCATGACCTGCGCGATGGGCGTCTGCAGCGGCAGCTGCGGCAGCGTCACGCGCGACAGGATGTCGTGTCGCGTCAGGATGCCCTGCGCCGCGCCGGCGGCGTCGATCACCAGCACCGAGCCCACCCGGCGCTCGTGCATCTGCTGCAGCGCATCGCGCAGCGAGGTGGTGCCGTTGCACGCCACGGGCTGCTTGGTCGGCAGCTGCGACAGCCGCGCCTCCAGCGACTGCTCGGCCAGCGCCTGCGAAGCCCAATGCGCCTGCACGCTGCGCCGCGACAGCTCCAGGATGTGCATCACGCGGCGGTTCAGGAAGTCGGCGAACGGCGGGCTCAGCTGCGCCAGCTGCGGCACCCGCTCGGCCGGCAGCAGCAGGCAGAAGGTGTCTTCGTTGGCGGTGTAGGTGGCGGTGACCGGCCGTGCCGCCAGCACCGCACCGACCGGAAACAGGTCCCCGGCCACGTACTCGAACTGC
>JAYUPN010000249.1:0-8626 GCA_043760065.1 Rubrivivax sp.
GCTGTCGGGAGGCGCCGACCCGGTGACGCCGCCGCGCCACGGTGCACGCGTGGCTGAAGCGCTGGGCGCCCTGGCGCGCCACGCCGTCGTGCCGCAGGCCGGGCACGGCGTGATGGGCCTGGCGTGCATGCGCGACGTGCTGTTCCGCTTCATCGACGCCGCCGGCGACGACGAGGCACTGAAGGTCGACGCCGCGTGTGCCGACGCGATGCCGCGCCCGGGCGCGTTTGTGCCGCCGGACCGGGAGGCCAAGCCATGATCGAAGTCCAGCAGCTCTTCAAGTGCTTCAGCCAGGGAAGAGGCCGCCAGCAGCGGGTGGTGCAGGCGGTGGACGGGGTGGACTTCGTCGCCGCCGACGGCGCCATCACCGGGCTGCTGGGCGCCAACGGCGCGGGCAAGACGACGACGCTGCGCATGGTGGCGGCGCTGATCGAACCCGACGCCGGCGGCGTGCGCGTGGACGGCATCGACGTCGCGCGCGACCGCGGCGCGGCGCTGGCGCGCATGGGCATGCTCAGCGACGCGCGCGGTCTGTACCCGCGGCTGACGGCGCGCGAGAACATCGTCTACTTTGGCCGCCTGCAAGGCATGAGCCGCGAAGCCGCTTCGGCGCGCGCCGACGAGCTGGCGGCGGTGCTGGAGATGAAGCCGCTGCTGGATCGCCGCACCGAAGGCTTCAGCCAGGGCGAACGCATGAAGACGGCGCTGGCACGCGCGCTGGTGCACGACCCGGCCAACATCGTGCTCGACGAGCCCACCAACGGCTTGGACGTGCTGGCCACGCGCGCGTTGCGCCAGGCGCTGCGCCAGCTGCGCGACGAGCAGGGCAAGTGCATCATCTTCTCGACCCACATCATGCAGGAGGTGGAGCGGCTGTGCGACCACGTCGTGGTCGTCGCGCGCGGCCGCACGGTGGCGCGCGGCAGCGTGGTGCAACTGATGGCGCAGGCTGGCAGCAGCGACTTCGAGGACACCTTCGTGCAGCTCGCCTTCGACGGCAGCGCCCCGGACGCCGCGGCGCGCGGAGCCGGCGCATGATGGGCGCGGCCTGGACGGTGTACCTCAAGGAGCTCGTCGACGCGCTGCGTGACCGCCGCACGCTGATCATGGTGCTGATCAGTTCGGTGGCCATCGGGCCGCTGGTGCTGATGCTGGTGAGCAACCTGGTGGCCGGCGTCGAGAAGCGGGCCGAGGCGCGCGAGCTTGTCGTGCAGGGCATCGAACACGCGCCCACGCTGCACAACTTCCTGCAGCGCCAGACCTACACCGTGCGCGCGGCACCGGCCGACTACGAGCAGGCCCTGCGCGACAGCAAGCTGGCCGAGCCGGTGCTGGTGGTGCCGGCTTCTTTCGAGGCCGAGCTGGCGCGCGGCGAGCCGCCGCTGCTGGAAGTCGTCAGCAGCGCCGCCAACCAGCGCGCCCAGGCCGGCACCGGGCCGCTGCTGCGCCTGCTGCGCGGCTTCAACCAGGAGCAGGCGACGCTGCGGCTGGCGGTGCGCGGCGTGGCGCCGGCGGCGCTGGAGACAGTGCGCGTGCAGGAACGCGATCTGGCCGACCCGGCCACGCGCGCCGCGCAGCTGGCGACGATGGTGCCGTTCTTCGTGCTGATGGCGGTGCTCTACGGCGCGCTGAACGCGGCGCTGGACACCACCGCCGGCGAGCGCGAACGCGGCTCGCTGGAGCCGCTGCTGATGAACCCGTCGCCGCGCCTGGCGCTGGTGCTCGGCAAGTGGGGTGCGGTGACGAGCGTGGGCATGCTCATCGCCGTGCTGTCGTGCCTGAGCTTCCTGCCCGGGCAGTGGCTGCTGCGCAGCGAAGCGCTGGCGGCGATGTTCCGCTTCGGCGTCGGCGAGGCGGCCGCTTTCATCGCGCTGCTGTTGCCGCTGGCCGGCGCGCTGGCCGCGCTGCTGATGGCCATCGCCATCCGCTGCAAGAGCTTCAAGGAAGCACAGGCCAATGCCACGGTCGTGCTGCTGGCGGTGTCGATGCTGCCGCTGGTGACGGTGTTCAATCAGGAAGGCGCGGCGCCGTGGCACCTGTGGGTGCCTGCGCTGGCGCAGACCACCCTGATGGCGCGCGTGCTCAAGGGCGAGGCGCTGCTGTGGCCCGATGTCGCCCAGGCCAGCGCGGTGTGCGTGCTGCTGGCTGCCGCTGCTGTGGTGTTCGTGGCGCGCACACTGCGCAGTGCGGCCCTGAAGTAGTCCGTCTGCGGCCGCAGATGAGTTTTGTAACGGGTGGTTGGACTGCACAGGTGTGCAGGTGCGCGAGGGCAAGAGTCTTGGTTCAATTCGTGCAAAGGGTCACGGTCGACCCGTTCAACGGAGCCAAGAACATGTTTGCTTTCCTTCTTGAAATGCTCGGCATGCCTCGCGACGGCTGGGCCTGAACAGGGCTGAATCGTCCCTTTCTGCCAGCCGGGGTGAACCCGGTCGCGCAGACCCTCATTCGAGTTCTACTGCCTGAGCGGTTTGGTGATACTGCTCAGGTACTTCGGCGCCAGGACATCCGTCCCTCTGTGATTCCTGACGTTGGGTGCTACCCCTGTGAAGGGGTAGCACCTCTTTTTTTGCAATCGATTTCAGATCAACCCCAGCGCATGCGCCCTCGCAGCGGCCTGGTGTTTGCTGGCAACTCCGAGTTTACCCATCGCCGAGCGCAGGTGGAAGTTGACCGTGCTCAGGCTGATGCTGAGCAACTGGCCGATCACATGGTTGGACTTGCCGGCCAGCGTCCACTTCAGGATTTCCTGCTCGCGGCTGGACAGCACGGGTGGCGGCGCCATGCCCGGTGCCTCGGGCATCAACAGTCGCAGCGCGGTCTCCTGCGCGTAGACGGCTAGCAGTTGCAGGTCGGCCATCAGCCGGATCAAGGTGTCGGGACTCGCCGGCAAGGGCTCGGCGCGGTCCACGCCGAAGATGAAATGGCGCCCGCCGCTGAGATGCAAGGGCATGGTGATGCCCGTGTGATAGCCATGCGGCGCCTGCTCTTCCCAGAGATCCCCGGCGGTGTGGCTGACGTAGAGCGCCTGGTCGTAGATGATCGGCGCCGACGCGGTCTTGATGCGTTGCACCACCGGGTCGCGGGCCGCAGCCGTCGGGTCGCTGGTGGATTGCTCGAACGCCAGCGGCGTGTTGCGCAGCGCCACGATGATCGGCGCCGTGGTCGGCTGCTCGACGACCAGCGTGGCGTTGAACAACGGGAACTCCAGCCGCTGCGCAAAGTCGGCGAGCCGGCGCTTGAACGTCGGCACATCGCGGGCGCTGGCGACGTCGAGGTAGTTCTGATAGCCGACGGCAGGCATCCGACTGTTCAGGTTGCTAGGTTGTCAAGAGGTCGATGCGGGATCAATCTGTGGCCTTCGTTCAGGGATCAAACGGAGACCATTCCATGGCAATGCGCAGCTGGGTATTGATGTCTTGGCCCGAAGTCCATTGGGAATTGCCGGCCGAAGAATCGTGCTGGCCCCTATTTCAACATATGGGAACACATGTTCGCGGCAATCTTGACGGTTCGGATCGACTCACTGGCGAAACCGTGTGGGCTGCGCACTTGGACGGCGACCGCGTGCTGGGTGCCGCCTGGGAGTGGGTCGAGTTGCGGCCCGGCGTGGCCGTGATCTGCGACCCCAACGGCATCGTCAGCAATGGCTGCCTGCTCGACGCCAATGGCGACGTGCTGGTGGAGGCTTCCGCCATCGTGGGCCTGAACCGCATCGCTTGCGCGATCCCCTGGCAGGGCGTGGTGGCGCGCGCCGCACGCGGTGAGGTGGTGGACGCGGCGGAAGGGCCGGCCGAGGCGCGCGACTTCGCCGGGGGATCTGCCAATGAGCGCCGGCTCGGAGCGGCGTTGCTGGGCGCGCGTCGCGAACGGACGCGGCGGCTGGCGCGCGCGGTGACGGCAGGCGCTGCTGCGCTGGCCGCCTGACGGGGTCAGAGCCCGGCGACTCGCGGACGGGTCTGGCGTTCCAGGCGGTCAATCCACGCCATCGCCTGCGCGCGGCTGTCGCCGCACATGTCGGCGCTGGGTTGCAGCGAGGTGCAGACGGCAGGCCGCTCCGGGCGACCAAAGAGGCGGCAGCGATCGGCCTCGTCGAGCTGTACGCAACGTGAGCCCGCGGGCTTGCCCGCCGGCATGCCCGGGATCGGGGTGCTGATCGAAGGCGCCGTGCAGCAGGCGCCGCAGGCTGGACGGCAGATCATGCGCCGCATGCTAGCGCCGACAAGGGCCGACAAGGGCCGACAAGCGCCGACAAGCGCCGACAAGGGCCGGCAAGGGCCGAAGGCCGCGGGTCCCTGCTGGCACGGGCGTCTCCGTAGAATCAGCCTCAACATGTTGCACCCGCAAGCTTTCGACGTGATCGTGGTGGGGGGCGGCCATGCCGGCACCGAAGCCGCGCTGGCCGCCGCCCGCATGGGCTGCGCCACGCTGCTGCTCAGCCACAACATCGAGACGCTGGGCCAGATGAGCTGCAATCCCAGCATCGGGGGCATCGGCAAGGGCCACCTGGTCAAGGAGGTCGACGCCCTGGGCGGCGCCATGGCGGCGGCCACCGACGACGCCGGCATCCAGTTCCGCATCCTCAACGGCAGCAAGGGCCCGGCCGTGCGCGCGACAAGGGCGCAGGCCGACCGCGTGCTCTACAAGGCGGCTATCCGGCGACGGCTGGAGAACCAGCCCAATCTCTGGCTGTTCCAGCAGGCCGTCGACGACCTGATGCTCGAAGGCGACCGCGTCACGGGCGTCATCACGCAAGTGGGCGTACGCTTTCGTGCCAAGGCCGTGGTGCTGACCGCGGGCACGTTTCTCGATGGGCGGATCCACGTCGGCCTGCAGCACTACAGCGCTGGCCGGGCCGGCGATCCGCCGGCGGTCAGCCTCTCTGCGCGACTGAAGGAGCTGAAACTGGCGCAGGGCCGGCTGAAGACCGGGACGCCGCCGCGCATTGACGGGCGATCGATCGACTTCAGCCGGCTCGAAGAGCAAGCAGGTGACCTCGATCCGGTGCCGGTTTTTAGCTTCCTGGGCGACGCGTCGCAGCATCCGCGGCAAGTGCCGTGCTGGATCACGCACACCAACGCGATCACGCACGAGATCATCCGCAGCGGATTCGACCGCAGCCCGATGTTCCAGGGCGTGATCGAAGGCGTGGGGCCGCGCTACTGTCCGAGCATCGAGGACAAGGTGAACCGCTTTGCGGACAAGGACTCGCACCAAGTATTTCTCGAGCCCGAAGGTCTGACCACGCACGAGTTCTATCCCAACGGTATCTCGACCTCCCTGCCCTTCGACGTCCAGCTCGCCGCGGTGCAGTCGATGCGCGGGCTTGAGCGCGCTCACATCCTGCGACCCGGCTACGCGATCGAATACGACTACTTCGATCCGCGCGAGCTGCGGCCCAGCTTCGAGACCCGCGCCATCGGGGGCCTGTTCTTCGCCGGTCAGATCAATGGCACCACGGGATACGAAGAAGCGGCGGCACAAGGGTTGTACGCAGGCGTCAATGCAGCTTTGCAGGTTGTGGGCAAGGCGCCCTGGCTGCCCAGGCGCGACCAGGCCTATCTGGGTGTCCTGGTCGACGATCTCGTCAACAAAGGTGTGACCGAGCCCTACCGCATGTTCACGAGCCGCGCCGAGTACCGCTTGCAGCTGCGCGAAGACAACGCCGACCTGCGGCTGACTGAAGCCGGGCGCGAGCTGGGGCTGGTCGACGATGACCGCTGGGCAGCCTTCAGCCGCAAGCGCGAGCGGCTCGAGCGTGAGCTGCAGCGCCTGCGCGCCACTTGGGTGCGTCCGGCCACCCTGCCCGCCGCGGACGCCGAGCGGCTGCTGGGCAAGGCGCTGGAGCACGAGTACGCGTTGGCCGACCTGCTGCGGCGGCCCGGCGTGGGTTTTGACGCCGTCTGCGAAGTGGCGGCCATCGCCCGCCACCCTGACCCTGTTTCACGTGAAACGTTGCGCGCCGAGTTCGGCGCTGCCGAAGCCGACGCGGTGATCGAGCAGGCCGAGATCGGCATCAAGTACGCGGGTTACATCGACAAGCAGAATGAAGAGGTCGAGCGCGCCTCTGGCCTGGAGAGCCTGCAGCTCCCCGAAGACCTGGACTACGCGGCCGTCGGCGCGCTGTCCTTCGAGGTCCGGCAGACGCTGTTGCGGCACCGCCCGGCCACGCTGGGACAGGCGTCACGGATCTCGGGTGTCACACCGGCAGCGATCTCGCTGCTGTTGGTGCACCTGAAGAAGCGCCGCTTCAAGGGCTTCGCCAAAGACGCGGTGTCGGACGAGGCCGCCTGAGTGGCGGGAGAGCTCGATCCCATCTGCTCGGCCCTGGGCCTGACGCCCACGCAATGGCAGTTGCAGGCACTGCTGGACTACCTGGACTTGCTGCAGCGCTGGAACGCGACCTACAACCTGACGGCCGTCCGCGACCGGAGCGCGATGCGGGCCCAGCACCTGGCCGACTGCCTGGCGGTGGTGCAGCCGCTCGCCCGTCGGCTGCATGCCGGGCGTGTACTCGACGTTGGCAGTGGCGGCGGCCTGCCTGGCGTCGTGCTGGCCATCATGTTGCCGGCGCTCGACGTGAGCTGCGTCGACACCGTGGGCAAGAAGGCGGCATTCGTACGGCAGGTGGCGGGCACCCTCGCGCTGCCCAATCTGCACGCGCTGCACGCAAGGGTCGAGTCGCTTCATGCGGCGCCCTTCGACGCGATCACCTCGCGCGCTTTTGCTTCACTGGACGACTTCACGCGGTTGACCCGCGGTCTTCTGGCGCCGGGCGGATGCTGGCTGGCGATGAAAGGCAAGCCGCCCGACGCGGAGATCGCGGCGTTGCCACCTGACGTTCGCGTGTTTCACGTGGAACAACTCATCGTGCCCGGACTGGACGCAGATCGCTGCCTGGTCTGGATGCGCGCGGCCGATTCAACCGCCTCCAATGCATGATTCGTCACTTGATGTGCACCTTGCTGGCGACCGGCTCGAGCCGGCGCAACTCGAGGCAGCTTCCTGCCGGCGGCTTTGCGCTGGTTGCCCATCTGGAGCTCGTACTGGATGGTGCAGCTGGCCGCTGACGGCCGCTACGCCGTGGTCAGCGAGGGCAAGCGCGAGTACCTGTGGGTGCTGTCCCGCACGCCCACGCTCCTGCCGGCCGATGAAACTGCGATACGCTCCCGCCTCGTCCAGCAGGGCTTTGACCTCGTCCGCTGGCAATCCCATCCGCAAACCCCGCTTGCCGCAGCACCGCGCTGAGGCGAGCGCGGCAGTTCGAAAGCCCTTGCCATGCTCGGCATCGCCGACTTCGGCGCCTTCTGCGCCGCGATCCTGCTGTTCCTGGCCTTGCCTGGGCCGGGGACCTTTGCGTTGATCACCTCCACCGCCAAGGGCGGCCTGCGCGCGGGCGCCGCAGCCACGCTGGGCGTGATCGTCGGCGACCAGGTGCTGCTGTGGCTGGCCGTGGCCGGCGTCGCGGCGCTGCTGGCGGCACACCCGACGGTGTTCAAGCTGGTGCAGTACGCCGGCGCTGCGTACCTGGGATGGATCGGGCTGAAGCTGATCTTCGCCAAGCCCGGCTCGGCTTCACCGGTCCGCATCGTGCCGCACCACTACGCGCGGCAGGCCTTCTTCATCACCTTGCTCAACCCCAAGGCCATCGTGTTCTACATGGCTTTTTTCCCGCTCTTCATCGACCCCGCACAACATCGCGGCCTGCTGACCTTCGCCGCGATGGCCACCACCATCGCCGTGATCACCGCCGTGTACTGCCTGTTGCTGTGCACCTTTGCCGACGCCGTCAGCGCCAAGGTTCGGGCGCACCAGCGCCTGGCCCGTGGCCTGGAAAAGGTGGCGGGCGTCTTTCTCATCGGCTTCGGCATCCGCTTGTCCACTCAATAGGAACCATGCGCATCTTCTGCATCGCCAACCAGAAAGGCGGCGTCGGCAAGACGACCACGACCGTCAACCTGGCAGCCGGGTTGGCCCAGGTGGGCAAGCGCGTGCTGCTGGTCGACCTCGACCCGCAAGGCAATGCCACCATGGGCTCGGGCATCGACAAGCGCGCGCTCGACCCCAGCGTCTACGACGTGCTGCTGGAGACCACCTCCATCGCCGAAGCCCGCCTGCCCAGCCCGCACGGCGGCTACCAGGTGCTGGGCGCTAACCGCGACCTGGCCGGCGCCGAGGTCGAACTGGTGCAGCTGGACCACCGGGAAAAGCGGCTCAAGATCGCGCTGCAGGCGGTGCAGGGTGAATACGACTTCGTGCTCATCGACTGCCCGCCGTCGCTGAGCATGCTCACGCTCAACGGCCTGTGTGCGGCGCACGGCGTGATCGTGCCGATGCAGTGCGAGTACTTCGCGCTCGAAGGCCTGTCCGACCTGGTCAACACCATCAAGCAGGTGCACGCCAACCTCAACCCCAAGCTCGAGATCATCGGCCTGCTGCGGGTCATGTTCGACCCTCGCATCACGCTGCAGCAGCAGGTCAGCGAACAGCTCAAGGCGCACTTCGGCGACAAGGTCTTCAACACCGTGATCCCGCGCAACGTGCGGCTGGCCGAGGCGCCCAGCTACGGCCAGCCCGGTGTCACCTTCGACCCGTCGTCCAAGGGCGCGGTGGCCTTCGTCGAGTTCGC
>JAYUPN010000250.1:0-3322 GCA_043760065.1 Rubrivivax sp.
AAGCACTTCAGCGAACGCGACCTATACGGATCAAGCACTTGCGCGCGCTACACAGCCTGATTCCCAGGAAAGCAACGGCGAGTTGAGAAAGATGGGCTAGTTGCAGGGCTCCTCCACGGTGCCGTAGCTGCCCGTGACGCCGGCGCTGTTGTCGATGACGTGCAGGGTCAGACCGGGCGTGGGCGTGCCGGCAAGTGCTCCGAAGTCGTCGAAGCGCACGCTGCGGCCGGCGTCGCTGGTGCGCACCAGCCAGCCCTGCGCGCCGCTGCCGCCGGCGCTCTGCTGCCCCTCTGCGGCGAGGCCGCGCGCGATCAGCGCCGTGGCTTCGGCCAGCGTCGCCGCGCCGAGCATCATCGACGGGCGGATGCGCAACTCGGTCCACGGCTGGCGGCTGCTGCTGCTGTAGTAGGCGCTGGCCGGCGTGGCCACGCAGCCGCCGCAGCAGCGGGCTTCGTAGCCGAGCGCCAGCGCGCTGGTCAGCCCCATCGCACACGCGCCCATCACACGCGACGGCCGCGTCCAGGTCACGAGCGTGGCTTGCACCGTGGCCGGCAGCCGAGCATCGATGGCGGCCTTGAGGACGTTGAACGCGTCGGCGCCGATGGCGTCGGCCCGGCCGTCGACCGCGACGCGGATCATGTTCGCTTCAGGGATGCCGCGCGCCAGCTGGTAGGCGCGGCCGATGGCCTCGCTGGTGGCGTCGCCTTCGGCGATCAGCACCGCCAGGTCGACGGCGCTCAGCGAGGATGGAGCGCCCGGCGCCGTGCCGGCAGCGCCGCCGCCGCAGGACACGAGGGCCAGTGCCAAGGACAGGCAGGCGACGGTGGGTCGGAACGTGGAGGCGGGCAGAAGTCGGTCCTTGGAGGGCGGGCGCCCGGCAATGTACAGGCGGCGGCGACACGCCGCCTGCAGCCCCATCGCGGCACCCGAACCGCCGGCACAGTGGCGCGACCTGCCTTCAGCAGCGCCGCGGCCGCAGGGCCCGTGCCGGACTCAGACCGAGAACGGTTGCTGATCCAGGAACGCCGCCGCCGGCCCGAGCGCAAACAGGTTGGGCGACTGGCTGGCCGGCAGCGCGGCGCGGATGCGGGCGTGGAAACTCTTGTAGTTGCCCTTGAAGGTGCCGCCGTTCCAGACCTTGAGCAGCTTCTCGGTGAAGGCGCCGTTGTTGTCGCCGTCCATGCTGGTCTGGTTGTCCTGGCAGCCCGAGATCAGCACCACGGCCGGCTTGAAGGCGCCCACCAGCGCCGTGGCGTGGGCCGCGGGGCCGGTCAGCGCCAGCTGTGCGAGCGCGGCGTCGGGGTCGACCGTGGCCTTGCGCGCCGCGGCGGCCTGCTGGGCCACGTCGGCCTGCAGCTTGTCGTAGAACGCGGCGTGCTTGGCGTAGACGCGCAGTCCGACCGCGTCGGGCATCAGCTTGGCGCGCTGGCCCGGCGGCGGTGGCGGCGGCGTGCGCTCGCGCGTGACGCTGCCGCTGTGGCAGCTGTCGGACAGCACCAGCACGCGCACGCCGGCGGCGAAGCGGCTGAGTTCGAAGTAGAGCTCGTCGTCGATGAGCTGACCGTCGAACAGGCACCAGGTCTCGTCCTTGCGGTCGGGCTCGTCGCCGTTGCTGTCGCGCACCTGGCCGCCATGGCCCGAGAAGCTCATGAAGAACAGGTCACCCGCCTTCAGCGCCTTGGCCGCGCCGCGCAGTCCCGACAGCAGCGCCGCGCGCGTGGCCTTCTTGGTCAGCAGCACGGTCGGCTTCATGCCTTTGGCGCGGGCCAGCGCGGCCATGTCGTTGGCGTCGAATTCGCAGGCCGCCAGCGGGCCTTCCCAGCCTTCGTAGGCGGCGGCGCTGACGCTGTTCAGGCCCAGGTGCAACGACAGGGCTTTGGGTTTGGAGGTGGCCATCGGGTGGGTCCTTGCAGAGTCCAGGGGTGGGCACCTGCTCAAGATGCCGCTTGCCATCATGGCCACAAGCCGGCAGCGGCGGAAGCCCCCAGGTTGCAGCGCGCACGCGCGCGGCCGAGGCGCTGCGCGCTGCGAGGCGGCAATGAGGCAGACTGGCGGCCCGTCCGACAGCGCAGCCGATCGCCATGAATCCCGCCGACCCCGTCCAGCGCCAACTCGACGCCTACAACGCGCGCGACCTGCAGGCCTTCGTCGCCTGCTACAGCCCCGACGTGCAGGTCTTCCGCCCACCTGCGGCCGAAGCCGCGATGACCGGCCGCGCCGCGCTCGCGGCCTACTACGCCGAGCACCGCTTCAAGCTGCCGGCCCTGCACGCCGAACTGCTCAACCGCATGGTGCTGGGCCACAAGGTGGTCGACCACGAACGTGTCAGCGGCGTGCGCGAGCGGCCTTTCGAGGCCGCGGTCGTCTACGAGGTGGAGGGTGAACACATCCGCCGCGTCTGGTTCTTCAACGCCGACTGACCATGAGCACGGGGCACGCACCGCCGCCGTTCGAACTGCAGCCGCTGCCGGACTACCGCAGCTACGCGCCCGACGAGATGGTGGCGCGCGCCCGCGACTTCCACGCCGACATCGCGCGGCGCCGCAGCGTGCGCGACTTCCAAAGCCGCGAGGTGCCGCGCGACGTCATCGAGCACTGCCTGCTGGCCGCCGGCACCGCGCCGTCGGGCGCCAACCAGCAGCCGTGGTTCTTCAGCGTCATCACCGACCCTGTGCGCAAGCGCCGCATCCGCGCAGCGGCCGAGGCCGAAGAGCGCGCCTTCTACAGCGGCCGCGCGCCGCAGGAGTGGCTGGACGCGTTGTCGCCGCTGGGCACCGACCCCGACAAGCCGTTCCTGGAAGAAGCGCCGGTGCTGATCGCGATCTTTGCCCAGAAGTACGGCGTGCGGCCGGACGGCGAGCGCTTCAGCCACTACTACGTGCCCGAGTCGGTGGGCATCGCCACCGGCTTCCTGATCGCCGCGCTGCACCACGCCGGGCTGGCGACGCTGACGCACACGCCCAGCCCGATGGGGTTTCTCAACCAGATCTGCGGCCGGCCGGTGCACGAGAAGCCGAGCGTCCTGCTGGTGGTGGGCTACCCGAAAGACGGCTGCCAGGTGCCGGTGCACGGTGGCGTGAAGAAGCCGCTGGCGCAGATGGCGCAGTGGCTGGAGGGGGCGGCCTGATCAGCGCGCGCCCGCTGCCAGCGCCGCCGCCGCGACTGTTCGCCCTCGCCTGGCCGCTGTTCCTGGAACTGCTGCTGGGCATGGCCGTCGGCGTTATCCCGTCTTTCTCAACTGAGCCCCGACATCACCGCTAAGTGCTTGATTTTGCTTGCGCGTGAGCCGAAGGTCTGCACTACAGCATGAGTGCTGGGGACT
>JAYUPN010000251.1:0-3308 GCA_043760065.1 Rubrivivax sp.
CGGCCGCGCCGTCCTGCACGCAGGGCGGCGCGGCACTTCCATCAGACGGCGCCGAACTTGACGTTGATGCCCGTGAAGAGGCCGACGTCGTTCTTCTTGGTGCCCGCCGGCGGCTTGCTGTTGTAGCTGTCGACCAGGCCCACCGTCAGGTTCAGCGTGCTGCTGATGGCGACGCCCAGGCCGGCGCTGAACTTGGCCAGCACGGCCTTGTCGCCCGAGATGCCCGGGTAGAGTTCCAGGCGCTGCTTGAACGTGGTGCTCGCCGACAGCGTGTGCGACGACTCCTCGCCCAGGTAGATGCTGGCGCGCGAGAAGCTCTTGGCGGTCTTGCTGCCGATGGTCTTGGTAGCGTCGTACTGGTCCACCGTGTAGGCGGCGCCGCCGAAGACGTTGAACGAGGTCTCCTTGGTGTCGACGAGCTTGTAGCCCAGGCCGGCGGCCAGCGACGTGCGCAGCGCCATGTCGGTCAGATCGTCGCCTTCCAGACCCAGCTTGCCGAAGGCAAACAGGCGCGGCGACAGGTTGTAGTCGTACTGGCCGAAGCCCGACCACTTGTTGGCGGTGGTGCTGGTCACGCCGCCGACCTTGCTGCGCGCGTAGTTGGCGTTGGCGCCGACGCTGATCTTGTCGGCGCTGGTGGCGCGCGCCATGTCGGCGTTGAGCGACATGGCGGTGCTGTTGGAGTTGCCCGACGTCATCGCCAGCGCGGCGCCGCCCACGCCGCGCCACAGGCCGTCGGTCTTGATCTGGGCGCTGGCGCCGGTGGCCGCCAGGCTGGCCAGTGCCAGCAGACTCAGGCGGATGGGAACGGAAAGCGACATGGAATCTCCTCTTGGGGTGCAACACCGCGGTTGCGGCTCGAGGAGATGCTAAGAAGTCATGCCACCGCGGAGCACCCTACCCTGGGTCCGGCGGGCCACAGTTCGGAAGTCGAGCCGCGGCCTCTCAGCCCAGGGCGGCCACCACGTCAGGGGGCGCCTGCACCAGTTCGATCAGCACACCTTCGCCACACAACGGAAACTCTTCGTTGCCCTTGGGGTGGATGAAGCAGATGTCGTGGCCGGCAGCGCCCTTGCGGATGCCGCCGGGTGCGAAGCGCACGCCCTGCGCGATCATCCAGGCCACCGCTTGCTGCAGGTCATCGACCCACAGGCCGATGTGGTTGAGCGGCGTCGTGTGCACGGCGGGCTTCCTGTCGGGGTCCAGCGGCTGCATCAGGTCGACCTCGACCGCGGTGGCACCGGTGCCGACTGCGCAGATGTCCTCGTCGACGTTTTCGCGCTCGCTGACGAAGCTGCTCTTCACCGTCAAGCCCAGCATGTCGACCCACAGTGCACGCAGGCGCTGCTTGTCGGGGCCGCCGATGGCGATCTGCTGGATGCCGAGGATGCGGAAGGGCTTGTTCGCCACGGTCGGCTCCTTGCGGGGGGTCCCGCGTTTCAGTCCGAACGGCGCCGCTGCTGCCAGGCCAGCAGCTCGCCGACCATGCCCTTGCGGAACGCCAGCACGCAGACGACGAAGATGAGGCCGATGATCACCGTGACCCACGAGCCGACGCGGTCGGCCAGGAAGTTCTGCAGCCCGATGATCGTCAGCGCCCCCACCACCGGCCCGGCCAGCGTGCCCATGCCGCCCAGCAGCGTCATCAGCACGACCTCGCCCGACAGCGACCAGTGCACATCGGACAGCGTGGCAAAGCCCAGCACCAGCGTCTTCAGGCCGCCGGCCAGGCCGGCCAGCGCGGTCGACAGCACGAAGGCCAGCAGCTTGTAGCGGTCGACGTCGTAGCCCAGCGAGATGGCGCGCGGTTCGTTCTCGCGGATCGCCTTGAGCACCTGCCCGTAGGGCGAGTGCACGATGCGGATGATGGCCACGAAGACGGCGACGAAGACCGCCACCACGACGTAGTACAGCGTGAGGTCGTTTTCCAGCGACAGCAGGCCGAAGAGCTTGCCGCGCGGCACGCCCTGCAGGCCGTCCTCGCCGCCGGTGAAGGGTGCCTGCAGGCACACGAAGTAGATCATCTGCGCCATCGCCAGCGTGACCATCGCGAAGTAGATGCCCTGGCGGCGGATGGCAATCAGGCCTACCAGCGCACCCAGCCCGGCGCCCACCACCAGGCCGGCCAGCAGGCCCAGTTCGGGCGACCAGCCGGCGCTGCGGATGAGCCAGCCGGTGGCGTACGCCGCCGAGCCCATGAAGGCCGCGTGGCCGAACGAGAGCAGGCCGGTGAAGCCCAGCAGCAGGTTGAAGGCGCAGGCGAAGATGGCGAAGCACAGCGCCTTCATCATGAACACCGGGTAGACACCGATGAAGGGCGCCACCAGCAGCAGCGCCAGGCCCACGCCCCAGGCGACGCGCGACCAGCGGCCGGTGGTGACCTCGCTCATTGCCAAACCTCCGTGCTGCGCACTGCGGTGCGAGCTCCCTTCGGAGCGGCCGCGCGGGAGCTCATTTCACTTCTCCTTGCCGAACAAGCCGGCCGGACGCAGCATGAGCACGATGGCCATGATGACGAAGACCACGATGTTGGAAGCCTCGGGGTAGAAGACCTTGGTCAGACCTTCGACCAGACCCAGCACGACGCCGGTGAGGATCGAGCCCAGGATCGAGCCCATGCCGCCGATCACCACGACGGCAAAGACGATGATGATCAAGTTGCTGCCCATCAGCGGCGTGATCTGGATCACCGGCGCGGCCAGCACGCCGGCCATGGCCGCCAGCGCGGCACCGCCGGCGTAGGTCAGCGTCACCATCACCGGCACGTTGATGCCGAAGGCCTGCACCAGTGCCGGGTTCTCGGTGCCGGCGCGCAGCGTCGCCCCGAGGCGCGTCTTCTCGATCAGGAACCAGGTCGACAGGCACACCGTCAGCGACGCCAGCACGACCCAGGCGCGGTAGTTGGGCAGCACCATGAAGCCCAGGTCGGTGGCGCCCTGCAGCGCCTCGGGCACCGGGTACTGCTGGCCCGAGACGCCGAACTGGTCGCGGAACACGCCCTCGGCGATGAGCGCCAGGCCGAAGGTCAGCAGCAGGCCGTAGATGGGGTCGATGCGGTAGAGGGGCTTGAGCAGCGTGCGCTCGAGCACGGCGCCCAGCGCCCCCACCACCAGCGGCGCCAGCACCAGCGCCGCCCAGTAGTTGAGCCCCAGGTACTCGAGGCTGGCCCAGGCGACGTAGGCGCCGATCATGTACAGCGCGCCGTGCGCAAAATTGACGATCCCCAGCAACCCGAAGATCACCGCCAGGCCCAGGCTGAGCATGGCGTAGAACGAGCCGTTCACCAGGCCCAGCATGAGCTGGCCCAG
>JAYUPN010000252.1:0-3301 GCA_043760065.1 Rubrivivax sp.
GCCATCGTGGTCGAGATCTGGCCCAGCATGTTGGGCACGTTGCTGTTGGCGATGGCCACGCGGTACGCGCTCTCGCGTGCCATGTGCACCTGCGGAAAGTTCACCGCGTTGGTGATCTGGCCGTGCTCAAGGTAGTCGCGCAGCTGGTCGACCACCATCACGGCGCAGTTCTCCTCGGCCTCGCGGGTGCTGGCGCCCAGGTGCGGCAGCGCCACGATTCTTGATTGGACTTCGGGCGGGTGGCCGTGCAGCTCGGCGCTGGGGAAGTCGCAGACGTAGGCCGCCAGCCGTTCGGCGTGGAGCGCATCGACGATGGCGGCGTTGTCGGCCACACCTTCGCGGCTGAAGTTCAGCAGCACCGCGCCGGCGCGCATGAGGCCGATGTTGGCGCTGTTGACGAGGCCGCGCGTGGCGTCCACCAGCGGCACGTGCAGGCTCACGAACTGCGCGCTGCGCAGCACCTCGTTGACGCTGGCCGCGCGTTTGACCTGCGACGGCAGGCTCCAGGCCGCGTCGACCGTGATCTCGGGGTCGTAGCCGAGCACGTTCATGCCGAGCTTGATGGCCGCGTCGGCGACCAGGCAGCCGATCTTGCCCAGGCCGACGATGCCCAGCGTCTGGCCCTGGATCTCGTAGCCGGCGAAGGCCTTCTTGCCGTCCTCGACCACCTTGTCCAGGTCCGGGTTGGCGACGTCCAGTGCGGCCACGAAACGCAGCGCCGGCGCGATCTGCCGCGCCGATATCAGCATGCCGGCCAGCACCAGTTCCTTCACCGCGTTGGCGTTGGCACCGGGGGCGTTGAACACCGGCACGCCGCGTGCGCTCATGGCCTTGACCGGGATGTTGTTGGTGCCGGCACCGGCGCGGCCGATGGCGCGCACGCTGGGCGCGATGGCCATGCCGTGCAGGTCGGCGCTGCGCACCAGGATCGCGTCGGGGTCGGCCACGTCCTTGCCGACACGGTAGCCCGCCGCCGGCAGGCGCGACAGGCCGCCGGCCGAGATCGCGTTCAGCACCAGCACGTTGAAGCGCTCAGCCATGCTGGGCCTCGAATTCCAACATGTACGCCACCAGCGCCTGCACGCCTTCGAGCGGCATCGCGTTGTAGATCGAGGCGCGCATGCCGCCCACCGAGCGGTGGCCCTTGAGCTGCACCATGCCGCGCGCTTCTGCGCCCTTGAGGAAAGCGCCGTCCAGTGCTTCGTCCTTGAGCTTGAAGGGCACGTTCATCAGGCTGCGGCAGTCCCGGGCCACCGGCGCGCTGTAGAAGGCCGTGGTGTCGAGAAAGTCGTACAGCAGCGCCGCCTTCCTGCGGTTGTGGGCCTCGATGCCGGCCAGCCCGCCTTGCGCCTTGAGCCACTTGAACACCAGCCCGGCGATGTAGATGGCGTAGGTCGGCGGCGTGTTGTACATGCTCTCGTTGTCGGCCACCACCTTGTAGTCGAATGCGCTGGGTGTGGCCGGCAGCGCGCCGCCCAACAGCTCGTCGCGCACGATCACGATCGTCAGGCCCGCAGGGCCGATGTTCTTCTGCGCGCCGCCGTAGATGAGGCCGTACTTCGACACGTCGACCGGGCGCGACAGGATGCTGCTGCTCATGTCGGCCACCAGCGGCACGCCGGCGGTGTCGGGCGTGAAGTGGTATTCGACGCCGCCGATGGTCTCGTTGCTGCAGATGTGCACGTAGGCGGCCTTCGGGTCGAGCTTCCAGCTGCTGCGCGGCGGGATCGTGGTGTAGCCGCTGTCGGCGGCGCTGGCCGCGACGTTGACGCCGCCGTACTTCTTGGCTTCCTTGATCGACTTCTTGCTCCACTCGCCGGTGTCGATGTAGTCGGCGCTGGCGTGGCCGCGCAGCAGGTTCATCGGCACGATGGCGTTTTCGGCGATCGCGCCGCCTTGCATGAACAGCACCTTGTAGCCGGCGGGCACGGCCAGCAGTTCGCGCAGCAGCGCTTCGGCTTCGTTGGCGATGCTGATGAACTCCTTGCCGCGGTGGCTCATCTCCATCACGCTCATGCCGCTGCCGTGCCAGTCGAGCATCTCGTCGGCGGCCTGTTGCAGCACGGAAGGGGGCAGGGCGGCAGGGCCGGCGCTGAAGTTGAAGACGCGGGTCATCGGGAAGGGCTCCGAGGCAGGTGAGGGGGGTGAAACCCACGGAGCATACCCAATGCCCGGCACGGGCCGCGCGAGTCCTCAAGGCCCCAGCTGCTGCACCTTGCGTTCGGCCTCGGCCACGTCCTTGCCCAGCTCGGCCAGGTAGCGGTCGCGCTCTTCGCTCGACCAGGTGGCGTCGGAGAAGGCGGCCAGCGGGTAGGTCTTGCTGGTGTGCTGAACGCCGGCCAGCCGCGGCAGCATGACGCGGTCGGGGAAGGCGTCGGGCTTGAGCAGGAAGGCCTCGACGTCGCGCAGCGTCAGCGGGAAGGCCGGCTGCTTGTCGCGGATGAGCTTGCCGAACACCGGCAGGCGGAATTCCACCGTGCCGGCGGCGATTTCCTGGTTGAACAACGCCACCGCCAGCGGCTGGCCCTTGGCGTCGTCGATGCGCGCGCTGAGCACGTAGCGGCCCGGCAGCAGCACCTGCGCCTTGACGAAGAAGTCCAGGCTGGCCGCGCTTTGCGCCTCGCGCACGCCGGGCAGCCAGGTGGCGGCGGTTTCGGGGCTGTAGACGAGGTCGAAGTACAGGAAGCCGGGCTGGCCGGCGTGGTCCAGGTGCAGTTCCAGCCGCACCGTGCCGGCGAAGGTGGCGAAGCCTTGCGCGGCCGGGCGCATGACGGCGCTGATGACGCCGTCGCCGGCCACCGCGTCGCCCTGCACACCGGCGTCGTTGGCGGGCATGTTGAATTCGGGCGTGCTGCCGGTGCGGCCCGGCGGCGTGACTTCCTTCATCACCGCGCGCAGCACGCGCAGCGGCAGCGTGCGGCCCTGCAGGTCCTGCAGCGTCAGCGTCACGCGGCTGCTCTCGGCACCGCTGGCGAAGACGCGTTCCTGCGTCGTCAGCAGCCGCACGCCCTGGGTGGCGGTGCCGCCGGGCATGCGCAGCGGCCGGTCTTCCTCGATCGGCGCGAAGGGGCGCAGCTGGTCGGGGTGCTCTTCGGCCGGGCGGGATTCATGCGGGTACTGGGCGGCGGCGCGGTAGCCGTCCAAGGACTGCCGCGCGCGCTCCAGGCGGCCCTGCCACAGCGCCAGCTGCTCGCGCCGCTGGGCTTCGCCGAGCGGGCTGAGTGGCGCGCCGGCGGGTGCCGACGCGGGGGCCAGGACGGGCTGCAGGGCGGGGCGTGCAGCGACCGCCGTCGCCGGCCCC
>JAYUPN010000253.1:0-8551 GCA_043760065.1 Rubrivivax sp.
GCTGCGCACCGGCACCGACAACCTGCCGGTGCTCAACCAGGTGGCGCAGCCCGGCCACTCGACGGCGGGCCAGGCGCCGCAGCAGCAGCCGGCGCATGCGCTGCGCACCGGCACCGACAACCTGCCGGTGCTCAACCAGATCGCGCAGCCGGGCCACGCCACGGCCGGCCAGGCACCGCAGGCGCAGCACAGCTACGAAGGCCTGACGACGCCCAGCGTGTGGCGAACCAACCGCACGCACGCGGCGGCCAAGGTCGACGCGCTGGCCAGCAACGGCATGGACGAGATCGAGATCCCGGCGTTTTTGCGCAAGCAGGCGGATTGAGCCGAACGGCGTCCGTTGAAGCAAGGGGCGGCCTCGGCCGCCTCTTGTTCGTCAGCGCTGGTGAGATGTCGGTGCTCGACCGAGACCGCTACCGAGCATGCAGACGGAAGCCCGAGTTGGGTTGTTTCGGCGCACCGCCCTCCAATCCTGGTGATGACGCTCTGGGATGGCGTTCGCACGGAATCGGATCAACAGACATAACGCTGTACGTGCTCTGACCATGCGCGGCGCGATGCCATTCATCCCGCGCGCGCAAGAACCTGCGTGAATTCGACGGATCGGATCTGCGTGGTCTGGAGGCGCCGCAATCACCACGAAGTGGCTCGCGGATCCCGCACGAAATGATCGAAAGCCGGCTGCCAAGCGCGCCGCCTCGCTCGGTGTCCAGGCACATCTGCCTGTCGGTGGGCCGCAAGCCGGCCCAGCGCCGGGCGGTCGTCGATGGCGTATGACGCTCCGAACGGCTGTCGACCTTCGTCGTGTCCCGGTTCGTCGGCGGGGGCGAATTGACGGGTTACTGGCCAGACGTGCTGGACAGCTTCCGCCGGGCTGCAGGTTTTGCGGACAAGACTCTGATGGTCGCCAAGCCCTGCGGTCCGCCGACACCGCAATCAGGTGCGGCGATGCGAATGACCGCTTGCGGCCGAGGCCGTGCCCACTTTCGCACTTCGGGTGCAGTGGATCGACGCAGCAACAGGCCCAGCGAATCGGCGGCGAGTCGTCGCTGAAGGGACAGCATAAGTCAATGCGCAAGTTTGGGGCGCCGTGAACTGATACCCGACGGGACCATCCATGGCCTCATTCGGCTGGCCGAAGCCGCTGACGTGGGTCTGGATACTGTCGAGAAACTTTACAGGCGATCAACCGATGTCCGCGTAAGGTCCTAATTACTATGGAAAATACTCGTTGTGCATAGATCTTGCTCGCTGCATGGAGGTCGGGGACGCTGTGTTCACGATCAAGGTTGGAGAGGAAATCAAACATGAAACTCAGATCTTTTGTAGCAGCAGTATCGGTCGGTTTGGGCCTGACCGGCGCGGCCGTCTCGGCTCACGCCGGGCCCTTGGCTCTCGATCAGTGGTACACGTTCGGTTTCGGGGCGACCGGTTCGGCCTTAAGTTCGGGCACGGGCTTCGTCATCGGTCAGCGCAGCATTGCGATCGACGACTCTCCCTGGACTTTCGACTGCCGGGCCGGCACAGGCGGGCACTGCAAGCTCATCATCACCGACGGCTTCCTGTCAGGCGACGAGTTCCAGATTTTCAACTTCGGCATTCCTATCTTTTCGACGCCTGTGGTCGCCGATATTGGCGCGGATTGCGGTAACGACGAAGAGGCTTGCCTGGCCAGTTCGGATCACAGCCAACGCACCTACATTCTGAACCCGGGGGCCTATAGCTTCTCTGGTGTCGTCACCGACTCGCCTTTCAGTGGTGGCGCGGGCTTCCTCAAACTTGTGGTGCCTGAGCCCGGCGGCTTGGCACTGGTAGGCGTCGGGTTGCTTGCGCTGGGCCTGCGCCGCCGCAAGTCCTGAGTACCCTTGCTCCCTGAAGCAGGGGAGGCATGTCTTCCTCCCCTGCGCAACTGGTTTGGCCTGAAGTCCTTCATCGTTCAGGTTTCGGGGATCAAGGCGGAAGGTCTGACCGGTTCGGATGGGTCCTGGAGATCTGACAGCGTTTACCTTCGTGCGGCCCACTCCTGGACCCCCGCCAAGCGTGGATCCCCAGTGCCGCTTGCTTACTCTGAGTCCCTTCGACCCCGCGTTCCTGAGCGCAGTCACGGTTCAGTGCCGCGCGTTGACGCGGTGTTCGAACATCGGTTCTGCTATCTGAGTTTTTTCGCCGCGGGCAACCGCTGACGACGCCCAGCGTGTGGCGCACCAACCGCACGCACGCGGCGGCCAAGGTCGACGCGCTGGCCAGCAACGGCATGGACAAGATCGAGATTCCGGCGTTTTTGAGGAAGCAGGCGGACTGAGCGCGGCTTGCGGGCCGGTGGGGAGCGGAGGACGTCGTTGAGAGAACGGTGGCAGCGCGTCCTCAGCGCGCCAAGCCACCGCCCCGCTCAGGGGCCCGAACGCCCGGCTCCCATCGCTGCGACGAGCTGTTCGCAGCGCGACACATCGATCGGCTGGCCGGCCTCGCGAAAGCGTGCCGCCGCCTGCACGAACAGCGACGCTGCGACGGCCGCGCCTTCGCCGCGAGCCACCGCCAGGTGGCCGCGCACCTCGTCGTGCGCGGCATACCAGGCCGGCAGGCGCATGACGACGTTGGCCAGGTAGGCACTCTGGTCTTCGTACCCCTGCGCCAGGTCGAGTCGCCCGGCGCGGGCTGCGGCAATCGCCGCCGGCACGGCGAAGGTGATGCGGCAGCCCGGGCACGTCTCCAGCGGGCCGCGCACCGCCGCGCGCGCGTCCTCCAGCGCGTGCAGCGCCTCGGTCGGGCTGCCTGCCAACTGCGCCAGCGCGATGCGGGTGCCATAGATGCGGTCCAGCAGATGGAAACCGATGTCGGTCTGCCGCGCGACGTCCAGGGCTTCGTCGAGCGCGGTGTGCGCGTCGTCGAGGCGTGCGCAGTGCATCGCCACCTCGGCCAGGCGTTGCAGCGAGAAGGCCTCGCCGGTGGCGCCGCCGATGGCGCGGTGCAGGCGTGCGCCGAGCCTGAGGTGTTGTTCGGCGGCCGACAGATCGCCGGACAGCAGCTCGGCTTCGCCGCGCAGCGTGACGCCGAATGCGTGCCCGCGCGCGGCGCCCAGCCGCTCGGCCTCATCGGCCAGCGCCTGCGCAAAGTCGATCACCTCCGCATACGGCCGCGCGCCGTAGAGGAACCGCTGCGTGATGCAGAGCTGGCCGTCGAACAGGCGCATCGCCAGGTGGGGCAGTTTGCCGGTCTCCTGCAGGTCGGCCCAGACGCTGCGCTGCAACTCGCCCCGTGCGTGCGCGGCCGCCGCCTGGGCCCAGGATGCGACGACGATGGCCGAGGTGTCGCCGGACTGCAGCGCGAGCCGGCGCGCCTCGGCCGCCTTCGCGGTGCCGATGTCCGGCGTCGTGGCGCCCAGCGCCGCGGCGCCGCAGTAGGTCAGCGCCTCGGCCAGCCGGCCTTCCACGGTGCTCGGCTGCAGGCCCACCAAGGACAACAATGCGCCCTTGGCGTCCCCCAGCTTGATTTGCGCCAGCGCGCCCTTGGCGCGCAGGTCGTGCGACAGCGGCTCGCCGGCGGCCTGCGCCGCTGCGCGGTAAGCCGCCACGGCGGTCGGGTCCCCCCGCGCGTCCAGCGCTTCGGCGCGCAGGCGCAGGGCCTCGGCATGGTCGGGCTGGAAATCCAGCACCGGCCCGAGATGCCCGAGCGCGTCGCTCGCAGCCGTCAGGCGCATCGCTTCGCGCGCCGCTTCCAGCAGCCAGGGCATGGCTTCGCGCGGGCTGCCGCCTTGCAACCAGTGGCGCGCGACGAGGGCCGGCGCGGCGTCGAGCTCGGCCAGCCGTTGCGCAGCCCGGCGGTGCATCTTCAGGCGCACGTGCGGCGCGATCTGGTCAATCAGCGCCTGGCGCACGAGCTCGTGGCGGAAGCGGTAGCGCGCACCCACCAGCACCAGCGCGCCGGCAGCCAGCGCCTCATCGAGCGCCGCGAACGCTTGCGGCTGTGTCTCCGGCGCCAGCGCTGCGGCCGTGGTGGCTTCAAATTCGTCACCGGCCAGGGCCATCCAGCGCAGCAGCGCCAGCGCGGCATCGGGCACGTCGCACAGGCGCGTCGTGATGGCTTCGGCGGTGGTGCCTGGCAGGCGGGCGTCGAGCGTCGGACCGGCGCAGCGTGCCAGTTCGATGGTCGCGAAGGGGTTGCCTTCTGCCAGGCGGACGATGCGCGTCGCAAGCTCGTCGGACAAGGCGCGCGGGGCGGCCAGGGCCACCAGGCGGCGCGCTTCGTCATCGGCCAGGGGCTCGAGGTCGATCACCTGCATCGCGCCTGCGCCGGTCAGCCGCGCCAGACCGTCGGCCAAGGCCGATCCAGGTGCCGGCACGCGGGTCGCGAGCACGACGCACACAGGCGGCCCCGCCGCGGCCAGGTGCATCAGCACGTCGACATCGGCGTCGGCGATGAGGTGCGCGTCGTCGACCAGCACCATGACGTCGCCGCCGCCCGACGCGGCTAGCAGCAGCCGACGCAGGGCGCCGATCACCTGGTGGCGACTCAGCGGCCCGAGCAGCGCGTCGGCCGGCGCCGCCAGCGGGCTCAGCAGCGCCAGCACCGAGCGCGCTGGCGCGCCCACCAGGTCCAGCAGTTCGGGCTCGGCGAGGATGAGGCGTTCAGTCAGCGCCGCGATGACCGCGTAGGCGCGCGCCGGCTGCGTGGCGTCCACGCGCAGCACCGTCCACGCCCGCTCGCGCGCCAGCGTGTCGAGTTCACGGCAGAACGCCGTCTTGCCGATGCCCGCCGGACCTCGCAGCGCGATGCCGGTGGGGCGCGCGCGCGGTGCCATCGCCAGCCACGCGGCGAGCTGCGCCCGCGCCTGCGCGCGCCCGACAAAGGCCGGGCCCGTGTGCTGCAGGCCGGCAACACAGCGTTCGTACAGCGCCTCGGTCTGGCGTTCCGGCGTGACGCCCAGCGCCTGCTGCAGCGCCCCGCGCAGGCGGGCATACCAGCGGATCGCCGCGGCCCGGTTGCCGGCCTCCAGCTCGCGCGCCATCAGCGCACGATGCGCCGGCTCGTCGGTGGGGTCGGCCTCGGCCAGCCGCTCCCACTGCGCGCCGGCACGCAGCAGTTCGACGAAACGGGCCTGCAAGCGCTCGCGTGCCGGCTCGGCCCAAGCCTCGTACGGCGAGCCCGGAAGCAGAGCGCCGCCATAGCGCTCGGCTGCGGCCACGCAAGCCGCCGGATCCGGGCCTGCGAGCGCGGCGCGCGCGCAATCCTCGAAGCGCTCGGCATCGACGTCGACCGGGCGATCGGGCCACAGCGTCACGTCGCCGCCGCGCAGCACCACACCGTCCTGGCGGCCGAGCGCCTGCCGCGCGTGATGAGCCGCCTTGCGCAGGTTGGCCGCGCCGGCTTCGGGGTCGAGCTGCGGCCACAGCGCTTCGATGACCTGATCGCGCCTCAGGCGGCGCCGCGGGCCCAGGCTCAGCAACTGGACCAGGTGCATGGCACGCAGACTGGGCCACTGCTCGGCGCTGCGCTCGACACCGTCGACGGCGACCGAGAAACGGCCCAGCAGCTGCACCTGCAGTTGCTGGGGCTGGCCGAGGTCTTCGGCATCGACGGGACGGCTCATGGCAGGCGCAGTGTGCGGTCCCGGGGGCCCCCGCACAAGCACCCCGGCAGCCGGGAACGTTTCAGGAACGCCGGGCGGCGATGCTGCACGCAGGGCCGGTGGTTTCGCCGCTCGCCCCCAACCCACCGGAGTGTTCCATGAACCCACTACAGACCACGTTTTCCGTCCTCGAGGGCGGCGTCGCAACGCTGACGTTGCCCGAGCCCCTGACGCTCGAGTCGATGAGCCGGCTCGAGAACGAGATCGGCAGCCTGTTTCGCATGCTGCGCAAGGACTTCAGCGGGCCTGCCGCCGCGGACCCGGGCGCGATCGAGTTCGACTCGTGGATCGCCCAACTTCACTGAACCCCAGGAGACCCCCATGACCGAAACCCTCTTTCAGCGGCTCGGCGGCGCCGACCGGATCGCTGCCGTCGTCGACGATTTGATTGACCGCCATGCCGTCAACCCGCTGCTGGAACCCCGCTTCCGCGGCAAGGACCTGCCGCGCCTGAAAGCGCTGGCGACGCAGTTCTTCTGCATGGGCAGCGGCGGGCCGGCACGCTACGAAGGCCGTGACCTGCGCACCGCGCACGCTGGCATGAACATCAGCGAGCAGGAACTGATCGCGACGATCGACGATGCCGTCGCCGCGCTGCAGGGCCAGGGCATCGGCGCCACCGAAGTCAACGAAGTGGTGGCCATCCTCTACTCGCTGAAGGGCGATGTGCTGCGCGTCTGAGCGGCCGGCCGCAGCACTCACCGCCGAAACTTGCTGGGCGACGCCAAGCGCTTCGCGCGCGAACTGGTCAGGTGCTCCGAAGTCGTGGGCGTCCGATGGCCGATGCGGCAGCCAGCTCAGGGGGCGTACAGGCTCGTCAAGCCTGCGCAGCGTCCTCATGCAGCAGCTGCTGCATGAGCGCGCGCACGGCGGCCAGCGCCGCTGGTTCGGTGCGACGCGCCAGCGTCACCAGCCCGAAGCGGGCGGTGGCGTCGAGTTCGGGGCGCAACTTCAGCTCGACCAGCCCGGGCGCCGCAGCCCGGATCGCCAGCACCACGGCGTCGCTGCGCCGGGCGACGTCGATCAGGCTCGGGATTTCATCGCAGCGCAGCGTCACGCACGCAGCCGGATGGGCTTGCGGACCGTAGCGCTCGACCAGCACGCGCGCGACTTCGTCGGACAGCGGCGTCGATGCCATCGGGTAGCGCAGCAGATCGTCGAAGCCCGGGCGCTCGCGCCGGCGTGCGAGCGGGTGGCCGCGGCGCACCATGAAGGCACCCTTCATTTCCGACAGCGACTCGGTGCGCAGGTCCGCAGCAGGGATCAGCGAACGTGCGTCGACGACCAGCGCATCGAGCGCGCGGGCGCGCAGCGCCTGCACCAGCAGTTCGGTGCCGGCGCGCGAGATCTCCATGCGCAGGCCGGGCCGATGCTGCGCCGTGTGCAGCAGCAGCGGCGTCATCAGCATCGCGCCGGGCCCCGAGCCCATGCCGATGCGCAGCACGCCGGCTTCACCGCCGCTGGCGTGTCGGCCGCTGGCCTGCAACTCGTCGGCGTCCAGCACCAGCAGGCGCGCCCGCTCCAGCGTGTCGCGGCCGAAAGGCGTGAGTTCGATGCGCCGGCCGATGCGGTCGAACAGCGGTGCGCCGAACTCGGCCTCCAGGGCGCGGATGCTGCGGCTGAGCGCCGGCTGGGTCAGGAACACCGCCTGCGCGGCCTTGCTGAAGGAGCCGGCTTGCGCCAGCGCGATCAGGTGCCGGAGCTGGACCAGGGTCATGGCGGCGTCTCCAGTCGGTCATGCATTCAACTCATGCTAAAGCAGAAAACAATGCATTGGACTTGGAGCAACCCCGAACCTACATTGGCGCGGCCCGAAGCCCCCGGCCACCCCTCGCAGGAGATGTCATGACAAGGTTCCAACGTTCGCTGGCCCTGATGGCCGGCCTCATGCTCAGCGCCGGCGCGGCCCTCGCGCAGGGCTACCCGGCCAAGCCGGTCAACCTGATGGTGCCGTACCCGGCGGGCGGACCGTCGGACGCCATCGCGCGCATCTTCAACACCCAGCTCGGCAAGGAACTCGGCCAGCAGGTGCTGGTGGAGAACCTCGGCGGCGTCAGCGGCGCACTGGCCGCGCAGAAGGTGCTGGCGGCACCCGCCGACGGCTACTACGTCTTCCAGGGCTCGCCCAACGAGGTCATCCTGTCGCCGCTGGCCAATGCCGCAGTGAAGCTCAAGACCGAGGACTTCCGCCTCGTGCACCCGGTGGCCGATGCGGTGATGGTGTTCGTGACGCGCAAGGACCTGCCGGTCAACAACGTCGACGAGCTGATCGCGCTGGCACGCAAGTCGGCCGACAAACCGCTGACCTATGGCAGCGTCGGCATCGGCTCGCTCTACCACCTGATCCTCGAGAACGTGCAGGCCAGCACCGGCGTCAAGCTGGCGCACGTGCCGTACAAGGGCAACGCGCCGCTGCTGCAGGACATCGGCGGCGGCCAGGTCGACTTCGCGGTGCTGGTCTACAGCGCCGCGATGGGTGCGCTGGCCGATCAGGGCCGCCTGAAGGTCATCGGGCAGCTCGGCGCGCAGCGTTCGGAGTTGCTGAAGAACGTGCCGGCGGCCAACGAAGGCCAGGCGCTGAAGAACTTCGCGTACACGATCTGGACCGGCTTCATGGTGCCCAAGAGCACGCCCGAAGACGTCGTCACGCGGCTGCACGCCGCCATCGGCAAGACGCTGCAGGACCCGGCGGTGCGCGCCCAACTGGCGGCGCAGACGCAGCTCGCGTCGGCGCCGATGACGCTGGCCGAGTCGGCCCGCTTCTTCGACGCCGAGTCCGCGCGCTACCGCGCCATCGCCAGGCAGATCAACCTGCAACCGCAGTAAGCGCGGGGCACGCCGTGACGTACCTGTTGCACGCGCTGCAGGCCCGCGCCGGCGAATTCATCAGCCTGCGCCGCGACATCCACCGCCACCCCGAGCTGG
>JAYUPN010000254.1:0-3295 GCA_043760065.1 Rubrivivax sp.
TGACGATCGTGCACAAGGGCAACATCATGAAGTACACCGAAGGTGGCTTCCGTGACTGGGCCTATGCGCTGGCGCAAAAGGAATTTGGCGCCGAGCTGATCGATGGTGGTCCGTGGTGCAAGTTCAAGAACCCGAAGACCGGCAAGGACATCATCGTCAAGGACGTGATTGCCGATGCCTTCCTTCAGCAGATCCTGCTGCGCCCGGCCGAGTACTCGGTGGTGGCCACGCTGAACCTGAACGGCGACTACATCTCCGACGCGCTGGCCGCACAAGTGGGCGGCATTGGCATCGCGCCGGGCGCCAACCTGTCCGATTCGATTGCGTGTTTCGAAGCCACCCACGGCACCGCGCCCAAGTACGCCGGCAAGGACTACGTGAACCCAGGCTCCGAGATTCTGTCCGCCGAGATGATGCTGCGCCACATGGGCTGGTTCGAAGCAGCCGATCTGGTGATCAGTTCGCTGGAGAAGGCTATCCTCAGCAAGAAGGTCACCTACGACTTTGCGCGCCTGATGGATGGCGCCACGCAGGTCAGCTGCTCGGGGTTCGGGCAGGTGATGATCGACCAAATGAGCTGACCACTGCGTCTCACTGCGTCGCACAGTCCTTGATCTGATTCGCTGACTTCCTGTGTCGCTGCCATGGCGGCACGGGGATCAGTGGCGGCGCGGGGGCTGCTGGCGGATGGCGGCGAGGGTGGCGAGTTGCGGATGGCCGGGACTTTCCTCCAGGATCATCGGCTGATCGATCAAAAACGGCGCCGACTTGGGCGCCGTTTCGACTTCAGCCGACCCCTGCTCGTCGCATCACTTCAGGCAGCTTGCTGCGCTACACACTTTCTGTGGTCGACCCGTCGGCCCAGGCGGCGAATGCGGGGTGCAAGATGCGATCGGGCGCGGGCCATGCGAGCAGACGCGTCCGCCTCGCGCAGGACGGGTTATAAGCGGACGTTTGGAACGGCCCGGTCGAACCAGAAGCGGACCAGAACGACGATGACCCAGTCAATTGAACAAGCGCACCCGGCGGCCGTGGTGTTGAGCGGTGGCTTGGCCTCCACGACCGTGCTGGCAACGGCTCGTCGGGAAGGCTTCGAAGCCGACGCCTTGGGCTTTCGCTGCGGCCAGCGGCCGGTTCAAGCACTGGTCGCGGCGGAGTTCGCGGCCAAATTCCTCGGCGCTGCCAGGCCCGTCGTGGCCGGCATCGACCTTCGCGCGTTCGGCGGCTCCGCCCTCACGGCGGACATCGAGGTCCCCGAGGGCAGATCGGCGACCGACATGTCCCAGGGCGTCCCGGTCACTTGCGTCCCGGCCCGGAACACGGTGTTCCTGAGCGTCGCGCTCGCCTGGGCCGCGACGCCTGGGGCATCCGACACCTTGATCGGCGTGAACGCGCTCGACGACTCCGGCGACCCCGATGGCCGCCCCTGTGGCGCCTGTGACGCCTGCCTGCGGCGCGCCAAGGGGTTCGCCGAGGTCGGCATCCCTGACCCGCTGTGCGTGCGCTTCGGGATCGGCTGACGATGAGCCGCAAGACACTCTTCGCGGCGTCCGCGACGTTCGAGGCCGCGAGGCGCATCGACGGGCTGCCTGCCGGGCACCGCTCGCGCTGCCTCCACGGGCACGGTTTCCTCGCCCACGTGCGAGGTGATCTGCCTGCTGGGTGGTCGCGATTTGCCGGGGGTGAGGTTGACCTGTTGCGCGACACGTTGCAGTCGTGCGTCGCGCAACTCGACTACGGGCTGCTCAACGCGCATGTGCCGGAACCCACCGACGAGAATCTGGCGCGCTGGGTCCGCGCCCGTCTCGACGTGCCCGGGATCGAGCAGGTCGACATCCAGAGCACGCCCCGCGAAGGTGTCAGCCTCGACGGGGCAGGCCATGCGCACATCTGGCGTCGCTACGTCTTCCAGTCGGCGCATCGGCTGCCGAACGTGCCAACGGGCCACAAGTGCGGGCGCATGCACGGCCACGGTTTCGAAGCCATCGTGCATGTGAACCGGAGCGCGGGCGGGCACCACCGGCGCATCGACCACGCGCGTCTCGACGAGCTCTGGGCGCCGTTGCGCGCGGAGCTGAACCACGCCTGTCTGAACGACTTGCCCGGGTTGGACAACCCCACGAGCGAGCTCCTGTCCAGCTGGATCTGGCAGCGGCTCGGGCCGCAGCTGCCGGACCTGTCCTGGGTCACCGTCTACGAGACGGCATCCTGCGGCGCCAGCTTCGACGGCCAGCGTTACCGCATCTGGAAGGACTTCACGCTCGACAGCGCCGTCCGGCTGCAGCGTGCGCCAGAAGAACACCCGCTGCGGCGCCTCCACGGACACACCTACACGCTGCGCCTGCACTTGTCGGCACCGCTGGACAAGGTGATGGGATGGACGGTCGACTTCGGTGACGTGAAGGAGATCTTCGGCCCGATCTTCGGCGCGCTGGACCATCAGCCGCTCTACGAGATCGACGATCTGGCCGACTGCGACACCGCAACGATTGCGGCCTGGATCTTCGACAAGGCCCGGGGGCGGCTGCCGCAACTCGACCGCGTGGACCTGTACGAAACCCGCGGCTGCGGCGCCATCGTCTGCGCCGACCAACCGGGTCCGGCGCTGCCGGTCTGATGATGACGTACACGGTCAAGGAGATCTACTACACGCTGCAAGGCGAGGGCGGTCAAACCGGGCGCGCCGCGGTGTTCTGCCGCTTTGCCGGCTGCAACCTGTGGACCGGACGCGAAGGCGACCGCGGCACGGCGGTCTGCCAGTTCTGCGACACCGACTTCGTCGGCGCCGACGGGCCGGGCGGTGGCAAGTTCGCAAGCGCGCAGGCGCTCGCGGCGGCGGTCGCGTCCGCGTGGCCGGCCGGGGCCGGTGGCCGCCCGTTGGTGGTGTGCACCGGCGGTGAGCCGCTTCTGCAACTGGATGGTGCCGCGATCGAAGCGCTCCACGCGGCCGGTTTCGAGGTCGCGGTCGAAACCAACGGCACCCAGCCGGCGCCGCCCGGATTGGACTGGATCTGCGTCAGTCCGAAGGCCGGTGCGGAGCTCGTCCTGACCCGGGGCACCGAGCTGAAACTCGTCTTCCCGCAGCCGGCTGCCATGCCCGAGCAGTTCGCCAGGCTCGATTTCCAGCATTTTTTCCTCCAGCCAATGGACGGGCCGGAGAGACGCCGCAACACCCGCCAGGCCATCGACTACTGCCTGGCTCATCCGCAATGGCGATTGAGCGTGCAGACGCACAAGGTCGTGGGCATCGCCTGAGGGTGATCGTCACCGTGCCGCGCCTGGGCTACCGCCTGCC
>JAYUPN010000255.1:0-8510 GCA_043760065.1 Rubrivivax sp.
GAGGATCATGCCGTAGGGGCGCTGGATGGCGCTCATCAGGCGGTCCTTCTCGATCTTCTCGTAGCCCAGGGCCTCGATGCCGAGCTTGGCGCTGGACGAATCCAGGATCCGGATCACGACCTTCTCGCCGAACAGGGTGGGCAGCGTGCTGACGCGGAAGTCAATCGACTTGTTGCCGAACTTGAGCTTCATGCGGCCGTCCTGCGGCACCCGCTTCTCGGCAATGTCCATGCGCGAGATGACCTTGATGCGCGACGCCAACTTGTCCTTGATGGCGATCGGCGGCTGCGTGATCTCGCGCAACTCGCCGTCGACGCGGAAGCGCACGCGGTAGTTGTACTCGTAGGGTTCGAAGTGCAGGTCCGAAGCGCGCATGTTGATCGCATCGATCAGCATCTTCTGCAGGAAGCGCACGACCGGTGCGTCTTCGACATCGGCCGTGACGTCGGCGGCTTCGGGTGTCGCGGCGTCCTCTTCGGTGACGTCGAAGTCGAACTCGCCGGTGGTCAGCGTCTCGAGCTGTTCGCTGGCGGTCGTGCCCGCGGCCTCGAGCTGGCGCATCAGCTTGTCGTACTCGACGATCACCCATTCGGGCGTCAGCTGGGTGGCGAACTTGATGCGCTCGACGGCTTCCTGGTCAGTTGGGTCGGCGGCGCCGATGAAGAGCCGGTTGCCGCGCTTGCCCAGCACCATCAGCTGGTACTGGTTGGCGATCTTGGGGTCGACCAGGTTGCGCGGCAGCTTCTGCAGGTCGACCGCGTTGAGGTCCAGCAGCGGCAGCGCCAGCGCCACCGACAGGGTGTGTGCCAGGTCGTCGGGCTTGACGGCGCCGGCGCCGACCAGCGTGGTCACGAAGCTGGCCTTGCGCTCACGCGCGTTCTTCGTCAGTTCCTCGGCGGCCTTGGCCGTCAGCTTGCCGGCGTTGACCAGCACCCGGGCCACGCCCGACAGCGACGACGGTGCGGGATCAACCACGGTTTCGGCAGCCATCGGTCTTCAGGACGCAGTGTGCATATCTGAATGATCATCGCCGATCCCACGTGGGGTGTAAACGGCGGAAAAGCCGCAGGACAGCCGCCTTTGGGCCCTCCGGACGATTGGTTACAGCCCTCGAGGGCGCAGCCGTGGTTGAGCCGCGCGGGCCAACCTGGTCGGGGTGAGAGGATTCGAACCTCCGGCCTCTACGTCCCGAACGTAGCGCTCTACCAGGCTAAGCTACACCCCGATGTGGCGAGCGGTCGGTGAACCGACCGCGTTGCCGCCGGCCGCACGTTCATGAAGAACGGTGAATCGACCGAGCACACAAGTCTAGCAGAGCCTCGCGGGCTCGCGACGGGGGCAGGTGCGAAAGCACAGCGGTTCGCGCCTTGTCGGCCTCGGCCTGTGCGGCTTCGCGCGTGGCGTCGAGCGCACCGGTGCGGCGCACGATGGCCAGGATCTCGGGCAACTTCTGCAACTCGCCGTGTTCGATGGCGTGGCGGATGAGTTCGCGCTCGGCGTCGGTGGCACGCTCCATCGCCACCAGCAGCGGCAGCGTGGGTTTGCCCTCGCGCAGGTCGTCGCCCACGTTCTTGCCCAGTTCGCTGCTGTTGCCTTCGTAGTCGAGCAGGTCGTCGACGAGCTGGAACGCGGTGCCGAGCGAGCGGCCGTAGTCGGCGCAGGCTTCTTCCAGCGCAGGGCCGGCGCCGGCCAGCACGGCGCCCAGGCGGGCACTGGCCTCGAAGAGCTTGGCGGTCTTGAAGCGGATGACCTGCAGGTAGTCGGCCACCGCAAGGTCCGGGTCATGCATGTTCATCAGCTGCAGGACTTCACCCTCGGCGATGACGTTGGTGGCGTCGGCCAGCACCTGCAGCACGCGCATGCGGTTGACCGAGACCATCATCTGGAAGGCGCGCGAGTAGAGGAAGTCGCCGACCAGCACACTGGCCGCGTTGCCGAACATGGCGTTGGCCGTGGCGCGGCCGCGACGCAGCGCCGATTCGTCGACCACGTCGTCGTGCAGCAGCGTGGCGGTGTGGATGAACTCGACGATCGCCGCCAGTTCGTGCTGCTCCGGGCCGTCGAAGCCCAGCGCTTCGGCGAACAGCAGCACCAGGCGGGGCCGGATGCGCTTGCCGCCGGCATTGACGATGTAGTGCGAGATCTGGTCGATCAGCGCCACGCGCGACGACAGGCGCTCCCGGATGACCTCGTCCACGCGCAGCATCGCCGCATCGGTCGGATCGGCAGACAGGGAGGCGGGGTTGGCGGGCACGGGCAGGGCAGCAGCGGGTTCAGATTATAGGAAGCGGGGCGGCCGGGCTGCGTCCAGCCGCATAGGTGCGCTCCCCCATGCTATACTCAAAGGCTCTGCGCACGCCGGATGCCCACTCCAGGGCGGCTGAACGGTGCAGGGTTTCTTTGAAAGGTCACACATGTACGCGGTCATAAAAACCGGAGGCAAACAATACAAGGTTGCAGCCGGCGAGAAGATCAAGGTAGAACAGATTGCTGCGGACGTGGGCCAGGAAATCGTGATTGAACAGGTTCTTGCCGTGGGAAGCGGTGCGGACTTGAAGGTCGGTTCTCCCTGGGTCGCGGGTGCGACTGTCTTGGCCACGGTGTTGGCTCACGGCAAGCACGACAAGGTGCGCATCTTCAAGATGCGTCGCCGCAAGCATTATCAGAAGCACGGCGGCCATCGCCAGACCTTCACCGAGCTGCAAATCGGCTCGATCAACGGTTAAGGGGCAGCAACCATGGCACAGAAAAAAGGTGGCGGCTCCACCCGAAACGGCCGCGATTCCAAGCCGAAGATGCTCGGCGTCAAGGTCTTTGGCGGCCAGCAGATCACGGCCGGCGCGATCATCGTGCGCCAGCGCGGTACCAAGTTCCACGCCGGCACCAACGTCGGCATGGGCAAGGACCACACGCTGTTCGCATTGGTCGATGGTTCGGTTTCCTTCGACGTCAAGGGCGAACTCAATCGCCAGACCGTCTTCGTGACGCCGGCCTGAGGATTCCTTCGCTCCTCCAGCGAAGCCCCGGCCTGCCGGGGCTTCTTCGTTTTCAGGCTGCCGCTACCATCGACCGACCATGAAATTCTTCGACGAAGCCCTGATCGACATCTCGGCCGGCAGCGGCGGCGCCGGCTGCGTGAGCTTCCGGCGCGAGAAGTTCATCCCCTTCGGCGGCCCCAACGGCGGCGACGGCGGCCGCGGCGGCAGCGTCTGGGCGGTGGCCGACCTCAACATCAACACCCTCATCGACTACCGCTACACGCGCCGTTTCGACGCCAAGAACGGCGAAGCCGGGCGCGGGTCGGACCAGTTCGGCGCCGCCGGCGCCGACGTCGAGATGCGCATGCCGGTGGGCACCATCATCTCCAACGCCGAGACCGGCGGGGTGATGGTCGAACTGCTCGAGCACGGCCAGCGCGCGCTGCTGGCCAAGGGCGGCGACGGCGGCTTCGGCAACCTGCACTTCAAGAGCAGCACCAACCGCAGCCCGCGCCAGAAGACGCCGGGCTGGCCGGGCGAAGCGCACAAGCTGCAGCTCGAGCTGCGCGTGCTGGCCGACGTCGGACTGCTGGGCATGCCCAACGCCGGTAAGTCGACGTTCATCGCCGCGATCTCCAATGCGCGGCCCAAGATCGCCGACTACCCCTTCACGACGCTGCACCCCAACCTCGGCGTGGTGCGTGTCGGTCCCGAGCGCAGCTTCGTCGTCGCCGACATCCCGGGCCTGATCGAAGGTGCCTCCGAAGGCGCGGGCCTGGGCCACCAGTTCCTGCGCCACCTGCAGCGCACGCGCCTGTTGCTGCACATCGTCGACGCGGCGCCTTTCGACGACAGCATCGACCCGGTGGCGCAGGCCAAAGCCATCGTCGCCGAGTTGAAGAAGTACGACCCCAAACTGCACGCCAAGCCGCGCTGGCTGGTCTTCAACAAGCTGGACATGGTGCCGCTCGAAGAGCGCGAGTCGCGTGTCGCGGAGTACGTGCGGCGCCTGCGCTGGAAGGGGCCGGTGTTCGCGATCTCGGCGCTGGCGCGCGAAGGGCTGCAGCCGCTGCTGGAGAAGATCCAGAACCACGTCGCCGCGCAGCAGCAGGTCGAACCGCTGCCCGACCAGCGCTTCGAGAAGCCGGTCGATGGCTAGCGTGCTGCAAGGGGCGCGGCGCATCGTCGTCAAGGTCGGCTCCAGCCTCGTCACCAACGAAGGCCGCGGCGTCGATGCCGAGGCCATCGGCAACTGGTCGCGCCAGCTGGCTGCGCTGGCGCTGCAGGGGCGCGAACTGCTGATGGTCTCCAGCGGCGCCATCGCCGAAGGCATGAAGCGACTGGGCTGGACGGTGCGGCCGAAGGAGCTGCACGAGCTGCAGGCCGCCGCCGCCGTGGGCCAGATGGGCCTGGCGCAGATGTACGAGACGCACCTGCGCGCGCACGGCATGGGCAGCGCGCAGGTGCTGCTCACCCACGCCGACCTGGCCGACCGCGAGCGTTACCTCAACGCGCGGTCGACGCTGCTGACGCTGCTGTCGCTGAAGGTGATCCCGGTCATCAACGAGAACGACACCGTGGTCAACGAGGAGATCCGCTTCGGCGACAACGACACCTTGGGCGCGCTGGTGGCCAACCTCGTCGACGCGGACGCCTACGTCATCCTCACCGACCAGCGCGGCCTGTACGCCGCCGACCCGCGCAAGGACCCTGGCGCGCGCTTCATCGACGAAGCCACGGCCGGCGACCCGGCGCTCGAGGCGATGGCCGGCGGCGCCGGTTCGAGCATCGGCCGCGGCGGCATGCTGACCAAGGTCCTGGCCGCCAAGCGCGCCGCCGGCAGCGGCACCAGCACCGTCATCGCCTGGGGCCGCGAGAACGACGTGCTGCTGCGCCTGGCCGCCGGCGAGCGCATCGGCACCGCCCTGGTGGCGGGAACGCCCAAGCTGGCGGCGCGCAAGCAGTGGATGGTCGACCACCTGCAACTGCGCGGCGCGGTGCGCGTGGACGAAGGCGCGGCGCGCAAGCTGCGCGACGAGGGAAAAAGCCTGTTGCCGATCGGCGTGCACGAGGTGCAGGGCGAGTTCGTGCGTGGCGACGTCATCGCGGTGCGCACGCTGGCCGGCGTGGAGGTGGCGCGCGGCCTGGCCAACTATTCGTCGGCCGAAGCGCGGTTGATCGCCCGCAAGCCCTCGGCGCAGATCGAGGCCCTGCTGGGCTACGCCAACGAACCCGAACTCGTGCACCGGACCAACCTAGTGCTGATGGAGTAGAGCGGAGCAGAGCGGAGCAGAGCGGAGCAGAGCGGAGTAGCGCGCCGCAGCGCCCGCCTAGCCGGCGGCGTTCGGGTCGGGCTCGGCGGCCGGCAGATTGTCCAACAGTTCGGAGGGCAGGCCGGCCTGGCTTTCGGGCCCGAAGTCCGAAGGCAGGCCGTTGGCCGTGTCGCTCTCGTGGTCGGTGCGCTGCGAGCGCAGTCCCGAGCGCAGGTAACGGTTGTGGTGGTTGGTGCGCGGCAGGTAGCGCGCCAGCTCGGTCAGCGCCATCTCATAGACGCCGCGCTTGAACTCGATCACCATGTCCAGCGGCACCCAGTACTCGTTCCAGCGCCAGGCATCGAACTCCGGGTGGTCGGTGGCGCGCAGGTTCATGTCGGTGTCGCGGCCAACCAGCCGCAGCAGGAACCAGATCTGCTTCTGGCCGCGGTAGTGGCCCCGCGCATCCTTGCGGATGAAGTGGTCGGGCACCTCGTAGCGCAGCCAGTCCCGCGTGCGCGCAATGATCTGCACGTGCTCGGGCCGCAGGCCCACTTCTTCATGGAGTTCGCGCAGCATGGCCTGCTCGGGCGACTCGCCATACTTGATGCCGCCTTGCGGAAATTGCCACGAGTGTGTGCGCAGCCGCTTGCCCCAGAACACCTGATTGCGGGCGTTCAGAAGGACGATGCCGACGTTGGGCCTGAAGCCTTCCCGGTCGAGCATAATCAGACCCCGATTTTGTGACTGTTTTCATTATTGCACCGGCACCCTGCGGCCAGCGATCTCTCGCTAACCCGCATGCGCTGTTTGAGGGTCTTCGAAGGTCTTTCGGCAGTCCCCTCGTGGCGCGCCAGCAGGCCGCCGGGGCACCTCGGCGCCCGGTGCGCAACACATGCCCATGAGAGCCTCTGCGACCTTCATCTCGACGCAAAAAGAAGCGCCTGCCGACGCCGAAGTCGTGAGCCATCAACTGATGATGCGCGCCGGCTTCATCAAGCGCCTGAGCGCGGGCATCTACAGCTACATGCCGATGGGGCTGCGCGTCATCCGCAAGGTCGAGGCCATCATCCGCGAGGAGATGAACCGCGCCGGCGCCATCGAGCTCCTGATGCCCGTGGTGCAGCCGGCCGAGCTGTGGCAGGAGACCGGCCGCTTCCAGGCCTACGGCCCCGAGCTGATGCGCGTGAAGGACCGCCACGACCGCGACTTCGTCATCCAGCCCACCAGCGAAGAGGTCATCACCGACATCGCGCGTCAGGAACTTCGCAGCTACAAGCAGCTGCCGCGAAATTTTTATCACATCCAGACCAAGTTCCGCGACGAGCGCCGGCCGCGCTTCGGCCTCATGCGCGGGCGCGAGTTCACGATGAAGGACGCCTACTCCTTCGACCGCGACAAGGCCTCGGCGCTGAAGAGCTACGACACGATGTTCGCAGCCTACAAGCGCATCTTCGACCGCTTCGGGCTGCAGTACCGCGCGGTGGCGGCCGACACCGGCGCCATCGGCGGCGACGCCTCGCACGAGTTCCAGGTCATCGCCGACACGGGCGAGGACGCCATCGTCTACTGCCCGAGCAGCGACTACGCGGCCAACATCGAACTGGCCGAGGCGCTGCCGCTGCTGGCTGCGCGCGCGCCGGCGACGCAGCCGATGGTCAAGACGCCCACGCCCGGCAAGGCCACCTGCGAAGACGTGGCGGCGCTGCTGGGCCTGCCGCTGGCGCAGACCGTGAAGTCGCTGGTGCTCGCCACCGACGCCAAGAGCGAGGCCGGCGACATCAGGACGACCGTGTGGCTGCTGCTCGTGCGCGGCGACCACAGCCTCAACGAGGTGAAGGCCGGCAAGGTCGAAGGCCTGAAGGCGGGGTTCCGCTTCGCCACCGTGGCCGAGATTGCCACTCACTTCGACTGCAAGCCGGGCTACCTGGGCCCGGTGCCCGCGCAGGGCGCTTCGGCGAGGTCCTTCAAGGTGGTCGTCGACCGCACGGTGGCCTTGATGAGCGACTTCGTCTGCGGTGCCAACGCAGCCGACTTCCACTTCACCGGCGTCAACTGGGGCCGCGACCTGCCCGAGCCCGACCTGGTGGCCGACATCCGCAACGTCGTCGCCGGCGACCCGTCACCCGACGGCCAGGGCGTGCTCGCGATCCAGCGCGGCATCGAGGTCGGCCATGTCTTCTACCTCGGCACCAAGAAGTACAGCCTGCCGATGAAGGCCAGCTTCCTCGACGAGACCGGCAAGTCGCAGCCTTTCGAGATGGGCTGCTACGGCATCGGCGTCACGCGCATCCTGGGTGCTGCGGTGGAGCAGAACCACGACGAGCGCGGCATGATCTGGCCGACCGCGATCGCGCCATTTGCGGCCGTGATCTGCCCGATCGGCTACGACCGCAGCACCGAGGTGCAGGCCGCGGCCGACCGGCTGCACGACGAGCTGTCGGCGCAGGGCATCGACGTCGTGCTCGACGACCGCGGCGAGCGGCCGGGCGCGATGTTCGCCGACTGGGAGCTCATCGGCGTGCCGCTGCGCGTGGTGATCTCCGACCGCGGCCTCAAGGCCGGCACGCTCGAAGTGCAGGGCCGGCGCGAAGCAGCAGCCACGGCCGTGGCGCTGGCCGACGTGGTGGCCACCGTGAAGGCCCGCCTCGCCACATGACGGCGGTCTGACGTCGGCATGACGCTGCCGCGCCGCGCCATGCTGGCAGCGCCACTGGCGCTGTGCCTGCCGCGTGCTCACGCCGGCGCGCAGGTCGAAGAGCCGCTGGCCGACGCCGTGCGCAGTGCGCTGGCGGCCTCGGTGGCCGAGGCGGCGCCGCCCAAGCCGCGCTTCGACAGGCTCGAGGACCGGCTGACCTACCTGCGCTGGCTGGGCGCGGCCAGCGAGAAGCTCAAGCGCCGCAAGGCCGAGCACCACACGCGGGTCGAGTTCCTGGAAGCTGCGTGGTACGAGAGCCGCCGCGCTGGCCTCGAGACCTCGCTCGTGCTCGGGCTGATCCAGGTCGAGAGCGGCTTTCGCAAGTACGCCATCAGCAGTGCCGGCGCGCGTGGCTACATGCAGGTGATGCCGTTCTGGGCCCGCGTCATCGGCGACGGCGACTCGCGCCGCCTGTTCCACCTGCAGACCAACCTGCGCTTCGGCTGCGTGATCCTGCGCCACTACCTCGACCGCGAGAAGGGCGACCTGTTCATGGCGCTGGGCCGCTACAACGGCAGCCGCGGCCGCGCCGAGTACCCGAACCTGGTGTTCGGGGCGCGCAAATCGTGGGAGATCGCGACC
>JAYUPN010000256.1:0-3285 GCA_043760065.1 Rubrivivax sp.
CCAGAGCCGCATCAAGGACCTGCGCACCAACGTCGAGATCAGCAACACGCAGAAGGTGCTGGACGGCGATCTGGACGTGTTCATCGAAGCCAGCCTCAAACAGGGGCTGTAGAAAAATCGCAAGGGCCTGCATGGCCTGCCGGCGCATACCGCGCCCACCCTGACGGAGACCGCGCACCATGCGTGAAGCCAGCACGACCCTCGTGCGCCGCGAGGCCTACCAGGCCCCGGCGTTCTTCATCCGCTCGGTCGACCTGAGCTTCGACCTCGACCCGGCCAAGACCATCGTCGCCAGCCGGCTGCAGATCGAACGCAACCCGGCGCAGGAGCGCCAGCCGCTGCGCCTGCACGGCGTCGACCTGACGCTGCTGCGCGTGCAGGCCAACGGCCAGAGCGTGTCGTTCCGCCACGAAGGCGGCGAACTCGTGATCGACAACCCGCCCGATGCCGACAGCTTCACGCTGGACATCCGCAACACCTGCGCGCCGGAGAAGAACACCGAGCTGTCGGGCCTGTACACCAGCGGCGGCGCCGCGCAGGCGATGCTGTGCACGCAGTGCGAGGCCGAGGGCTTTCGCCGCATCACCTACTTCCTGGACCGGCCCGACGTGATGGCGGTCTACACCGTCACGCTGCGCGCCGACAAGTTGCGCTTCCCGGTGCTGCTGAGCAACGGCAACCTGGTCGAGCAAGGCGCGCTGGACAACGGTCGCCATTTCGCCAAGTGGCACGACCCGTTTCCGAAGCCGAGCTACCTGTTCGCGCTCGTGGCCGGCCGCCTGGAAGCGCGCGAGCAGCGCATCCGCACCCGCGGCGGGCGCGACCACCTGCTGCAGATCTACGTCCGCCCGGGCGACCTGGAGAAGACCGAGCACGCGATGAACTCGCTGGTCGCCAGCGTGGTGTGGGACGAAGCGCGTTTCGGCCTCGCGCTGGACCTCGACCGCTTCATGGTCGTCGCGGTCGAGGACTACAACGGCGGCGCGATGGAGAACAAGGGCCTCAACGTCTTCAACACCAAGTACGTGCTTGCCAGCCCCGCCACCGCCACCGACGCCGACTTCGAAGGCATCGAGAGCGTCATTGCGCACGAGTACTTCCACAACTGGACCGGCAACCGCATCACCTGCCGCGACTGGTTCCAGCTCAGCCTGAAGGAGGGCCTGACGGTCTTCCGCGACCAGGAGTTCAGCATGGACATGGCCGGCAGCGCGTCGGCCCGCGCCGTCAAGCGCATCGACGACGTGACACGGCTGCGCGCCAGCCAGTTCCCCGAGGACGCGGGCCCGATGGCGCACCCGGTGCGGCCCGACAGCTACCTCGAGATCAACAACTTCTACACCGCCACGGTCTACGAAAAGGGCGCCGAGGTCGTGCGCATGATGCACACGCTGGTCGGCCGCGAAGGCTTCGCCCAGGGCATGGCGCTGTACTTCCAGCGCCACGACGGCCAGGCCGTGACCTGCGACGACTTTGCGCAGGCCATCGCCGACGCCAACCCCGGCAGCGAGCTCGCGCAACGGCTGGACACCTTCAAGCGCTGGTACGCGCAGGCCGGCACGCCGCGGCTGGCCGCCAGCGGCCACTTCGACGCCGCGGCGCAGCGCTACACGCTGACGCTGCGCCAGCACGGCGAACCGTCGCCGGGGCAGCCGGACAAGCAGCCGTGGCTGATCCCGGTGGCGATGGGCCTCATCGGCGCCGACGGCGCCGAGCTGATCGAAGACCGCCTGCTGGTGCTGGACAGCGCCGAGCAGAGCTGGACCTTCGACGGCATCCACGCCCCGCCGGTGCCGTCGCTGCTGCGCGGCTTCTCGGCGCCGGTGCGGCTGGCCGACGGCCTGTCCGATGCCGACCGCCTGGTGCAGCTGCGGCACGACCGCGACGCCTTCAACCGCTGGGAGGCCGGGCAGCAGCTGATGCTCGACCGCATGCTGGCCGCCGTGGCCTCGGGACAGGCGCCGGTGCTCGACGACACGCTGGCTGCCGCCCTGGCCCAGGTGCTGGCCGACCCGGCGCTGGACCCGGCCTTCAAGGCGCTGCTGCTCACCGCGCCCAGTGAGCTGTACATCGCCGAACAGCTCAATGCCGTCGACCCGCAGCGCATCCACGCCGTGCGCGAGCAATGGCAGGCGCTGCTGGCCGCCCGGCTGCACGCGCAGTGGGAGCAAGCCTTCACCGCCAGCCCATCGGGGCAAGGCTACAGCCCGGCGCCCGAGCAAGCCGGCCCACGCGCGCTGGCCAACCTGGCGCTGCGCATGCTGTGCCGCCACGCCGTGCGCACCGGCGACGCCGTCTGGCAGGGCCGTGCCTACCAGCGCTTCAAGGAAGCGTCCAACATGACCGATCGCCTGGGCGCGCTTCAAGCGCTGGTCGAGTCGCAGTCTTTGCTGGCCGATGCGGCGATCACGCGCTTCCACGCCCTGGCGCAGGGCGACGCGCTGGTGATCGACAAGTGGTTCACGCTGCAGGCCAGCGCGCCCGAGCCGGTGCCCAGCCTGCACGCAGCGCAGCCCGGCGTGGCCTTCGCGCGCGCCAAGGCGCTGCTGCAGCACCCGGACTTCTCGCTCAAGAACCCGAACCGCGTGCGCAGCCTGCTGTCGGCGCTGTTCACGGCCAACCCGGCCGCCTTCCACCGCGCCGATGCCGCCGGCTACGTGCTGTGGGCCGACAAGCTGCTGGAGATCGACGCCATCAACGGCCACGTCGCGGGCCGCATGGCGCGCGCGATGGACCGCTGGGCCAGCCTGGTCGAGCCCTACCGCAGCGCCGCGCGCGAAGCCATCGCCCGCGTCGCCGCCAAGCCCGACCTGAGCAGCGACGTGCGCGAGGTCGTCACGCGCGCCCTCGAACAAGCCTGAAAGCCGGACCCGAAGCCATGAAACGAGTCAGCCTTACCCAGTACCTGGTCGAACAGCAACGCGAGCACGGCCGCATCCCGGCGCAGCTGCGGCTGCTGATCGAGGTCGTGGCGCGCGCCTGCAAGCACATCGCCATCGCCGTCAACAAGGGCGCTTTGGGCGACGTGCTGGGCAGCGCGCACAGCGAGAACGTGCAGGGCGAGATCCAGAAGAAGCTCGACGTCATCAGCAACGAGGTGCTGATCGAGGCCAACGAATGGGGCGGCCACCTGGCGGCGATGGCCAGCGAGGAAATGGACAGCATCCACGTCGTGCCCAACCGCTACCCGCAGGGCGAGTACCTGCTGCTGTTCGACCCGCTGGACGGCAGCAGCAACATCGACGTCAACGTCAGCATCGGCACCATCTTCAGCGTGCTGCGCAA
>JAYUPN010000257.1:0-8479 GCA_043760065.1 Rubrivivax sp.
CGCGCACCACGCTCGCCGTGTTGGACCACACGGCACGCAGGAAGGCCGCGATGTTCTGCACCCGGGCGAGGCCGTTGCCCTGGTACGGCGGAGTGGCAAACCAACGGTAGGCGATGCCGTCGATGGTCTCGTCGCCTGCTGTCGGCTGGTGCGCTCGCACGTGCGAGAAGTCGGCCGCAAACACCTGCACCCGGTGGCCCACCCGCACCCACTCGCGCGCCAGGTAGTAGGGCCGGTACTCCATGCCCAGCGCCGGCGTGCCGGCGTAGTGGTTGAGGTAGAGGATGTTCATGTCGGTGCCGTACGGCCGTCACGCCAGCGAGCGCAGCCGCGCCACGAAAGCCGCCACGCAGGGCGCGAAAAGCGCGTGCTGCGCCACCCACTGCCGGTTGGCCGCGCCGATGGCGTCGGCGCGCGGCAGCAGCGCGTCCAGCGCGCTGCGTGCCAGCAGGCCGCAGGCGGGCACCACGAGGCCGTTGTCGCCGTCGCGCACCAGCTCGCGGTTGGCCGGCAGGTCCGACAGGATCGGCACGCAGCCGTGGCCCATCGCTTCCAGCACCGACACCGCCACCGAGTCGCTGCGCGGCAGGCTCAGGTACCAGCGCGCCGGGCCGTACCAGGCGTCCTGCGCCGCGGCATCGAGCCGGCCGACGAAGAGCACCCGGTCCTGCAGTTGCAGCCCCTGGGCCTGCTGCTCCAGCGCCGGCCGCAGCGTTCCCTCGTTGGCGACGACCAGCCGGTCCTGCGGCCCGGCGACGGCAGCGAATTGCTGCAGCACGCGCCCGGGCTCGTACAGCGGTTCCAGGCCCCGGTTGGCGAAGAACAGGGTGTCGTCCTTCGCTGCCGGCGCGGCGGGCAGCGACTCCAGGCCGAAAGGAAAGACCATCACCTCGCGCGCGCCCCACTGCCGCATGCGCGCGGCCATCACCTGCGAGTCGCTGGTGGCCAGCGTGCAGTCGCGCAGCACACGCTGCGTCAGCCAGCGCAGCAAAGCGCTGCGCTCGGGCGTGTCCAGGATGTCGCTGCCCCAGGCCGACCCGAGCAGGCGCCCGCGCAGCGCGAACAGGCGCCGCGTCAGCCAGGCCAGCGTGCCGTGCGACGTCAGGTAGTGCGCGTGCAACCAGTCGGCGTCGACCCGCTGCAGCCAGCGCGCCGCCCGCGGCAGTTGCCGCAGCAGCCCGGCGTTGCCGCCGGCAGCGCGCGGCCGCGTGTGCAGGGCCAGCCGCCGCGCGTGCGGCACGCAGGCATCGAAGCCGGGCAGGAAGCCGCGGCTGGACAAGGCCCACAGCTCCAGGCCCGGCTGCGCCGCCAGGCCGCGCGCCCACTTCAGCAGGTGCGGGCTGTCGCCGTCGCCCAGCAGCACGAGCCTCATGGCCTGCTCATCGCGGGGTCTGGGCCCACGCTTCGTAGTCGGCGCGCAGTCCCGGATGGTCGCGCAGCCAGGCGGCGTCGACCTCGCGCGTGTCGCCGACCAAGCGCGCCGGCTGTCCGGCGACGATGGCGAAGTCGGGCACCTCGCCGCTGACGTAGCTGAAGGCGCGCACCAGCACGCCGCGGCCGATGCGGCTGCCCGGCGCGACCACGCTGTGGGGGCCGATGAAGCTGTAGGCACCGATCGAGGTGGCTGCGCGCACGAAGCCCGGCGGATTGACGTCGCCCCAGTACGCGCGGCCGGCCAGGCGCAGCGCCTGGTGGCTGGAGTGGGTCAGCAGCGCGCAGTGCGAGGTCACCTGCACGCCTTCGCCCAGCGCCAGCCCGCCCGAGGCGTCGAGCAGGTTGAAGTGGCCGACGAACACGTGGTCGGCCATCTGCAGCGTCGCCGGGCTCTCGATGTGCGTGCTGCTGCTGACGCGGGTGTGCGCCAGCCAGCGGCCGTCGGCACCGCGCCAGCCGTAGATCATGCGCGGCGCCGCCAAGCTGCGCCACAGCCGCTGCAGCAGCGCGCGCATCACGGCGGGTTGCTGGCGGCGGCCAGCGCGAGCCAGTCGCGCGTGGCGCCGCGCAGCCAGTCCAGGTCGGCAGGCTCGCGGAACACCGCATAGGCGTAGAAGTACAGCAGCTTGCCCTTGAACACGGCCGTGGTGATGGCCATCGCCATCGGCACCTCTTCGCTGCGGCCTTCGGTCTGCACGACGAAGCGCGTCGCCGCCAGCAGGCTGATCGACCCCGTCCGTTCGTCGAAGACTTCCAGGCCCTTCATCTCGCCAGCCTTCAGCGACAGCGACTCGATGCCGGCGTCGCGCCCGATCTCGCGCGTGGCCGAGTCGAGCTGGCCCTGAGCCCGGACACCGGCCTGCTTGAGCAGGCTTTGGTATTGCTGCCGCAGCAGGTCCCTGACCTGGCCGAACTCGGCATCGGACACGACGGCCGACTCGGCCTGCCGCAGCGTCTGGACCATGAAGTAGCGCTGCATCGACGGCGCCTGGGCGCTGCGTGCGCGCCGGTGGTCGTCCTGCGACATGAAGATGGCCAGCAGCCGGTTGCTCGGCGGCGTCATGCGTTCGCCGATCATCCGCATCTGCGGCAGGTCACGCAGCACCTCGACGTAGCCGGCCGGCACCGGCAGGTCCAGCAGCTTGAGGCCGATCGGCGCCTGCACACCCGGCTCGGCCGCGACAGCGGCCGCAGGCGCCAGCGCAGTCAGCCACGCAGCCAGCAGCAAGGTCAAGAGACGGGACATGGGGCCTTTCGCGATGCGGCCTGTCGAGCCAGGCCCGGCAGCCTGCGATGCTATCGCCCGCCAGGCACCAAAGCCGCAGGCGCTCACATTCAGCGCCGGCGCCACGCCAGCACCGTGCGCAGGTCGGCCCGCAGCTGCGGCCCCGGCAGCAACACCGCCGACAGCGGCAGGCCGGCATGGCGAGCAAATCGAACGGCGAGCAGCACGACGCTGGCGCTGTACGACACGCAGGCCGCGGCAGCCGCGCCAGTCATGCCCAGCACCGGCACCAGCAGCCACGACAGCGCGGCGTTGAGCAGCAGTGACAGCAGGGCCACCTGCGCCGGCACTTGCGGCCGGCCGGCGTGGTTGGTGAAGTAGGCCGACAACGCCGAAGCGCCTCCGAAGAGCAAGGCCCCCGGCAGCAGCACCGCCAACGGCAGCAGGCTGTCGGCGTAGGCCGGGCCCAGCACTTGCGGCACCACCCAGGCGGCCAGCAGCCACAGCACCGGCGCGCTAACGAGCAGGGCCGCGACGCCGAGCTGCACCACGCGCACCGTGGTCGCCGCGGCACGCGCCGCGTCGGGCGTGCCGATGCGGCCGTACACCGCCTGCGTCAGCGACCCGGAGACGAACCACAGCAACTCGGCCACGATCACCGCGATCGAGTAGACGCCGGTGGCCGACAGGCCCAGCAGCCGCTCGACGACGAAGAGGCCGACGCGGTAGTTGAGCAGCGCGATCAGGTTGGTCAGGCCGATGGTGGCGACGAACGGCAGCTCGGCGCGCAAGGCGGTGAAGTCGGGCCGCGCCAGCCGTGCGGCGCGCCAGAACACGAACAGCAGCGCCAGCGCCACCGCCGCCTTGGCTGCCACCCAGGCCGCCAGCACCAGCGGCACGCCGCTGCGTCCCGCGGCCCACAGCGCCAGCAGCAGCGCCAGCGTGATGCACGGCGGCGCCAGCGAAACGCGCGCCATCGGCGCCATGCGACCCTGGCCCAGCCACCAGCCTGCGAGGTTGGGCGCCACGGCCAAAACCGGCGCCGCCAGCGCCAGCAGCCACAGCCACCGGTAGGCCGGCGCGCCCGCTGCCGACATCGCCCACAGCACCGCGGCCGCTGCACTGCCCAGAGCCATGCACGCCAGCACCGTCGCCGAGGCCAGTCCACGCGGCTGCTGCCCATGGTGCGACACGCGCCGGGCCAGCGCGATGCCGAAGCCCGACAGCAGCGCCAGCAGCACGCCTTCGACGCTGGTGAAGAGCGCAAAGGTGCCCTGCGCCTGCGTCGAGATGCGCGCCGTCAGCGCCGTGATGCCCAGCACCGCCGCCACGCCGGCCACTCGCGTGGCCAGGTTGATCAGCGTGCCCCGGGCGACGCCGTCCGCGGCCCCGTCTGCTTCGCCGGCCATCGTGTGCAGCGCTACGGTGCGGGCGCGCCGCAGAGCCCGCGGTCGCGCGGATTCACGACAGCGCGGCGCGCAAGGCGTGCACCACGCGGTCCTGGTCGGCGTCGCTCAAGTCGGCGCTCATCGGCAGGCTCAGCACGCGCGCGGCCAGCGCAGCGCTTGCAGGGCAGCAGTCGGGGCAGCAGTAGCGGGCGTAGGCCGGCTGCTGGTTCAGCGGCTTGGGGTAGTGCACGGCCGTCGGCACGCCGGCGGCCTTCAGCGCCTCCTGCACGGCGTCGCGCTGCTCGACCATCACCGTGAACTGGGCGAAGACGCTGTTGCGGTCGGGCCGCACGCTGACCTGCTCGACGCCGGCCAGCAGCGCCTGGTAGCGCGCACCGATCTGCGCACGCCGCTGCAACTCCCAATCGAAGCGCTCCAGCTTGGCCAGCAGCACCGCGGCCTGGATCGTGTCCAGCCGCCCGCCGACGCCGACGCGCGTGTGCTGGTAGCGGCCGCTCTGGCCGTGGACGCGGATCTCGCGCGCGGCTTGCGCCAGCCGGTGATCGTCGGTGAAGAGCGCCCCGCCGTCGCCGTAGCAGCCCAGCGGCTTGCTGGGGAAGAAGCTGGTGGCGCCGAAGGTCGAAAGCGCACCCGAGCGCCGGCCCTGGTAGAGCGCGCCGAAGCTCTGCGCCGCGTCCTCGATCACCGCCAGGCCGTGGCGGGCGGCGATGGCGTCGATCTCGGCCATGTCGGCAACCTGGCCGTACAAGCTGACCGGCATGATGGCTTTGGTGCGCGGCGTGAGCTTGGCTTCGATCAGGGCCGGGTCGATGTTGGCGGTGTCGGGCTGCACGTCGACGAACACTGGCACTGCGCCGGCCAGCACGATCGTCTCGGCCGTGGCGGCAAAGGTGAAGGCGGTGGTGATGACCTCGTCGCCGGGCTCGATGTCCAGCGCCATCAGCGCGATCAGCAGCGCCTCGGTGCCGCTGGCCACCGTGATGCAGTGGCGGCTGCCGGTGAAGGCGGCGAGCTTCGATTCGAGTTCGGCCACCTCGGGGCCCAGGATGTACTGGCCGTGGTCGAGCACACGCTGGATGCGTGCGTCGACGCTGCCCTTGAGTGCCGCGTACTGGCTTTTCAGGTCGGTGAACTGCATGGGATTCAGAGCGCGGCCAAGGTTTCGCCGTCGAGGCGGTAGCGCTCGCCGGTGGCGGGGCAGACGGCCTCGCCGTGGCCGGACGGCGGCAGCGTCAGGCGAACGCCGTGGCGGCTCATCCAGCCGATGCGGCGTGCCGGCACGCCCACCACCAGCGCGAAGGCCGGCACGTCGCGGCTGACCACCGCGCCGGCACCGACGAAGGCGTGTTCACCGACCGTGGTGCCGCAGACGATGGTGCAGTTGGCGCCCAGCGTGGCGCCGCGCTTGACGAGCGTGGCGCGGTACTCGTTTTTGCGCACCACCGCCGCGCGCGGGTTGAAGACATTGGTGAAGACCATGCCCGGGCCGCAGAAGACGTCGTCTTCCAGCGTCACCGCATCAAAGACCGAGACCTGGTTCTGGATCTTCACGTGGTCGCCGATGTGCACGTCGTTGCCGACGTACACGCCCTGCCCCAGCGAGCAGCCGCGGCCGATGCGCGCGCCGGCGCTGACGTGCGCCCAGTGCCAGACGCGCGTGCCGTCGCCAAGTTGTGCGCCGTCGTCGACGATGGCGCTGGGATGGATGACCGCGGGCATCTAGAAGACCAGCGGCAAGCCCACGCGCACGCCGTCGCGCGCGCTGCGGTAGGCGGCGATGACCACCTCCAGCGAGCGCAGGCCCTCGTAGCCGTCGACCTCGGCGTGACCCTCGCCGCGCAGCGTGGCGATGACGTTGTCGTAGTACAGCGGGTGGCCGAAGCCGTACACCGACGGCGTGGCGTAGCTCGCGTCGCGCACGGCCGCGTCCTCGGGGCGCGCTTCGTCGAACTCCCAGTGGTCAATGCGGTTGACGGCGACGCCGCCGATGCGCACCGTGCCGCGTTCGCCCAGCATCGTGATGCTGCCCTCGAAGTTCTTGCCGTGCGTGAGCATCGTGACGTTGATCGACGCCAGGCCGCCGCTGCGCAGGCGCAGGCTCATGACGCCGGTGTCCTCGGCCTCGATGGCGCGCGCCAGCGTCGCGGTGTAGGCATGCACGCTGTCGACCGGGCCGACCAGCCAGTCGACCATGTCGACGTAGTGGCTGGCCTGGTTGAGGAAAGCGCCGCCGTCCATGTCCCAGCGGCCGCGCCACGGCGCTTCGTCGTAGTAACTCTGCGGCCGCGTCCAGAAGACGTTGACGCTCACCATGTGCACGCGCCCGAAGCGGCCGCCGTCGACCGCCGCCTTGAGCAGCTGCATCGTCGGGTTGAGGCGATTCTGTTTGACTACAAACAGCTTGACCCCGGCATCGCGGCAGGCGCGCACCATCGCCATGCCGTCGTCCCACTTGGTGGCCATCGGCTTTTCGCTCAGCACGTGGCGCCCGGCGGCGGCCACGCGCATGGCCTGGCGCGGGTGCAGGCCGCTGGGCGTGGCCAGGGTCACGATGTCGGCGTCGCTGCCCTGCAAGAGCGCGTCCAGCGATTCGAAGCCGGCAGCACCGGTGCGCGCCACCGCAGCCTGCAGCGCAGCCGGCCGGTTGTCGCACACGGCCACCAGCTGCGCGCGCTCGCGGTGCTGGTGCAGGGCCTCGATGTGGTTGGCACAAATGCGGCCGCAACCCACGAGGGCAAAGCGGATCGGCCGCCCGGTGATCGGCACGTTGTGGGGCACTGTGGCATTCATGTCGCGGCGAATTCTACGGGTGCGCCTAAAATTGAAGCAGAAACAACGAGTTGAAGATGAGCGACACCATTCCTGCCAGCGGCCCCTCCGAAAACCAGCTGATCACCGAGCGGCGCGAGAAACTGCAGGCGCTGCGCGCCCAGGGCGTCGCGTTCCCCAACGACTTCAAGCCCAGCCACCACGCCGCCGACCTGCACCACAAGCACGGCCAGGTGCCCAACGAAGAGCTCGAGCCGCAGGCGGTGAAGGTCAGCGTCGCCGGCCGCCTGATGCTCAAGCGCGTGATGGGCAAGGCCTGCTTCGGCACGCTGCAGGACGGCTCGGGCCGCATCCAGCTCTACATCACGCAGGACGCCGTCGGGCCCGAGGCGCTGGCCGCCTTCAAGCACGGCGACCTGGGCGACATCCTGGGCTGCGAGGGCGTGCTCTTCCGCACCAAGACCGGCGAGCTGTCGGTCAAGGCGACGCGCGTGCGGCTGCTGACGAAGAGCCTGCGCCCCTTGCCGGACAAGTTCCACGGCATGAGCGACCAGGAGCAGAAGTACCGCCAGCGCTACGTCGACCTCATCACCGACGAGACGGCGCGCGCGCGCTTCGTGGCGCGCAGCAAGGCCGTGAGCTCGATCCGCAGCTTCATGGTCGAGCACGGCTTCCTGGAAGTCGAGACGCCGATGCTGCACCCCATTCCCGGCGGCGCCAACGCCAAGCCCTTCGTGACCCACCACAACGCGCTGGACCAGGAGATGTTCCTGCGCATCGCGCCCGAGCTCTACCTCAAGCGGCTGCTGGTGGGCGGCTTCGAGCGTGTGTTCGAGATCAACCGCAACTTTCGCAACGAAGGCATCAGCGTCCGCCACAACCCCGAATTCACGATGATGGAGTTCTACGCGGCCTACTGGACGCACCATGATCTGATGGACTTCACCGAAGCCGTGCTGCGTCACGCCGCGCGCGCCGCCACCGGCTCGGCCGCCGTCACCTACGCCGGGCAGCCGGTGCACCTGGACCAGCCCTTCACGCGGCTGAGCGTGCGCGAGTCGCTGGTCGTGCACGCGGGCCTGACGCACGCGCAGGCCGACGATGCCGAGTTGCTGCGCGCCAGGCTCAAGGCCGCGGGACATGAAGCGCCGGCGCACTGGAAGCTGCCCGCGCTGCAGTTCGGCCTCTTCGAAGCCGAGGTCGAGTCCAAGCTCTGGCAGCCGACCTTCATCATCGACTATCCGGTCGAGGTCTCGCCGCTGGCCCGAGCTTCAGACACCGACCCGGCCGTCACCGAACGGTTCGAGCTCTTCATCACCGGCCGCGAGTACGCCAACGGCTTCTCGGAGCTGAACGACGCCGAAGACCAGGCAGAACGCTTTAAAGCGCAAATGGCCAACAAGGAAGCCGGCGATGAGGAGGCGATGTACTACGACGCCGACTTCATCCGCGCGCTCGAATACGGCATGCCGCCCACCGGCGGCTGCGGCATCGGTATCGACCGGCTGGTGATGCTGCTCACCGACTCGCCGAGCATCCGCGATGTGATTCTATTTCCGTCGCTGCGCAACCTGCCATGACACCGCGGCTGGCGACACTTGCGGCCATTGAAGCCGAGGTCTGGCAGCAGCTCGAACGCGCC
>JAYUPN010000258.1:0-27023 GCA_043760065.1 Rubrivivax sp.
GCGACTTTGCGCAAGCCGCACAACACTCGCGTGAAGCCGCGGTGCTGTTTGCGCGGGTCGGCGACCGCCCGCACTCGGTGATGGCCGACCTCAACCTGGCCGATGCGCTGGCTTCGATGGGGGACTTCGAGGAGTCGCTGCGCATCTACGCGCGGGCCCGCATGCGCGCGGCCACGCACGGCCTGCCGGTGCAGCAGGCGCATGCCGACATGTCGGTGGCGCTGCTGCAGCTGGCGCGTGGCCACTACCGCGAAGCCCTGGCAGGTTTTGAACTGTCGCGTGGCCAGTACGAAACGCTGGCCATGCCGCAAGAGCTGGCGACGGCGGAAAAACAACTCGCCGACGCCTACCTCGAACTGCGCCTGCTGCCCGAAGCGCTGACCCTGTTCGACCAGGTGCTGGTCCGCTTCGAGGCCCTGACCATGCCCGCCGAGCAAGCCTGGACCCTGGCGCAACGCGGCCGCGTGCTGGCCCTGCTGAGCCAGCCGGCGCCGGCGCGCCAGGCCTTCGAGCGCGCCGCGGCCCTGTTCGCGCAGCAGGGCAACGCCGCCGGCGGTGCGTCGGTGGCGCTGGCGCGCGCCGAGCTGGCGCTCGACGAAGGCAACGCCACCGAAGCCGTCGACAAGGCCGGCCAGGCCAACGCCGGTTTCATCGCTGCGGGACTGGCCGATGGTCAGCACCGCGCGGCACTCGTGCGCGCACGCGGCCTGATGCGCGCCGGCAGCGTCGAGCAGGCCCGCGCGCTTTTTGCTTCGACGCTGGCGCACGCCCGCGAGCTGCAGCTGTTGACGGTGCAGGTGCGCTGCCTGACCGGCCAAGGCCAGGCGGCACAGCTGCTCGGCGAGCCGGCCTCCGCCGAGGCGGCGTTCGAAGCCGCGATCGAACTTTTCGAGGACCAGCGCCAGGCGCTTCCCGGGGAAGAGCTGCGCAATGCCTTCCTCAGCGACCACCTGCGGCCTTACCTGGAGGTGTTGCGCCTGGCCTTGGACCGCCATGCACAGGCCCCGACCAACGCATCGGCCGCCCAGGTGCTGCATCAGCTCGAACGCTTCCGGGCCCGTTCGCTGGACGAACGCCTGGGCCAGACCGCCGTCGCCGATGCGGCGTCCACCGCGCCCGGTTTGCGCGAGCGCTTGAACTGGCTCTACCGCCGCGTCCAGCAGCTGGAAGATGAAGGGGAATCCAGCACCGCCTTGAGCGACGAATTGCGGCGCACCGAATGCGAACTGCTGGAAGGCACCCGTCGCGCCCGGCTGCTCGTGTCGCAACCCGAAAGGGCCGGCTCGACAGCGTCCGACTTCAGCGTCGCCGGCCTGCAGGGCCTGCTGGGCCCGGCCGATGCCTTGGTCGAGTACGGGGTGCTGGACGACGAACTGTTTGCCTGCGTCGTCAGCCACGACCGCATCAGCGTGCACCGGCGACTGGCGTCGTGGGCCGAGGTGGTGGAGGCGCTGCGCGCGGCACGCTTCCAGATCGACACCCTGCGCCATGGCGCCGCGCCGGTGCAGCAGCACCTGCCGGCCCTGACCGCACGCACGCAGCTGCGCCTGGGCCGGTTGCACGCCCTGGTGTGGGCGCCGCTGGGCGACGTGCTGGCGGGCTGCGAACGGGTGCTCGTGGTGCCGCACGGCCCGCTCGGCTCCTTGCCTTTCGCCGCCTTGACGGCGGACGGTGTCTGCCTCGCCCAGCGTCACGGCATCGCCGTGGTGCCCAGCGCGCGGCTGGCGCTGCGCGGCCTGCGGCGCCAACCCACGCCGCCCCGCAAGGCGCTGCTGCTGGGTGAGTCCAGCCGCCTGCCACATGCCGCGCACGAGGCGCGGCTGATCGCCAAGTGTTTTGCCGAAGGGCTGGCTTTTGTCGGTGACCAGGCCACGATCGCCACCTTGCAGGCGCATGCAGCCAGCGCCGACGTGGTCCACCTGGCCTGCCACGCCCAGTTTCGCAGCGACAGCCCGCTGTTTTCGGCGCTGCAGCTGCACGACGGGCCGCTGACGGTCGAACGGGCCGAATCGCTGCCACTGCGGCCCGGCGTCGTCGTGCTCAGCGCCTGCGAGACCGGCCTGGCCCATCTCAGCGGCGGCGACGAAATGGTGGGCCTGGTGCGGGCCTTCCTGGTTGCCGGCGCGGCGCGCGTGGTGGCCAGCCTGTGGCCGGTCGACGACGCCGTCACGGCCGATTTCATGGTCCGCTTCTACGGTGCCCTGTGCCGGGGCGACACGCCGGCGGCCGCACTTGGACAAGCGCAGGCCGAACTGCGCCAGCTGCATCCGCACCCGTTCTATTGGGCCGCCTTCACGCTGTACGGCGGCTGGTGAGCCGCAGCTTCCTGCTCCAGCAGTCAACCGGACACAAGACCATGCACATCACCCCATCACCCTTGCGCTTGACGCGCCGCCTGGCCTTGCTGTCCATCACCGGCCTGCTGGCCCTGGGCACGGTGGCCCAAGCCCAGAAACGCGCATCGGAAGGCGACGCCAGCTTGCCGGGTGAAGTGCTGGTGCAGTTGCGCAGCACCGCGGCGCTCGGCCCTTTGCTCATCAAGCATCAACTCAGCCTGTCGAGCCAGTTCGGTGCTCGACCCATCTTCCGGCTCAAGGTGATCGGCCTGTCGGACGTGAACGACAAGATCGCGGCGCTGGGGCTGGAGCCCGATGTGTTGATCGCCGAGCCGAACTTCGTGCACCAGAGCCCGGAGGCGCGCCGGGTCAGCTCGTGGGCCATCGGCACGCCGGGCGCCTACACCGCGCAGTGGGCGCCGCAGGCGCTGCGCCTGCCCGAAGCCCACCGGCTGTCCACCGGCGCCGGCATGCGCGTGGCGGTGCTCGACACCGGTGTCGACAGCCAGCACCCGGCGCTGGCAGGCAGGCTGCTGGCGGGCTTCGACTTCGTCGACTTCGACACCGACCCCAGCGAGGTCGGCAGCCGCGCGGACAACATCAGCTTCGGTCACGGCACCCATGTCGCGGGCCTCGTGGCACTGGTTGCTCCCGGCGCCCGGATCATGCCGCTGCGCGTGCTCGATGCCGACGGCGCCGGCAATGCCTGGGTGCTGGCCGAAGCGTTGCTGTACGCCGTCGACCCCGACCGCAGCCCGGCCACCCCGGATGGCGCACACGTCATCAATCTCAGCCTGGGCAGCACCAGCCGCACCCGGGTCCTCGACACCGTGGGCCGCCTCGCCACCTGCGCCATCCCGCCGGCCGTGCTGTTGCCGACCGATGAACTGGCCGACCCGGGCTACAACGGCGACCGCGACCGCTGCAACGCGTTCGGCGGCGCTGTCGTCGTCGCGGCGGTCGGCAACGACGGCACGCGGTCGACCCGCCAGTACCCGGCCGCCGAAGGGGTGTACGGGCTCGTGGCCGTCGGCGCCAGCGACGCCCGCAGGCAGCTGGCGAGCTTCAGCAATTTCGGCTCGTGGGTCGACGTCGCGGCACCGGGCGAGGGGCTGACCAGCACGGTCCCGGGCGGAGCTTATGGCACCTGGAGCGGCACCTCGATGGCCGCTCCGCTGGTGGCCGGCACCGCCTCACTCCTGCGCTCGCTCAGACCCGAACTGTCACCGCGGCAAGTCGTCCGGCGCATGCTGCGGACGGGCTCCGGACTGTGCTCGACGGAGCTGCTTCAGCTCGATGCCGCAGCCGCCTTGCTGAATGTGCCGCCGCCCGACACCCCCTGTCCCTGAGTCAACCCGACCCCAGCCCAGGGCCGGTGCACGCGAAGGCGTCACCGGCCTTGTCGCTTGGGGCGGTACGGCAGGCGTAACGGTTTCCTTCGTGATGTATTTGGCCGTCGCGACGGGCCTCTGTGCAGGGTGTCGATGTCATGGCACGCCGCACGAAAGCCTCGATGAAACGCGTACTGGTCTATTCGCACGACACCTTCGGCCTGGGCAACATCCGCCGCATGCTGGAGGTGGCACGCCATCTGGTGCAGTCGTGCGGCGACGTCTCGGTGCTGCTCATCACCGGCAGCCCGATGCTGCACGCCTTTCGCATGCCTGCGCGCATCGACTACCTCAAGCTGCCCTGCCTGGCGCGCAACACCGAAGGCCGCTACGGCGCACGTTTTCTCGACCTGTCGCTGCAAGCCACCGTGCGGTTGCGCGCCAACCTGATACGCAGCGCCATCACCGACTTCGCGCCCGACCTGATCCTGGTCGACAAGAAGCCCTTCGGCGTCGAGGACGAGCTGTCGGGCGCGCTGGTGGCGCTGCAGTCCAGCGCCGTCAAACCCAGACTCGTGCTGCTGCTGCGCGACATCCTGGACAGCGCCGAAGAAACCACCCGCGTGTGGCGCAAGAACGGTTGCTTCGAGGCCATCGAAGCCTATTACGACGAGGTGCTGGTGGTCGGCTCGCCCGAGGTCTTCGACCTGCGCCACGAGTACCGGTTCCCGCCCTTTGCCGCCGCCAAGGTCAGCTTCTGCGGCTACATCGCGCGCGAACCCGGCCGCCTGACCCGCGCCCAGGCGCGGTGCGAGCTGGGCCTGGCCGACGGCCAGCCGCTGGTGTTGGTCACGCCCGGCGGCGGTGAGGACGGCCACAGCCTGATCGCCGCCAGCCTGGCCGGGCTGGCCGCGCTGCCGGCCGCGCAGCGGGCGCGCATGCACGTCGTCTGCGGCCCCGAGCTGGGCGATGCCGAGCGCGCTGACGTCAAGCTGGCCGCGGCGGCGCTGCCGCAGGTCAGCCTGCAGGACTTCAGCGACGACATGATGTCGCTGATGGCCGCCGCCGACGTGGTGGTGGCCATGGGCGGCTACAACACCGTGTGCGAGCTGCTCACGCTGCACAAGCGTGCGGTGCTGGTGCCGCGCATCAAGCCCGGCCAGGAGCAGTGCATCCGTGCCCAGCGCATGTCGGCGCTGGGCCTGCTGCGCATGCTGCACCCGAGCCACCTGACCCCTGCCGCACTGCTGGAGGCGGTGCAGATCGAACTCGCCGCAGAGGCCGCGCAGACCGCGCAACCGCGCCTGCAGTCGCTGCACGGGCTGGAGCGCTGCACGGCTGCGATCCTGGGCCAGCTCGGCCTGCATGCAGACAGCCGCGCCGAGCGCAGCCAACCCGCGCCCGAGTGCATCGGAGACAGCAGCAACAGCGAGCGGCCGCGCGCCGCATCGAAGTACCAGGACACACCATGGACCCGACCCGGTTTGACCAGAGCCACCCGCTCGGCGTGTTAGTCAAGATCTACCCCAAGCTGTCGGAGACCTTCATCCTCGAAGAGATCCTCGGCCTGGAGCGCCTGGGCCTGCCGCTTCGGCTGTACGCGCTGGCGCCGGCCACCGACGCCATCACCCACCCCGCAGTGGCGCGCGTGCGCGCGCCGCTGGTGGTGATGCCCGGCGCCGGGCGCGGCCTCTTCACGGACTTCGCGGACTTCGCGACCGTTGCGCTCTTCGCGCGCCGCCACGCGCGCTTGCTCGCCGGCGCGCCGCTGCGCTACCTGGGCGCGCTGGCCTGCGCGCTGGGCCGCGGCCGGCAAGGCGTGCAGGACTTCGTGCGCGCTGGCTGGCTGGCCGTGCAGTTGCGTGACGACGGCGTGCAGCACCTGCACAGCCACTTCATTTCATCGCCGGCCGACATCGCCCAGCTCGTCGGTCGGCTGCTCAAGCTGCCGTTCTCGATCTCGGCCCATGCCAAGGACATCTACCTGTCCGACGCCGCCGACCTGCGCCGCAGACTGCATGCGGCTCTTTTCACCGTCACCTGCACCGAAGCCAACCGCCAGCTGCTGGCCGCTGCGGCGCCCACGGCCGACGTGCACCGCATGTACCACGGTGTCGACCACACGCTGTTCCACCCCCGGCAGCGCCTGCTGGCCACCACGGCGCCCCTGATCCTCAGCGTCGGCCGGCTGCGCGCGAAGAAGGGCCTGGACACCTTGATCGATGCCTGCGCCGTGCTGCACGCGCGCGGCCAGCACTTCCGCTGCGAGATCGTCGGCTACGGCGAAGAACACGACGCGCTGCAGGCGCGGATTCGGCAGCTGGGCCTGGCCGCGCAGGTGCATCTGCTGGGCAAGCTGGCGCGCGAGCAGGTCATCGAGCGATACGCGCGCGCCACGGTCTACGTGCAACCCTCGCGCATTGCCGCCGACGGCGACCGTGACGGCATTCCCAACGTGCTGCTCGAAGCCATGGCGATGGGCCTGCCCGTGGTGGCCAGCCGCGTGTCCGGCAATCCTGAGCTGGTTCGCGATGGCCACAACGGCCTGCTGGTCGAAGCCGACGAACCCAAGGCGCTCGCCGCGGCGATCACGCGGCTGCTGCGGCAGCCCGCGTGGTGCACGCAGCTGGGCTGCCATGCCCGCACCACCGTGACCGAGCGCTTCGACAACGACTTCAACCTGCAGTTGTTGTGCGGTCTTCTGCAACGCCCGCCGCCAACGGCGCCGGCAGCACCGGCCAACGCCCTGCCTGCGCCGCTGAGGGCCGAATGAGCGCGCACATCAATCCCTGGCACTCGACGACGGCGATGCCGGTGCGCAGCAAGCTGCCGGTCATGGGCAGCGTGGCCTACGTGATGAACGGATTCCCGCGCCTGTCGGAGACCTTCATCGCGCACGAGATCCACCAGCTCGAGTTGAGCGGGCTGCAACTGCGGCTGTTCGTCGTCAAGGACGAGGCCGAAGACATGGTGCACCCGGTGGTGGACGAGATCCGCGCGCCGTTGGCTTACCTGCCCAAAGCCACGTCGCTGTCGGGCACTCCTTTGCTCTCGTGGTTGCGCGCCAATCTGCCCGGCTACTGGCGCGCCCACGCGGCGCTGGCCCTGCGCCACCCGCTGCGCTATGCCCGCACCCTGGCCACGGCGCTGGCGCTGACGGCGCGCCACCGGCCGCGCAAGGTCTTCATCAAGGAGTTCCTGCAGGCGGGCGCCATCGCCGACGCCGTGCTGCGCGACGGCGAGGTGCGCCACCTGCACGGCCATTTCTGCCACGGCGTGGCCACCATCACCTGGTTCGCGAGCCGCCTGTCGGACGTGCCGTTCAGCTTCACCGCGCACGCCAAGGACATCTACCAGCGCGAACTCAACCCCGGCGACCTGCTCGAACGCAAGCTCGGCGCCGCGCGCTTCGTCGCCACCTGCACCTGCGCCAACGCACGCGCGCTGGGCGCCCGGCATCGGCGGCCCGAAGAGATCCACACCATCTACCACGGCCTGGACACCGACTACTTCTCGCCCGCGCCCAAGCCGGCCGACGGCGCTGCGCCATTGATTCTGTCGGTGGGCCGACTGGTCGAGAAAAAGGGCTTCGACCAGCTCATCGCTGCCTGCGCGCTGCTGAAGCAACAGGGCCTGCGCTTTGATTGCCACATCGTCGGTGAGCGCGGCAGTGCCTTCGACGGCCTGGGCGCGCAGATCCAGGCGCTGGGCCTGCAGGACCAGGTGCAACTGCGCAGTGCCGTGACGCAGGACCAGCTGCGCGAGATCTACCGCGGCGCGCACGTGTTTGCGCTGCCGTGCCAGATCATGGACGACGGCGACCGCGACGGTTTCCCCAACGTCGTGGCCGAGGCCATGGCGATGGGCGTGCCGGTGATCTCGACGGCGATTTCTGGCATCCCCGAGATGATCGACGATGGCGTGCACGGACTGCTGGTGCGGCCGCGCGATGCCCAGGCGCTGGCCCATGCGCTGCGCCGCGTGCTCACCGAGCCTGCATTGCATGCCGACCTGGCGCGTGCCGGCCGCGAGCGCATCTGCGAGCGCTTCGACTCGCGCCTCACCACGCTGGCCCTGCGCGACCTCTTCGTCGCACAGCTGCGCCGACGCCAGGAGGCGCGTGCATGACGCCGGTCCTGACGCCCGCCGGCACGCCCGGCGCCGGCTCGATCTTCCTGGCGCCCTGGTGCGGCCTGGACGATGCGGCCCTGCTGGCGCACTTTCGCGGCCCCCGCGCAGTGCGTTACTACCCGGTTGCGGATGTCGAGGAGACCCGGCCCGAGAAGATCGACGCGCTGCTGGCCGGCGACTTCGACTTCAACGGCGAGACGCACCGCCTGCGCGACCCCATCGACTGGCTGCACAACCCGAGTGCCGATGTCGAGTGGCACATCCTGCTGCACAAGTTCTACTACGCCGTCGGCCTGGGGCTGGCCTTCGAGCGCAGCGGTGAAGCACGGTATGTGCAGCGCTGGGTCGAGCTGATCGACTCCTGGATGCACGTCACACCCGCAGGCTTCATCGCCGCCGACGTGACCGGCCGGCGCGTGCAGAACTGGATCTACAGCCTGCACCTCTTCGTCGGCCACGCTGCACACGACTGCGGCGCGCACATCACGCCGGCCTTTCACACGCGGCTGCTGCATTCGCTGCACGAGCAGGTCGAGTTCCTGTGCGCCAACCTGACCGACAAGCGCAACCACCGGACGCTGGAGCTGTACGCCATCTTCCTGGCTGGCGTGGTGGTGCCCGAAATGCGCCGCGCTGCGCACTGGCGCACCTTCGCGCTGGAGCAGACGGTGGCCAACCTGGCCAGCGACTTGCTGCCAGACGGTGTGCACTGCGAGCTGTCGACCGACTACCACCACATGGTGCTGAAGAACGCGCTGAACTTCCGTCGCCTGGCCCAGATGAACGGCGTGGCCGTGCCGCCGGCCTTCGACGACGCGGTGCTGCGCGCACTGGAGTTCAGCCTGCACGTGCACAAGCCCGACGGCGTGGTACCGAGCCTGTCGGACGGCGACGCGCGCAGCCACCTCGACCTGCTGCGCCAGGGGGCTGAGTTGTACGGCCGGTCGCACCTGCTGTACGGGGCCACACAGGGCCGGCAGGGCACGCCACCGCCGGCGCGCGTGGCGCACTTTGCAGCCAGCGGCTACAGCGTGGTGCGCAGCGACTGGGGCGACGGCAACACGCCCTACGCCGACGCGCAGCACCTGGTGTTCGACAGCGGGCCGCTGGGCGAGGGCAACCATGGCCACTTCGACTGCCTGAATTTCGAGCTCGCCGCCTTCGGCCGCTCACTCATCATCGACCCCGGCCGCTACACCTACAGCGAGGCCGTGCACCCCGGCGACGGCATCAACTGGCGCGTGCGCTTTCGCAGCACCGCCGTGCACAACACGGTCTGTGTCGACGGCCTGCAGCAGACGCGCTATGTGCCCAAGCCGATCAAGCCCGGCACCCGCCACGCCACCGGCACCGTGCGCCACAAGATCAGCGGGCCGGCGCCCGAGGCGCGGCTGGTCGAGCGCCACCACGGCGCGCGCCTGGATCTGCTGCACGGCCAGGCGCGCAGCTTCGAATACGACGCCGTTCACGAACGCTGCATCGTCTTCGTGGGCCGCCGCTACTGGATCGTCAGCGACTGGCTGCGCGCGGCCACGTCGCACGAGTACGTGCTGAACTTCCAGCTCGGTGCGCACGCGCAGGGGCACGCGGCGCTGTGCACCGGGTCCGGCGTGCGCCTCGACAGTCCGGGCCTGTTGATCCTGCAGCCGGCGCGCCAGGGGCTGCGCAGCGTGCTGCAGCCCAGCTGGGTCTCGGCGCGTTATGGCCACAAGCAGGCCGCGCCGGCGCTGCAAAGCACGCTGCAGGCGAGCAACGCCGACTTCGACACCTTGCTCTGGCCCTGGCAGGGCGAACCGCCCGCGGTGCAGGTCGAACGGCTCGCCGCCCTGGCCGATGGCAGGTCACCGGTCATGCCGCCGCAAGCCCTGCGCATCACGCTGCAAGAAGGCGGCGAGCGGTTCGTCGACCACTGGTTCCACGCCCGCGGCTGCGACGCTGCGCGCTGGCGCGTCGGCGACTTCGCGTTCAGCGCGCGCTGGGTGCATTGGCGCGAAGACGCCCACGGCCGGCTGCTGCACGCAACCTCGCACGAGGGCGCCGTGTTGCCGCGCGGCACGCAGTCGGGCGCTGCGGTCACCAGCCCTCAGCAGGCTTCGAAGTCCCCCGACGCGGCGCAACGCCCGGAGCTCGCCCGATGAACGCCGAACTGCCGCGCGACGCCGCGCTGCCGCAGTTGGCGCAGGCGCTCGATGCGCAGGCCATGGCAGCGGTGTTTGCAGCGCAGCTGGGCGGCTTGCAGGTGCTGGGCTGCGAGGTCGAGCGTGTCAAGTACCGCCCGGGGCGCAACTGCAGCGTGGCCTACCGGTTGCATCTGCACGAGCCGCTGCTGGGCCGCCGCTTCGAGCAACGCGTGGCGGCGCGCTTCTGCATCGGCGGCGAGGCGGCGCTGCGCTACGCCAAAGGCTGCAGACGCAATGTCGTGGCCAGTGCCGCCGGGCCGTCGCAGACGCACCTGCCGGCGCTGGACATGGTGGCGCACTGGTGGCCCAACGACGCCAAGCTGGACGCATCGCTACTGCTGCTCGACGATGCCGCGTTGCGCCGCCACTGCCTGGCCGAGATGGTGGCCGTACTCACGGCAGGGCGCGGGCGGCTCGTCGACCACCGAACGACCGTCGTGCAGGCGGTGCCCGAACGGCGCGTCTGCGCGCGGGTCGACGTGCGCCTGCAGCGCCATGCCGGGGCTGCCATCAGCACGCAGACGCTGTACGCCAAGGCCGACCTGGAGCGCCACGGCGCCGATGTGCATGCGGTCATGCAAGCCCTCAGCGGCAGCGCGGCGCAGACGGGTGGGCGCCTGTGCACACCGCGTCCGCTGCTGTGGCAAGCCGGGGCCGGTCTGCATTGGCAATCGGCCGTGGCGGGCCGTGCGCTGGAGGAGGTCGATCCGCAAATCGGCGCGGCGACATCGGCCCGCGTCGGCCGCTGCCTGGCCGCCTTGCACGACACGCCGGTGCCCGCGCCGACGCTGACCCTGCATGGCTTGCGCGCCCAGGTCGTCCATGCAGTTGCGATGCTGGAGCAGGTTGATCCGGCCTGGCGGCCCGCCCTGCAACGCCTGGCGCAGCGCCTGGAGGTCGGCGCTGCGGCGCTGGCCAACGAGCCGGCGCTGACGCTGCACGGCGACCTGCACCCACGCAACATCCTCGACGACGGCACGCAGCTGGCCTTCATCGACCTCGACGGCGTGCGCCGCGGGCCAGCTGTCGTCGAGCTTGGTGGCTGGGTTGCCGACTTGCACCACCGCGCCCTGCTGACCGGCCAGCCGACCGAGCTTGCGGCAACCGCGGTGGACGCCTTCCTGGCCGCCTACGCCCAGGCGTCGGGCCGCACCGCACAGCCGGCGCTGCTGGCCTGGAGCGCGGCCCACCACCTGCTGTGCAAGCGCGCCTACCGCGCGGTCGCCAACCTCAAGCCCGGCCGCTTCGCAGCGGTGCCGCGTCTGCTGGCGCTGGCCGATGCGATGGCCCGTGCGGGCAGCGTGCGGGCGCTGCGGCGGCGCACCCTGGAGGCCGCATGACCGGCGCGCCGGATCTGGACATCTGCAGCGACGCCGAGGTGATGCGCGAGAGGCTGCAGGCGCACCTGCCCGGCTTCGCTGACGGCCCGCTGTGCATCGACAAGCTGCAGGTGCGCAGCGCGCGACGCAACACCTCACGCGAACGCAACCCCAGCCCGCTGACGCTTTGCTACGAACTCCAGGTCACCGACCGCAGCAGCGGCCGCCGCGGCGCGCAGTTGTTGTTGGCGCAGGTCTACCGGCCCGGCCTGTCCGCTGCCGCCTTTGCGCACCACCAGCACGACCGCCTGGTCGAGCCGGCTTTCGGCCAGGCGCTGGTGCACTTGCCGCAACTCCACATGCTGCTGTGGGCGCTGCCCAATGACCCCGATCTGCCGCAACTGGCGCTGCTGCTCGACCCCCAGCGCGCCGCTGCGCTGCTGCCCCAGCCCTGGTCGGGCTTGCCGAGCGGTCAGCTGCAGATCGAGCTGCTGCGTTACGCCCCGCTGCAGCGGGCGACGCTGCACTACACGCTGGCGCCGCGGACCTGCGGCGCGCCTTGCACCCTGTATGCCAAGACCTTCGCTGACGCGCGCGCCAACGACATCCACGCCCGCTTCGACCACTTCTGGCGCCAGGCCCTGGTCGAGCCCGACGCGCCCCGGGTCGCCCAGCCGCTGGGCTGTGACCTGGCCACGCGCACTGTGTGGCAGGCCGGTGCCCGTGGCGTGCCGCTGTTGCAGCTTCTGGCGCGGCAGGATGGGGCCCGCCTGATCGGCGCCGTGGCCCATGCACTGGCCGCTGTGCACTGCGCACCCCTGCGCCTCGGGGCGGCAGCGGTTGCGCGGACGGCAGCGCACGGTGTGGCCGAAGCGCGGCGGCGTCAGACCAAGATCGGCCGCGCCCGCCCGGCACTGGCAGCGCGCGCGGCGCGGGTCGCCGATGTGATCGAAGCGCATGCGCAGCGCCAGGCCGGCCGGCCGCTCGTGCTCATCCACGGCGACTTCCACCCCGACCAGATCTGGATCGACGACGGTCGCGTCGTGCTCTTCGACTTCGACGAGTTCACCTGGGGTGACGCGATGGAAGACCTGGCCACCTTCGTGCTCAAGCTGCAGCAGGCCGGTGTGGCCGAGGGCCTGTGCGCAGAGTTCGTCGTGCGGTACGCCGAACGCGCGCCGGCGCGCTTCGACCCGCACAGCCTGGACTGGCATCTTGCGCTGCAGGGCCTGATGCAGGCCAGCCGCGCCTTCGTCTTCCAGCAACCGGGCTGGGCGCAGGCGATGGAGCGGCGGCTCTTCAGCAGCGAAGTGCATGCGGCGGCGCTGGATGCGGAGTGTCCGGCATGAGGGCTTCGCTGCTTTCATCGCGCCTGGGCGCCGTCGTCGTCGACAGCCTGCGCAGGCAGCGCACGGGGCTGGCATTGGCCACCTTCAGCCTGCTCGGCGTGATCGCGATGGAACTGCTCGCGCCCTGGCCGCTGAAGATCATCTTCGACCACGTCCTGCTCGGCCATCCCCTGCCCAGCGCGCTGGCGCCGCTGCAGGGCCTGCTGGCGCTGGGCACCTGGCCGGCGCTGCTGGTGATGGCAGGCGCGATCGCGGTGATTGCGCTCGCCGCCGGCGGCTTCGCCTACCTGCAGCTCTACACCACGGCCAAGATCGGCTACGGCATCACCTACCGTTTGCGCAGCTTGCTGTTTGCGCACCTGCAGCGGCTGTCGCTGGCGTTTCACCAGCAGTCGCGCAGCGGCGAGCTGCTGACCAACGTCGCCGGCGACACGAACCAGTTGCGCGACATGTTCGCCGACTGGGCGCTGACTTTCGCCGCCCACCTGCTGACGCTGCTGGCGATGCTGGCAGTGATGTTCTGGCTCAATTGGCAGCTGGCGCTGGCGGTGGCCATCACGCTGCTGCCGCTGATGGTGGTCATTGCCGTGCTCAACAAGCGCGTCAAGGCCGCCGCACGCGACCAGCGCCGCTTCGAGGGCCGCATGACCTCGCGCCTGAACGAGGTGTTGTCGACGATTGCGCTGGTGCAGGCCTTCGGTCGCCAGGACTTCGAGGCCGCTCGCTTCCAGGCCGAGATCGAGGCCAACTACAGCAGCGGCATCCGCAGCGCGCGCGCCGCCGGCGCCATCGCCAAGGCCATCGCGGTGGTCGGCGCGGCGGGCACGGCGCTGACCGTGCTGCTGGGCGCGCAGCAGGTGATGGCCGGCCGGCTCACACCCGGCGAGCTGCTGATCTTCCTGGCCTACGTGGCCAACCTGTACAAGCCGGTGCGCGACCTGGGCAAGCTGTCGGCCAAGTTCTCGCGCGCGGCGGTGAGCGCACAGCGCGTCAACGAGATCCTGGAGATCGAACCCGACATCGCCGACGCGCCCGACGCGATCGAGCTGTCGCAGGCTGCCGGCGAGATCGTCTTCGAAGATGTGTCGTTCGGCTACGGCGCGGGCCGGCCGGTGCTCGACGGCATCTCGCTGCGCATCGCCGCAGGCGAGCGGGTGGCCGTGGTCGGGCCCTCGGGCGCTGGCAAGTCGACGCTGCTGTCGCTGCTGCTGCGTCTGTACGAACCCAGCAGCGGGCGCATCCTGATCGACGGTGTCGACATCCGCCGCTACACCCGCGACAGCCTGCGCCGTGCCATCGGCATCGTGCCACAGGACAACATGCTGTTCGCGGTCTCGGTGCGCGAGAACATCGCTTACGGCTGCCCGCAGGCTTCGATGCAGGCCATCGAAGCGGCGGCGCGCCACGCGCGCGCGCACGAATTCATCATCGACCTGGCGCAGGGCTACGAGACCGAGATCGGCGAGCGGGGCGGCAACCTGTCCGGCGGCCAGCGCCAGCGCCTGTGCCTGGCGCGCGCGCTGGTCAAGGAGCCGGCGATGCTGGTGATGGACGAGCCGACCTCGGCCATCGATGCCGTGTCGGCGCGCTTGATCGTCGAGTCGGTGGCGCGGGTGCACCGCGGCCGCACGCTGATCGTGATCTCGCACGAGTACACCGACATGGCCGCCTACGACCGCATCCTGGTGTTGCAGGACGGGCGACTGGTCGAGCAAGGCGGGCACGATGCGCTGCTGCGCGCACGCGGCCCCTACCTTGCACTCGTGGAGCGACGCCATGCGGCATGAAACAAGCGCTTTCGCCGCGCAGCGGCCGGCGCTGCTGGTCTACTGCCAGCACTCGCTGGGCATTGGCCACCTGACCCGTTCCTTCGCGCTCGCAGCGGCCTTGGCCGCGGCGTTCCGCGTCGTCTTCCTCAATGGCGGCCGTTTGCCGCCGGGGCTGCCGGTGCCATCGGGCATCGAGATCATCAACCTGCCGCCGCTGGGCATGGACGACGGTCACACCGTGGTCAGCCGCGGCGCCATGCCCGACGTGGCCGCAGCCCAGGCGCAGCGCCGCCGGCTGATCGAAGCCGCGGTTCGGCAGCACCGGCCTGCGGTGCTGCTGGTCGAGCTCTTCCCGTTCGGGCGCAAGAAGTTCGCGGCTGAGATCCTGCCGTTGATCCGGCTCGCCCGCCGCGAAAGCGGCGGTGCGGCACGTGTGTTGTGCAGCCTGCGCGACATCCTGGTCGACGCGCGGCCCGACCAGCAACACCACGACGACCGCGCGCGCTGGCTCACCGACCGCTACTTCGACGCCGTGCTGGTGCACGCGGACCCGGCGCTGGCGCGGCTGGAAGACAGTTTCAGGCCGCGCCGGCCGCTGCGCACGCCCGTGCATTACACCGGCTACGTGGTGCCGCTGCGCGCGGCGGCCAGGGCCGTGCCGCGCGGCCCGCACCTGCTGGTGTCGGCCGGTGGCGGCATCGTCGGCCGCGCGCTGTTGCAGACCACGCTGCAGGCGCGCGCGCTGCTGCGCGAGCCGCTGCCGCTGCGCGTCATCGCCGGCCCGTTCCTGCCCGAGCCCGAGTGGCGCGCGCTGCAGCAGGCGGCGCAAGGCATGGCCGGCGTCGAACTGCTGCGCCAGGTGCCCGACATGGTGGGCGAGATGCGCGCCGCGCGGGCCTCGATCAGCCAGTGCGGCTACAACACGGCGCTGGACATCCTGGTCGCCCGCGTGCCGGCGCTGGTGGTGCCTTACGCGACGGTGACCGAAAACGAGCAGAGCGAGCGTGCCGGCAAGCTGGCAGCGCTGGGCGCGGTGTTGCAGTTGCCTGCCGAGCGGCTGAACCCCCCGCGCCTGGCCGGTGCCATCGAGTCGCTGCTGGCTTTCACGCCCCGCGCGACGGCGCTCGGGCTGGATGGCGCCGCCGACAGCGTCAGGGTCCTGCTTGCGCTGCACGAGCGCCGTCTGTCATGCACGCCGGCATGAGCGGCCTGCACGCGCTCCGAGCGGCGCTCGACGCCGCCACTGCGCCGGTGGCCTTCTTCCTGCGCGACGACGACGCCGGGTGGGACGACGGCGCGTTGATTGCGCTGCTCGACGTCGTCCAGGCTGCGGGCGTGCCGATCGACCTGGCCGTCATTCCGCAGGCGACATCGCCGGCGCTGGCATCCGCGCTGCACGCACGCATCGACGCCGCGCCGGCCACAGTGGGCGTGCACCAGCACGGTTATGCGCACAGCAACCACGAGACGGTGGGGCGCAAGTGCGAGTTCGGCGACGCGCGCGTCGTTGCTGCGCAGCGTGTCGACCTGATGGCCGGCCGCCGGCGGCTGCAAGCGCTGTTCGGTCATCGGCTCGACCCGATCTTTACGCCGCCCTGGAACCGCTGCAGTGCGGCCGCACCAGCGCTGCTGGCCGAGCTGGGCTTTGCCGCCTTGTCGCGCAGCCGTGGCGCGCCCGGACAGTCCGCGCTGGTCGAACTGCCGATCGACGTCGACTGGTGCAGGCAGCGTCGTCTGGCCGCGCCACGCGGCGAAGACGGTCTTGAACAGATTGCCACCGAGCTGGCCCGGCGCGTGCGCTTGGGCGGGCCGGTGGGTTTGATGCTGCACCACGCCGACATGGACGCTGCCGACCTGCAGCTGTTGCGCCGCCTGCTGGACTCGACGCGCAACCACCCCCACGCACGCTGGCGGCTGATGCGCGACATTCTGGTGACGGCTGTCGGACCGAAGGCGCTGCACCGGTGCGCGTCATGAAGCTGCGCCGCGCCATCGCCATGACCATCACCATCACCCTGGCTTGGGGTTGCCTGGGTGCATGGGCGCAGACCGCGGCCGTCGCCGAGGCCGAAGACACCAGCCCACCCGCGCAGGTGCAGCGGCCCGATGAGAGCCGGTCCGACACACCCTTCACGACGACGCTGTTCGGCCGCCCGGTCGAATGGGGACTGAGCTACGAAGTCAGCCAGGAGCGGCGCCAGAACTTCGACTTCGACAGCCGCGTGCAGCGCGACCGCGACGTGCTGGAGCACGAACTCAAGTTCGACGCCCGCTGGCGCACCGGCGCGGCAAGTTCAGTCTTCGTGCAGGGCCTGTCATTGGCGGAGCGGCGCACGTCCCGGCGCGACGGCAGCGTGCAATCGAAACATTCGTTCGAGCGCGGCCAGACCTGGGTGCTGTTCGAGAACCTGGGCGGGCAACCGCTGTCGCTGCAACTGGGGCGCATCGCGCTCGTCGACGCACGTTCGTGGTGGTGGGACGAAGACCTCGATGCCGTTCGGCTCCGCCTGGCCGCCGGCGCGTGGAGGCTGGACACCGGCGTGGCGCGAGAAGTGGCACGGGTCACGTCGGCACTGCCCGGCATCGAGTCCACTGCCCAAGGCATCACGCGCTGGTTTGGCGACGCGCAGGTGAAGTGGGCGGGCGCGCACACGCTGGGTGTGCTCTGGCTGCTGGCCGACGACCGTTCGGGCGCGCCCGCTGCCGGTGCGCTGTTCGACGAAGACCGCGAAGACGCAGAAGACGCGCAGCAGCGCTGGTGGGGGCTGCGCGCCAACGGCGAAGTGCGCAATGCCGCCGGTCACCGCTTCAGCTACCGCGCCGATGCGGCGCTGGTGCGTGGCCGGGTCACGCGCACGGCGTTTGCCGAGACACCCGCCGGCCCGTTGGCTGCCGGCACCAGCGCCGAGCGCACGGTGCGCGCACACGCCTGGGACGTGGGTCTGCAGTGGCGGATGCCGGGCTCTGCACGGCCAACTTTCAGTGTCGCCGCGGCCCAGGGTTCGGGCGCTGATGACAGCGGCCGGGTGGACCGCAACTTCCAGCAGACCGGCCTGCACGAGAACAAGGGCCGTGTCGCCGGTGTCAAGCGCGTGCGCTACTACGGCGAACTGCTCGACCCCGAGCTGAGCAACCTGCGCATCGCCACACTCGGTTTCGGCCTGCGGGTGCTGCCACGCAGCTCGATCGAGCTGCTCGCGCACCGCTACCGCCAGCAGGTGGCGTCAACCCGGCTGGCCGGTGCGCGCCCGTCCGCAAGACCGTTGGGCTTGGACCGCGACATCGGTCGCGAAGTCGACCTCGTGCTGGCGCTGCGCGAGATGCGCTGGTTCGAACTCCTCCTCAAGCTGTCGCGCTTCAACCCCGGTAAGGCCTACGCCGTCGACCGCCGTGCCCCGGCGCAGAGCGCCGAAGTGGTGCTCACCTTCACCTTTTGAAGCCAGCCCGCGCCCGGCCATGAGCAAGACCTTCGTCCTCACCATCGATGTCGAGATCGACGCCGGCAAGAAGTGGCACACCGCCAACCCGGCAAGTTATGAAGGTGTCCTTTCAGGCATCGGCAGGCTGCAGCCGCTGTGCGAGCGCTACGGCGTCAAACCCGTCTATCTCATCAGCCCGGCGGTGATGGTCGACGCGCCAGCGGTCGACGTGCTGCGGGCGCTTGACCCGCAACGCTGTGAGCTGGGTGCCCACCTGCATGGCGAGTACATCGGGCCCGAGGCCACCCATGCCGGGCCTGACTTCAGCGGCTGCGACCCGGGAGAGATGCAATGCCAGTACGCGCCAGCGCTGGAGTTCGCCAAGCTCAAGCGCCTGACGCAGCGCTTCACCGAACTGTTCGGACGCCAGCCGCGCTCCTTCAGGGCCGGCCGCTTCGGCGCGCGCGGCTGGACCATTCACTGCCTGCAGCAGCTGGGCTACACGCACGACAGCAGCGTGACGCCGTTTCGCAACTGGCACGACATCGCTGACTTCTCGCGGCCCGGCAGTTTGGTGCCCTACCACCCGTCCACCGACGACATCTGCCAGCGCGGCGACTCATCGGTGATCGAAGTGCCGGTGTCGATCACGCCGCAGCTGCAGTGGTTGCGGCCGACGCCGCGCTTCTCCGACTTCGAACAGTGCCGGCGCGTCATCGACTGGTACGAAGAACACACCGACCCCACGGTGCTGTGCTGCATGTTCCACAACGTCGAACTGGTGGCAGGCAAGAGCCCGTACTGCGCCACTGAAGCCGATTGCCTGGCCATGCTGCAAAGGGTGGAGGCGATCTTCGAGCTGCTGGCCACACGCGGTTATGGCTTCAAGACACTGAGCGAGGTCACGCTCCATGGTTGAGCAAAGTCTTCCGACGCGGCGACCCCAGGGCAGGGTGCTGATCGTCACCGACAAACCCGGCTGGTCCTACGACACCATCGCCAAGGGGCTGGTGCGACACAACGACAACCCGGGCCTGGTGCTGCATGTCGCGGCGGCCAGCACCGAGCTGGCAGCCATCGAACGCGAACACTCCGCTTACGACCTCGTCTTCGTGCTCGGCTGGACCGACGTCATCGCCAAGAGCAAAAAACACACATTCGAAGACCGGCTGCCGTTTTTGCGCCGGGAGCGGCTGATCACCGGCATTCACTCGCACCGTTCCTGGGACGGCTACCAGTCGATGCCCGACTTTGCGCCCGAGCCGCCGCCGGAGCTGATCGACAAGCTGGCGCGGCTGAAGGGCGTCAACACCATCAGCCGCCGCCTGCACGGCATCTTCAGGCGGGGCGGCCTGTCCCGCATCGTGCTGACCGAAAACGGCGTCGACACCGAACTCTTCAGCCCGGCACGACCGGTCCATGCCGACCGCTCGCAGCCGCTGGTGCTGGGCTTCTGCGGCAGCAAGGACATCGCCAAACACGATGCACTGAAGGGCTTTGGCGAATTCATCGAACCGCTGGGCACGTTGCCGGGCGTGCAGGTGGCGGTGCTGGGCGCACGCGGCGAGCATCAGGTCAAGCGCGAAGACATGCCGGCGCTGTACAACCAGATCGACCTCTATGTGTGCGCCTCCAGCTCCGAAGGCTTTTCGCAGAGTGTGCTGGAGGCCGCCGCCTGTGGCCGCGGCATCGTTTCCACGCGGGTGGGGGGCTGCGAGGACCTGATCCACGAAGGGGTGAACGGCTGCTTCATCCGCCGCGACCTGGCGCAGATCAAGGACGTCATCGTTGGCCTGGAAGCCGACCGGGCGCGTGTGGCGCGCATGGGCAGACACAGCAGGCAGCAGGTGCTCGATCGCTACGCCTGGCCGGTGCGGGTGCGCGACTGGCTGCGCTTCATCGAGTCGCATCTGCCGCCGGTCTGACGACCCATCAGCACGGCACCGCCCATGCGCATCATCTGCAGCGCCAAGATCGCCAACACGACGGTCGGCCACATCGACCACGCGCTGGCCTACGCGGTGGGTTGGCAGCGGCTGGGCCACGAGGTTTATCTCGTCGACGCGGTCGGCCGCGCGCGCTGCACCGACGCACAGGGCCGTCCGGTCGACTTCGAGGCCTGGAGCGGACGCGCCCATTTCGAGGCCGTGGCGCGCCAGTACGGGCTGTGGCCGCGCTGCAGCCTGGTCTACAAACAAGGCGAAGCGACCCACGGCATGCCCTTCGCGCAGGCCGTCGAAGTGGCGCGCAAGACCGACCTGCTGATCGCTCGCAGCGGGCAGATCCACAAGCTGCGGGCCCTCTTCGAGCCGCCCCGGCGCCGTGCCTTCTTCGACGGCAACCCGGGCAGCACGCAGATCCGCTTTCACGAACGCGCGCCCGACCACGAACCGCTAGACGAGTACGAATTCCTGTTCACGCTGGGCTTCAACATCGGCACGCCGCGCTGCCCGATTCCGACCGACGGCTTGCACTGGCACCGGTTGCCACGCCCGGTCGTGCTGTCGCAGTGGCCGAGCGCCGCCGCGGCGCAAGGGCAGCGCTACACGACCATCTCGACCTGGAAAGGCCGCGGCCGATTCGAGTGGCAGGGTGTCGACTCGGGCGAGAAGTCGGACAACTGGCTGCAGTTCCTCGATCTGCCCGCCGCCAGCGGCCGGGCGCTGGAGGTGGCGCTGCGCATCGAGTCCGAAGACCAGGGCAGCGACCGACAGCTGTTCGAGCAGCGCGGCTGGGTCGTCACGGATCCCGGACAACTGCGCACGCTGGACGACTACCGCCGCTACATCGGCCACTCGCGCGCCGAGTTCAGCGTGGCGCACAACCGCTATGTTGAGTTCGAGACCGGCTGGTTCAGTGACCGCAGCGCGCTGTACCTGGCCAGCGGCAAGCCGGTGCTGGTGCAGTCCACCGGTGTCGACGGTCACCTGCCGACGGGGCAGGGGCTGCTCACCTACGCGACGTTGGCCGAAGCGGTGGCGGGCCTCGAGGCCATCGAGGCGGACTATGCGGGCCACTGCCGTGCCGCGCGCGAGCTGGCCGTGCGGCACTTCGATTCGGACCGCGTGCTGGGCACCATCCTCGAGCAGGTGCAGGGCTGAGGTCTCCCAGACCTGGCGCGCCCGGCGTTACCTCCTGTTTCGGGCCGACTGCACGTATCAGATACGCCACCGGGCGCTCTGTCTCCCATCGCGCACCCCCAGGGTCTCGCCCGCGCCGCAAGTGGGCAGTCCAGCGACTCGGCTCCCGATGGTGCATCGCGGAGCGCCAACAACAAGCCGCCATCGTCGCCCACGACCGGCCAGGAGCTGCCATGAAGTTGACCGTTGTAGGTGCCGGCTACGTGGGCCTGGTGAGCGCGGCGTGTTTCGCCGAAATGGGCAACGACGTGCTGTGCGTCGACCTCGACGAGACCAAGATCGCCCGGCTCAAGCGCGGCGAGCTGCCGATCCACGAACCCGGCTTACAGGAGCTCGTCGAGCGCAACGTCGCCGGCGAGCGCCTGCACTTCGGCACCGACCTGAAAGAAGGCGTGCGTTTCGGCACCATCCAGTTCATCGCCGTGGGCACCCCGCCCGACGAAGACGGCGGCGCCGACATGCAGCATGTGCTGGCCGCCGCGCGCAGCATCGGCCGCTACATGACCGACTACAAGCTGGTGGTCGACAAGAGCACGGTGCCGGTGGGCACCGCCGACGCGGTGCACCAGGCCATCGCGCAAGGCCAGGCCGAACGCGGCATCCGGGTGCCCTACAACGTGGTCTCCAACCCCGAGTTCCTGAAGGAAGGCGCGGCGGTCGAGGACTTCATGCGCCCGGACCGCATCGTCGTCAGCGCCGACGACGAACGTGCGGTGCACCTGATGCAGGCCCTGTACGCGCCCTTCCAGCGTGCCCGCGACAAGCTCGTGATCATGGACATCCGCTCGGCCGAGCTGACCAAATACGCTGCGAATGCGATGCTGGCCACCCGCATCAGCTTCATGAACGAGATCGCGCTGCTGGCCGAAAAGCTGGGTGCCGACATCGAGCAGGTGCGTCGCGGCATCGGCAGCGACCCGCGCATCGGGCACCAGTTCCTGTATGCCGGCTGCGGTTATGGCGGCTCGTGTTTTCCCAAGGACGTGAAGGCCCTGCTGCACAGCGCTGCCGCCGCTGGCGAGCCGATGCACCTGCTCAGCGCCGTCGAGCGCGCCAACGAGCGCCAGAAGCTGGTGCTGGTGGACCGCATCGTCGAGCGTTTCGGCCAAGACTTGCAGGGCAGGCGCTTTGCGCTGTGGGGTCTGGCCTTCAAGCCCGATACCGACGACATGCGCGAGGCGCCCAGCCGTGTCATCGTGGCCGAGTTGCTGCGCCGCGGCGCGACGGTGGTCGCGCACGACCCGGTGGCCATCAACGAGGCGCGCCGGGTCTTTGGCAAGCTCGAAGGCCTGTCGTACGCAGCCACGCCGCACGAGGCGCTGCAGGACGCCGACGCGCTGCTGGTGGTGACCGAGTGGAAGGCCTACCGCTCACCCGACTTCGAGCGCATGCGCGGCGCGCTGCGCCAGCCGGTGGTGTTCGACGGGCGCAACCTGTTCGACCCGCTGCACATGCAGTCACTCGGTTTCGAATACGTCGCGATCGGGCGGCGTGCGGCACCCCTTGCCGTGCAAACCGTGGTCCTGGAACACCGGCTGGCGGCATGACGCTGGCGCCGGGTCAGCAGCGAAGGCGGATTCTTTACTACTGCCAGAGCCTGGTCGGGCTCGGCCACCTCACCTGCAGCCTGCGCATCATCGAAGAGCTGCTGGCGCACTGTGACGTCGACCTCGTGCACGGCGGGCTCGATGGCGGTGTGGTGCCCGCGCGTGCGGGTTTCAGGAGCCTGCGCCTGGCCACGCTGCTGCACGACGAAGAAAGCGGCGCGCTTTTCGACCCCGAAGGCCGCCGCAGCATCGATCAAATCTGGGCCGACCGCGAGCAGGCGATCGCGGGTTTTCTGCGCATGCCCTGTCACGCGGTGGTGCTCGAGTTCTACCCCTTCGGACGGCGGCGTTTCAAGCCCGAGATCATGGGCCTGCTCGGTGCCGTGCGCGAGCGTTGTGGTGCGGTGCCAGTTTTCACCTCGGTGCGCGAAGTGCTGGTGCCGCGGGCGCTGGACAACGAACGCCGCATGGTCAAGTCGGTGAAGAAGCACATCCACACGGTGTTCGTTCGGGGCGACCCGCAGATCATCGGCTTTGGCGAAACCTTCTCGCTGGCGCACGAGATCGCCGATCGGCTGCTCTACACCGGCTACATCAGCCCGTCGCTGCCTGAGCCGGCCGCCCGGCCGGCCCGCCAGCGCCAGGTGCTGGTCAGCCAAGGGGGTGGCCATGTCGGCGGCGAGCTGCTGCAAGCGGCCATCGGCACCGCGGCGCTGATGCCGGAGCTGAGTTTCCTGCTGGCAGCGGGCGTGCGCACCACGCCGGCGGAGATCGACCGGCTGCGGCTTTCGGCGCGCAGCAGCAATGTCGAGATCGTGCCCTTCCTGGCCGACTTCCAGCAGCAGCTGATGCGCTCCGCGGTGTCGATCAGCATGGGTGGCGACAACACATTGCTTGAGGTGCTGAGCGCGCGCACGCCGGCCTTGGCCTATCCGTACCAAGGCAACAACGAACAGGGTTTTCGCATCGGCAAGTTCGCCGACAAGGGCTTGCTGCAGGCGCTGCGGCCCGAGGACCTGGCCGCCGATCGCTTGAAAGAGAAGATCGAGCGGGCGCTGCGCATACCGCTGCCTTCGCATCGCATCGTGGTCGACGGCGCGCGCACCACCAGTGCGCACATCAGGGCCGTGGTCGGGTGAACGGCATCGCCAGCGAAAACGCGCGGCCGGGCACCAGCGACTGGAAGTTCGACCGTCCGGCCATGGCGCGCGAGATCGAGGGTTGTTCGTCGGCGACCAGCGTGAACCGCGGCGACACGATCGACTTGTGGGTCCACACCTTTGCGCCGCACTACACACCCGAGGTGTTTCGCGTCGGTTGGTACCAGGGCCTCGGGGCGCGCAGGGTGGCCGGCCCCGTCACCGCGCGCGCCACCCCACAGCGCATGCCGATGGCGGAGTCTGCGACGGGTCTGGTGGACTGTGCCTGGGTGCATCCGTTCGTGCTGCGCACCGCTGCGCCCGACGACCCCGAAGGCTGGCAAAGTGGCGTCTGTCTCGCGCGACTCACGGCGAGTGACAGCCAAGCGCAAAGCTAAATCCTGTTCGTCGTTCGCGACGACAGCCGGCGCACCGACTTGTGGGACTGCAACATGGTGCGCTGGCTCGAGCGCGAAGGCTTCGACCTGGCCTGCTGCACGAACCTGGACACGCATGCCCGGCCGGCGCTGCTGCTGAACTGCAGCGCCTGGCTGTCGATCGGCCACGACGAGTACTGGTCGTGGCCGATGCGCCAGCACGTCGAGGCGGCGCGCGACGCGGGTGTGCATCTGGGCTTCTTCTCGGCCAACAGCGCCTATTGGCAGGTGCGCTTCGAGCCGAGCGCGGCCTCGGGCACCGCCGGCCGGGTGATGGTCTGTCACAAGCGGGCTTCGCACGACCCGGCGGTGAAGGGCCGGTTCGACAAGTCGAGCAGGCCTCAGGCCTGGGGCCTGGACGACTACAGCGTGCCGGCCGTGCGCTCTTCACGCTGCTGCCCGGCGGCGCAGCAGATCACGCGCAACGTCCCGGCCCGGATGGTGCTGCCCCGCGGCTGACACCGCGGCCTCACATCACGAAGCCTTCGGTGCAGACGCCGGTCCGGCTGCCGCTGAGCGCGAAGGTGGCGATCTCGACCGCGGGCCCGGCGAGCCGCAGCCGGTAGAAGTATTTGTTGCGCGGCCGGATCTCGTGCCAGCGCTCGCGCGGCCAGCCGAGCAAGTGGCCCAGCAGCACCCGGTTGGTGGCGCGGTGGCCGACGATCAACACCTGCTGCCCGGGGTGCCGGTCCAGGATCGTCTGCAGGCCGGTCAACACGCGCAGCGCCAACTCGTCGAATCGCTCGCCACCGGGCACGCGGTAGCCGAAGGGGTCGGCCTGCCAGCGCGCCCACTGGGCCTGCGCCTCGCCATCGCGCTCGTCGCGGTGGCGACCCTGCAGCACGCCAAGATGGATCTCGTTGAGCTCGGGCATCGAGACGATGCCCAGGCCCAGGGCTGCTGCGGTGGGCTGCGCCGTGGCGATGGTGCGCTGCAAGGCGCTGGTGCAGATGGCGGCGAGTGGCTCGCCAGCCAGGCACTGGGCCAGGGCTGCGCTCTGTTGCAGGCCGCGCGGCGACAAGCCGATGTCGATCTGGCCGGTGATGCGACTCTGGTTGTTCCACTCGCTTTGGCCGTGGCGCGCGAGGTACAGCGTGGTGGTACTCGGCAAACGGGCCGCAGGGTGCAGTTCCTGCGCGGGCAGCGCTCGGCCCTGGGCCGGGCCGGGCCGGGCAAAGCCCAGCCCCGTGGGCATCTTCGTGTGGGATTTCAAGTCGGCTTGCATCGGGTGGCGCGTCCGGTGGGGGCAGCCGCGAGACCGGTTGCGCCCGACCGACAGAGCGCGAAGGGGGCCGCCTGATACACGCACCTGGGGCTGGCCGCAGGTGCGTCGGACGCCCGCCAGGATGTTCTGCACCTGCTCAGAGAGATCGGCCGGGAAGCCGCATGGATGCTGGGTTTCCGGGTTCGGGCTCTTGGCGCCACTTATTCCGCGAGCTGGAAGCCCGCGGCGGCTCCAAAGTCGCGCCAGACCCGCGCAACCCGGGCCAGCGCCCCATCCAGGCCGCGGTCGATCTGTGGCGCAAGGACGGGCTGCAGCCGTCCACCATACAGACCTACCTCAGCTTGCTGCGCGGCCTGGCCGGTTGGCTGGGCAAGCCAGGCTTCATCCGGCGGTATTTGGGCGCCGTGCCGCACAAGAAGAAGGGCGGAACCTTGGGCGGCGCCGGTGGTGGCGCTGCGGATGGCGACGCTGCGGCTTGATGCCGTGGGGCGGCCGGTCCTGCACCGGCCGTCCGGACGGCGACATCATGGTGCCGCTGTGATGCGTGCTGCCAGCTTCTTGGTGGTCGACGACACGAAGCGCTCGAGCCGCTCGGCAAGGGTGCGGGCCGATGGCGTCAGTGCGGGGGCGATCTCGCGCGCGGCCTGGTCGATGGCTGTGGGCAAGCGGTCGGCCATGTCCCGCGCCTGCTGGGCCAGGAAGCGCGGTTGCATGCCCAGCTGCCTGGCCATCAGTGCCAGGTTCTCGGCGCTCATCTCGCCCGGCCTGACCTCGCCGCCGATCGCGAAGGCGAACTCGGGCGACAGGCCAGGGTACAGCCGAGTGCACATCAGGTCGTAGAACGGCGTCAGCGTCACGCCTTGGCCAGGCAGGCTGTAGATCGACAGGTTCTTGGCGTGGCTGTCGTTGTTGCCGACGTAGAGGTTAAAGAACACCCAGCGCACCAGGTGGCGCAGGTCGACGGCGGGCTGCGCGCTGAAGCGACGGATCAGCTCGGCGCAGCCGGAGAGGCCCGGGCCGCCTTCCTTCTCGTACTTGCGCTCCGACACTGTGCCGGCCAGTTGGCACAGGTCGTACTGCACCAGCCGCGCCAGCGTTCCGTCGGGGCGTAGCTGGCGGTCGAAGCGGCGCACGACGCAGGCTTCGGTGTGCGGTTCATAGAAGACCTCGGCCGTCGGCAGGCCGGCCATCGCGGCGGCGCGCATGACGATGGCCTCGTTCGCTGCCGAGTGCCAGACCTTGGTCAGGCGGCGGATGTTGGGCTTGAGGACGTGCGTGGACGGCGACGTGCCCTTTGGCAGCCGCGGCACGCCGTCGTCGAAGATCGCCAGACTGGTCTTGTCCTGCGCGCCGGCCAGCGAGACGCGGGCGCCTTGCTCGTGAATGTCGATCGCAGAAGCCGACCGGTTGGCCAGGATCGCGGCGATGGCCTCCCAGGTCGTGGCTTCGTAGCGGGGCGGTTCCGGCGTCTGCCCGGGCGCCACCAGCACGAAGGCCCCCGCGGTGTCGCCAGCCACCTCCAGCAGCAGCGAGAAGAGCGTGGACGCCTTGCGCTGGGCGGCCAGGTAGTCGCGCAGTTCACCCTCGGGCAGCAGGTTCTCGAAGAAGGCCTGCACTTCGGGCGTGGCCTGGCGGCCGGCCTGCAGCGGGATGGCCGCCAGCGACATGCGCTGGGCGCCACCCAGCCACGTCGGTGCGTAC
>JAYUPN010000259.1:0-8385 GCA_043760065.1 Rubrivivax sp.
GGGATGAAGCCCAGCAGCGCGGCGTTGACGAACAGGTTCATCTTGGGTGCGTGCGCGGCCTTGCTGAAGATGTCCAGCACGTCGCCGATGCGGTAGCCCATGGGGTCGACGAGGTGGAAGGCCTTGCCTTTCAAGTCGGCCTTGCTGTGGCTGATGTGGTCGATGCACTTGACGACGAAGTCCACCGGCACGACGTTGATGCGACCACCCTCCAGGCCCACCGCCGGGAACCACGGCGGCAGGATCTCCCGCATGCGCTGGATGACCTTGAAGAAGTAGTAGGGGCCGTCGATCTTGTCCATCTCGCCGGTCTTGCTGTCGCCGACGACGAAGGCCGGCCGGTACACCGTCCACGGCACCTTGCTTTCCTTGCGCACGATCTTCTCGCTCTCGTGCTTGGTCATGAAGTAGGGGTGTTCGACGTTCTCGGCCTCCTCGAACATATCCTCGCGGAAGACGCCTTCGTACAGGCCCGCCGCGGCGATGCTGCTGACGTGGTGCAGGTGGCCGGCGTCGACGGCCTTGGCGAACTCCACCAGGTTGCGCGTGCCGTCGATGTTGACGGCGATCTGGCTCTCGGCATCGGCCTTCAGGTCGTAGATCGCGGCCAGGTGGTAGACGGCGTCGATCTGGCCTTTCAGGGCCTTGATCGTGTCGGCAGCCACGCCCAGCTTTTTGGCCGTCAGGTCGCCGCTGACCGCCACCGCGCGCGCCTTGCCGACGCCCCAGTAGTCGTACAACGCATCGAGCTTGCCTTCGCTGCCCTCGCGCACCAGGAAGTGCACGGTGCTGCCCTTGCGCGCGAGCAGGGCCTTGACCAGGCGCTTGCCGATGAAGCCGGTGGCGCCGGTGACGAAGTAGTGCATGCGGGTCTCCTGGTCTGGGGCGGTTGTCGCTGGGCGCGCATGGAATGCGCTGCGCTGATTTCAAGCATAGAGCCGTCTCACTAGAACTTTAGGCTGCAGCCTCCAGGGGGGAACCCTATATTTCTGTCCATGGGGCCGGCTGAACAGACCCGCAACGCCGCCCAAGCACCGAGCCACAAACCGCAAGAGGAACATGCCATGGTCAAGAAGATGAAGAGCACCGCCGAACAAGTCTCCGGCAAGGCCGGCAAGGCCGCCTCCGGCCTGATGGACAGCCACCTGGCGCAGTCGGTCAAGGAGTCGGCGCAGCAGATCTGGCTGGCCGGCATGGGCGCTTTCAGCAAGGCGCAGGAAGAAGGCGGCAAGGTCTTCGACACGCTGGTCAAGGAAGGCCTGTCGCTGCAGAAGAAGACGCAAGGCATCGCCGAGGACAAGATCAGCGAAGTCACCGGCAAGATGAGCGCCATGGCCGACACCGTGACCGCCAAGGCCGGCCAGAACTGGGACAAGCTCGAGACCATCTTCGAAGCGCGCACCGCCAAGGCCATGAACAAGCTCGGCGTGCCCACCGCCAAGGACGTCGACGCCCTGGTGCAGCGCGTCGATGCACTCGCCGCCGCCGTGGCCCGCCTGTCCAAGGGTGCCCCGGTCAAGGCCGCCGCCAAGCGCAGCAAGCCCGCTGCCAAGGCGGCAGCCAAGGCGCCCGCCAAGCGCGTGATGCGCCGCAAGGCCGCCTGACTTCCAGGCCAAGCCGACGTGAAGGGCGCCTCGGCGCCCTTTTTGTCCATGAGACCCGCGCTCCTTCGATGACACGCAAGTCCACTGACCCGCCCGGCCCGCGGCCAGGCGACCGCGCCGCCGCCGTCCGGCCGAAGATCGGCCTGGCGCTGGCCGGCGGCGGCCCGCTGGGCGCCATCTACGAGATCGGCGCCCTGTGCGCACTCGAAGAAGCCGTGCCGGGCCTGGACCTCAACGCGCTGGACGGCTACGTCGGCGTGTCCGCCGGCGGCCTGGTCGCGGCCTGCCTGGCCAACGGCATGACGCCGCGCCAGCTGTGCAGCGCCTTCATCGAGAACAGCGGTCCGCGCGCCGACATCGTGCGGCCCAGCCTCTTCGTCCGTCCGGCCCTCAGCGAGTACGCGCGCCGGCTGGCGGCGCTGCCCGGTCTGGTGGCGATGGCCGGTTTCGGTTTTGCGTTCAAGGGGCGCTCGGTGCTGGCGTCGCTGGAGCACCTGGGGCGCGCGCTGCCCGCGGGTCTGTTCAGCAGCGCGCCGCTGGAGCGCCAACTGCGCAGCCTGCTCGCCGCGCCGGGGCGCAGCAACGACTTCCGACAGCTGCAGCGCGAGCGCGGCCGCCGCCTCGTGCTGGTGGCCACCGACTTGGACAGCGGCGAGGCCGCGCCATTCGGCCTGCCGGGCTGGGACCACGTGCCGATCTCCGAAGCGGCGGCGGCCAGTGCCGCGCTGCCGGGCCTCTTTCCGCCGGTGCCCATCGGCGGCCACTGGTACGTCGACGGCGCGCTGAAGAAGACGCTGCACGCCAGCGTGCTGCTCGACCTGGGCCTGGACCTGGTGCTGTGCCTGAACCCGCTGGTGCCTTTCGATGCCGGTCGGGCCAGCCGCCACCGGGTGCTGGGCGGCGCCGAGGGGCGGATCCCGCGCCTGGTCGATGGCGGCCTGCCGCTGGTGCTGAGCCAGACCTTCCGCACGCTCATCCATTCGCGGCTCGAGCTGGGCATGAAGGGCTACCGGAGCAGCCACCCCGGCACCGACATCGTGTTGCTGGAGCCCGACCACAGCGACCCGGCGCTGTTCCTGGCCAACACCTTCGGCTACGGCCAGCGACGTCGGCTGGCCGAACACGCCTACCAACGCACGCGCGCCGACCTGCGCTCGCGCCGCGGCGTGCTCGGCGCCACGCTGTCGCGCCACGGCCTGGCGCTGGAGGACGCGGTGCTCGACGACAGCCACCGCGCGCTGCTGCGCCACCGCCTGCCGCCCCAGGGCACGCGCGCGGCGCAGGCGCTGCGCCGGCTGGACGAGGTGCTGGACGACCTGCAGCGCAGCCTGGCCACGCGCGGCTGAAGGCCGCGCTTAGATTCCTGCGGCTGAAAGCCGCGCCCAGCAGCGTCGCGACTTTTCGCCGCCGCCGGCCACCAGCGTCGGCCGCTGCTCAAGTCGGACCGGCAGTCCGCCGATAAAGTGGCGTCATGCCCGCACCCGCCCCTTCCCCGACGCCAGGTGGCGCACCCGCCGACAGCCTCACGCGCCTGAAGGGCCGGCTCATGGCGCAGTCGCTGGGCCTGCTGCTGGACCGGGCCCGTGGCGCACGCGAGGTGCTGCCGCACTTGGCCGCGCTGGAGCGCTCGCTGCTGGAGGCCGGCGCCGCCGCCATCGACCGCGTGCCGACCCACTGGCTGCACCGCATCTGCACGCAGCTGTCGAGCCTGCCGCTGCCCGAGCAGGACCCGCCGCTGCACGATCTGCTGCAACAGCTGATGGACCGGCTCCAGGCGCAGCAGGACCGGCTGAACGTGCGCGAGGAGTTCGACCCCGAGCGCACGGTGGTGATCCGCGAGATCAGCCACTCCGAATTCATGGCCGAGGAAAACGCGCAGGCCACGACGCAGCCGATGCCGCGGCTGTAGCCACGGCGCTTTTCAGCCCAGGTAGCGCGCGCGCAGGTGTGCCTTGAAGTGCGCCGGGTTCAGCGCCTCGCCGCTGGCGCGCACGGCCAGTTCGTCGGTGGTCCAGCGGCTGGCCGGGGTCCAGATGTGCTGGCGCAGCCAGTCGAACACCGGCGTCAACTCGCCGCGGCCGATGCGCTCGTCGAGGTCGGGCATGGCGCGGCGCATGGCGGCGAACCACTGCGCGGCGTACATCGCGCCGAGCGAATAGCACGGGAAGTAGCCGAACAGCGCTTCGGGCCAGTGCACGTCCTGCAGCGGGCCGTTGCGGTAGTCGCCCCGTGTGTCCAGCTTAAGCAGCTCCATCATCAGGCCGTCCCACAGCGCCGGCACGTCCTCGGGCTCGATCTCGCCTTCGACCAGGGGCCGCTCGATCTCGTAGCGCAGGATGATGTGCGCCGGGTAGGTGACTTCGTCGGCATCGACCCGGATCAGGCCCGGCTGCACGCGCGTCAGCAGCCGGTGCAGATTGGCGGGCTCGAAAGCCGGCTGCGCGCCGAAGGCCTGCTGCAGCAGCGGCACGAGCTGGCGGGCGAAGCCGGGGTGGCTGCCGAGCTGCATCTCGAAGCTCAGGCTCTGGCTCTCGTGCAGCGCCATGCTGCGCGCGTCGGCCACCGGCTGGCCGAGCCAGTCGCGCGGCAGGTTCTGCTCGTAGCGGCCGTGGCCGGTCTCGTGCACCGTGCCCATCAGACTGCCCAGGAAGTTGTCCTCGCGAAAGCGCGTCGTCATGCGCACGTCCTCGGGCACGCCGCCGCAGAAGGGGTGGGTGCTGACGTCCAGCCGGCCGGCCTCGAAGTCGAAGCCGAGCAGCCGCATCACCTGCTCGCACAGCCGGCGCTGGGCGTCGAGCGGGAAGGGGCCGACGGGCTCGAGCACGGCTTGCTGCGCCTGGCGCGCGGTGACTTCGTGGATGAGCCCGGGCAGCCACTGCCGGACGTCGCCGAAGACGCGGTCGAGCTGGGCACAGGTCATGCCGGGCTCGAAGCGGTCCATCATCGCGTCGTACCTGCGCACGCCGTGCAGCTGAGAGAGCAACTCGGCTTCTTCGCGGCCCAGCGCCAGCACCTCGCGGAAGTTGCCGACGAAGCCGGTCCAGTCGTTGGCCGGCCGCTGCTGGCGCCATGCGTGCTCGCAGCGCGAGCTCGCCATGCGCTGGCGCTGCACCAGCGACTCGGGCAGCGCATTCGACGATCGCCACTGGCGGTGCATCTCGCGCAGGTTGGCGCGCTGCATCTCCGACAGCGGTTCCTGTTCGGCCCGCTGCAGCTGGTCCGGCAGCCTGGCGTCGGTGCGCATGCGGTGCAGCAGCGCGGCCATCTCGGCCAGCGCAGCGGCGCGCGCCTCGTTGCCCTTGGGCGGCATGTTGGCCGCCTGGTCCCAGCCGGCAATGGACTGCAGGTGCGAGAGCCGGTGCATGCGGGTCCAGGTGGCGCTGAGATCGTCGTAACTCGGGGTGGCTGTGTTCATGGCAGGACGTGTCGGGCTAGAAGGCGCCGATTGTCGTGCTTCAGTGCGGCAGTTGCATCGAGGCCGGAACGATCCACACAGCGCCGCCGACATAGGCCAGGTAGCGCAGGAACTTGCCCAGTGCCATGTAGAACAGGCACGGCCAGAACGGCAGCCGCAACCACCCGGCGATGGCGCACAGCGGGTCGCCCACGAACGGCAGCCACGACAGCAGGCACGCCGGCGGCCCCCAGCGCCGCGCCCAGGTCAAGGCCCGCAGTTCGTGCGGCTTGTGGTGGGTGACGCCTTCGTAGGCCCGTTCAGCGCCCCAGCCCATCCAGTAGGTGATCGCGCCGCCCGCGGTGTTGCCCGCAGTGGCCACCAGCAGCGCGGGCCAGAAGAGGCCCGGGTTGAGCTGGATCAGGCCGTAGACCACCGGCACGCTGGCCATCGGCAGCAGGGTGGCGGAGATCAATGAAACCACGAATACGGTCATGAGCCCGAACTGCGGCAGGGCGAGGGCGGTGAGCAGTGATTGCAGCCAGGCTTCCATTGATGCACACGATTATGGGCACGACGCGGCACCGTGCTCTGTTCGCCGGCGGACACCCAGCGCCCGGCCTTCGGACAGGTCGGCGCTGGCGGGCCCGGCGATCTGGCGCCGCTATACTCGCGCCTCATTTTTCAGCACCTGCAAAGGCCCCATCGGTCATGCGCATCGGCGCCCATCCACTGCCGAACAACCTTTTCGTGGCGCCCATGGCGGGGGTCACCGACCGCCCCTTCCGCATGCTGTGCAAGCGCCTGGGTGCGGGCTACGCGGTGAGCGAGATGGTGACCAGCAAGCGCGAGCGGTGGTCGTCGCTGAAGACCAGCCGCCGCGCCGACCACACGGGCGAGGCGGCGCCGATCGCGGTGCAGATCGCCGGCGTCGACCCCACCGAGATGGCCGAGGCGGCGCGCTACAACATCGACCGCGGCGCACAGATCATCGACATCAACATGGGCTGCCCGGCCAAGAAGGTGTGCAAGGTGTGGGCCGGCTCGGCACTGATGCAGAACGAGCCGCTGGCGCTGGCCATCGTCGAAGCCGTGGTCGCCGCTTGCGCGAGCGCCGGCGTGCCGGTGACGCTGAAGATGCGCAGCGGCTGGTGCGCCAGCGAACGCAACGCGCTGCGCATCGCGCGCGCGGCCGAAAGCGCCGGCGTGGCGATGGTCACGGTGCACGGCCGCACGCGCGAGCAGGGCTACGGCGGCCAGGCCGAGCACGACACCGTCGCGGCGGTAAAGGCCGCGCTGCGCATCCCGGTGGTGGCCAACGGCGACATCGACACGCCGCAGCAGGCGCGCGAGGTGCTGCGCCGCACCGGCGCCGACGCGCTGATGATCGGCCGCGCGGCGCAGGGCCGGCCGTGGATCTTCCGCGAGGTGGCGCACTTCCTGGCCCACGGCACGCTGTGCGCGCCGCCGGCGGTGCGTGAGGTGCAGGCCTGGCTGACGGCGCACCTGCATGACCACTACGACTTGTACGGCGAAGGCACCGGTGTGCGCAGCGCGCGCAAACACATCGGCTGGGCGGTCAAGGGGCTGCCGGGCGGCGACAGCTTCCGCGCCCGCATGAACCTGATCGAGGACAGCCGTGCCCAGGTCGACGCCGTGACGGCCTACTTCGACCAACTGGCCGACGCCCACACGCTGCTGCCTGCCACCGCGACCGCAGCCAACGATCACTTGCAGACCTTGGCGGCATGACCAAGAAAGCCATCGACGACTGCATGCGCAACAGCGTCGAGCAGTACTTCAAGGACCTGCGCGGCGCCGAACCCAACGCGCTGCACGACCTCTTCCTGAACGCCGCCGAACGGCCGCTGCTCGACGTGGTGCTGCGCCAGGCGCAAGGCAACCAGAGCAAGGCCGCCGAATGGCTGGGCATCAACCGCAACACGCTGCGGCGCAAGCTGCTGGACCACAAGCTCATCAAATGAAGACCGCCCTTATCTCGGTTTCCGACAAGACCGGCATCGTCGAGTTCGCACGCGAACTCAGCAGCCTGGACGTGCGGCTGCTGTCCACCGGCGGCACCGCGCGGTTGCTGGCCGACGCCGGCCTGAAGGTCACCGAAGTGGCCGAGGTCACGGGCTTCCCGGAGATGCTCGACGGCCGCGTGAAGACGCTGCACCCGCGCATCCACGGCGGCCTGCTGGCGCGGCGCGACCTGCCCGAGCACATGGCGGCGCTGCAGGCGCACGACATCGCGACCATCGACCTGCTCATCGTCAACCTCTACCCCTTTGCCAAGGCCACGGCACGCAGCGACTGCACGCTGGACGACGCGATTGAGAACATCGACATCGGCGGCCCGGCGATGCTGCGCGCGGCGGCCAAGAACTGGGCCGACGTGGCGGTGGTCATCGAGCCCGCCGACTACGCCACCGTGCTCGATGAACTGCGCACCACGGGCCTGCAGCGCAGCACCAAGTTCATGCTGGCCAAGAAGGTCTTCGCGCACACCGCGGCCTACGACGGCATGATCAGCAACTACCTCGGCGCGCTGCAGCCCGGCGTCGAAGAAGCCCCCGCCGCGGTGCCGGCGCGCGAGCCTTACCCCGCCGTCTACAGCCTGCAGCTGACGAAGACGCAGGACATGCGCTACGGCGAAAACCCGCACCAGAGCGCCGCCTTCTACCGCGACGCCGCGCCGCCGGCCGGCGCGCTGGCCGGCTGGGTGCAGCTGCAGGGCAAGGCGCTGAGCTACAACAACATCGCCGACGCCGATGCCGCCTGGGAGTGCGTCAAGACCTTCGACGCGCCGGCCTGCGTCATCGTCAAGCACGCCAACCCCTGCGGCGTGGCCGTGGGCGCAAACCTGGCCGAGGCCTATGGCAAGGCCTGGACCACCGACCCGACCTCGGCTTTCGGCGGCATCCTGGCCTTCAACCGGCCGCTGGACGAGGACACGGCGCGCCGCATCGGCGACAACAAGCAGTTCGTCGAGGTGCTGATCGCGCCGCAGGTCACGCCCGAGGCGCGCGCCGTGCTGGCGGCCAAGCACAACGTGCGCGTGCTCGAGGTGCCGCTGGGCACGGCGGCCAACGCGCTGGACTTCAAACGGGTGGGCGGCGGCATGCTGCTGCAGTCGCCCGACACCAAAAACGTGTCGGACAGCGAACTGCGCGTCGTGACGCGATTGGCCCCCACCGAGCCGCAGCTGCAGGACCTGCTCTTTGCCTGGAAGGTGGCCAAGTTCGTGAAGAGCAACGCCATCGTCTTCTGCGCCGGCGGCATGACGCTGGGCGTGGGCGCGGGCCAGATGAGCCGCATCGACAGCGCCCGCATCGCGCGCATCAAGGCCGGCAACGCCGGCCTGTCGCTGGCCGGCTCGGCGGT
>JAYUPN010000260.1:0-8334 GCA_043760065.1 Rubrivivax sp.
ATGCCGTGGCCGTTGCGCAGCCAGTTGGCCAGCGCCTCGCGCGCGGCCACGGCGCGGCGTGACGGGATCTGGTCGACGACGTCGTTGACGCCGGTGACGATCACCGCCAGGTCGGCGTGCAGCGTGTCGGGGCCGTGGTCCTCGTCGCGCAGCAGCGCCAGCGTCTGCGCGGTGGTCAGGCCGGATCGCGCATGCAGTTGCCACGCGATGCGCGCGCCCACCGCCTCGGCCAGCCGTCTGGCCAACCGCTGCGCCAGTGCGTCGCGTTGCTGCTCCACACCGACACCAGCGGCCGAGGAGTCGCCGGCGATCAGCAGCCGCAGCGACGTACCCTGCCCGGCCACGCCGTGGCGCCGCCCGGCGGGCTCGGGCAGTCGCGGCAGACGTGCTCGCGTCGCGACGGCCTGCGCCACGAGCACCGGGCTGAGCATCAGCTTGGCGGTCAATGACATCGGCACCTCATCTGCGGCGGCATCTCGAGCGGCCGCCGCGGAACCGGCTTCGCCGGGCCGCTGGGGGCGCCCCCTGGGGGGAGCGCCGCAGGCGCTTCGGGGGGGTCAAAACTTCGTGAAGTCGGGCTTGCGCTTCTGGAAGAAGGCCTGGAAGGCCTCCATCGCCTCGGGACTGCGCAGCCGCGCGGCGAACAGCGCGCCCTCGGTGGCGATGGTCTTGAGCAGCACCTCGCGCTGCGGGCCGCGCATGAGTTGCTTGGCTTCGCGCACGGCACCGGGCGGCAGCGCATTGAAGCGCTCGGCGACGCGGCGGGCGTGGTTGACCACCTCGCCGGCCGGCAGCACCGCATTGGCGATGCCGCAGTCCACCGCCTGTTCGGGCGTGAAGGGGTCGCCCAGCAACAGCTTCTCGGCCGCGCGGCGGTGGCCCATCAGCTGCGGCACGACGAGGCTGGACGCGAACTCCGGCACCAGGCCCAGCGCCACGAAGGGCATCGCCAGCCGCGCTTCGTCGGAGACGTAGACGAAGTCGCAGTGCAGCAGCATCGTCGTGCCGATGCCAATCGCCGCACCCGTGACCGCCGCCACCACCGGCTTGTCGCAGTCGAGCAGCGCGCGCATGAACTGGAACACCGGCGAGTCCATCGCGTCGCTGCCCTGCCCCGGCGCGCGGGTCATGAAGTCCTCGATGTCGTTGCCCGAGGTGAAGACGCCGGGCTGCCCGGTGATGAGCACCGCGCGCACCGCCGCTTCGGCCTTGGCCGCGACCAGCGCCTCGGTCATGGCCTGGTACATGGCCACCGTGAGCGCGTTCTTCTTCTCGGGGCGCGCGATCTCGATGGTGGCGACACCGTTGAGTGTGGCGGTCTTGATGCTCATGCTGCGGGTTCCTTCAGACACGTTCGATGATGCCGGCCGCGCCCTGGCCCATGCCGACGCACATGGTGACCATGCCGTACTTGAGCTGCTGCCGGTGCAGCGCGTGCACCACCGTGGCGGCGCGGATGGCGCCGGTGGCGCCCAGCGGGTGGCCGAGCGCGATGGCGCCGCCCATCGGGTTGACACGCTCGGGGTTCAGGCCCACGGTGCGCATGACGGCCAGCGCCTGCGCGGCGAAGGCTTCGTTGAGTTCGACCCAGCCGATGTCGTCCAGCGTCAGGCCGGCGTACTTCAGCGCGGCCGGGATCGCCTCGATGGGGCCGATGCCCATGATCTCCGGCGCTACGCCGCGCGCGGCGTAGCTGACGAAGCGGGCCAGCGGCTTCAAGTCGTAGCGCTTGATGGCGCTCTCGCTGGCCAGGATCAGCGCGCCGGCGCCGTCGCTGGTCTGGCTGCTGTTGCCGGCCGTCACGCTGCCCTTGGCGGCGAACACCGGCCGCAGCTTGGCCAAGCCTTCGAGCGAAGTGTCCGGACGCGCGCCTTCATCCAGCCGAACGGTGCACGTCTTCTTCGACACGCCGCCGCTGGCCAGGTCGGGGGAGCGGTCGACGACGTCGATCGGCGTCATCTCGGCATCGAAGTGGCCGGCAGCCATCGCCGCCAGCGCCTTCTGGTGCGAAGCCAGCGCAAAAGCGTCCTGGTCCTCGCGGCTGACCTTCCATTGCGCCGCCACCTTCTCGGCCGTCAGCCCCATGCCGTAGGCGATGCCGACGTTCTCGTCGCGCGCAAAGACCTCGGGGTTGAAGCTGGGCTTGTTGCCACCCATCGGCACCATGCTCATGCTCTCGGCGCCGCCGGCGATCATGACGTCGGCTTCGCCGACGCGGATGCGGTCGGCCGCCATCTGCAGTGCGGTCAGGCCGCTGGCGCAGAAGCGGTTGACGGTGACGCCGCCGACGCTGTGCGGCAAGCCGGCGAGCACCATCGCGGCGCGCGCCATGTTCATGCCCTGCTCGCCTTCGGGGAAGCTGCAGCCGATGATCGCGTCCTCAATGGCCTTGGGGTCCAGGCTCGGCACCTGGGCCAGCGCGCTGCGCACGGCGGCCACCAGCAGGTCGTCGGGCCGCGTGTTGCGGAAGTAGCCGCGGCCGCTCTTGCCGATGGGCGTGCGCGTGGCGGCAACGATGTAGGCGTCTTGAACTTGTTTGTTCATGGTCTGATCCTCGCTCAGTTGCGGACCGGCTTGCCGGTTTGCAGCATGCCCATGATGCGTTCCTGGCTCTTGGGGTGTTCGAGCAGGGCACAGAAGCGCTCACGCTCCATCGTCATCAGGTACTCCTCGTTGACCAGGCTGCCGGCATCGACGTCACCGCCGCAGATGACCTCGGCGATCAGCGTGCTGATGTGGAAGTCGTGCGCGCTGATGAAGCCGCCGTCGCGCATGTTGGCCAGCTGGCCCTTGATGGTGGCGACGGCCGAACGGCCCGCTACCGGGAACACGCTGCGCGTGGGCGGGCGGTAGCCGCTGTCGAACATCGCCCGGGCCTGCGTGATGGCCACAAACAGCAGTTCGTCCTTGTGCGGAACGATGAGGTCGCTCCACAGCAGGTAACCGAGCTTGCGCGACTCGATCGCACTGGTGCCCACCTTGGCCATCGCGGCGTTGGTGAAGGCGTCGGTGGCGAACTTCATGATGTCGGCGTTGGCCGGGTTTGGAACATTCGCGGCGGCCGCCATCTCGGCGGCGCGGCGCGCGGCATAGGTCAGGCCGCCGGCCCCCGGCACGAGGCCGACGCCGACTTCCACGAGGCCCATGTACGACTCCATCGCCGCCACGCGCTTGGCACTGTAGACCGCGAGCTCGCAGCCGCCGCCCAGCGCGATGCCGCGGATGGCGCTGACCACCGGCACCTGGGCGTAGCGCACGCGCAGCACGAAGTCCTGGAACTTCTTCATCTCCGGCGCGATGCCCTTGGCGCCGGACTTCATGAACACCGGCATCAGCGCTTCGAGGTTGGCGCCGGCGCTGAAGACATCGTCGGGCGACCAGATCACGAGGCCCTTGTAGCCGGCCTCGGCCACGTCCAGCGCGTGCTGCAGGCCCTCGGCCACGGTCGGGCTGATGAGGTGCAGCTTGGCGGTGATGCTGGCGATCAGCACCTCGCCGTCGAGCGTCCAGACGCGCACTTCCTCGTTCCTGTAGACCTCGGTGCCGCTCTTCAGCGCGTCGACGGCGCCTGCGCCCGAGACGTTCTCGCGGAAGTGCTGGCGCGCGTAGACCGGCAGTGTGCTGCGCGGCACGTAGGTCTTGCGCGACGGGCTCCACGAGCCCCCGGGCGTGTGCACACCCCGCTCGGCGACCGGGCCGTCGAAGACCCACTGCGGCAGCGGCGCCTGGCTCAGCGCCTTGCCGGCTTCGATGTCTTCCTTGACCCAGCCCGCCACCTGCTGCCAGCCGGCTTCCTGCCACAGCTCGAAGGGACCCTGCTTGAGGCCGAAGCCCCAGCGCATCGCAAAGTCGACGTCGCGCGCGTTGTCGGCGATGGCTTCCAGGTGCACCGCGGCGTAGTGGAAGCCGTCGCGCAGGATCGCCCACAGGAATGCGGCTTGCGGGTTGGAGCTTTCGCGCAGCAGCTTCAGCCGCTCGGCCGGCGGCTTCTTGAGCATGCGCTCGACGATGGCGTCGGCCTTGCCGCCCGACGGGACGTAGTCGCCCTTGGCGGGGTCCAGGCGCAGGATGTCCTTGCCGACCTTCTTGTAGAAGCCGGCGCCGGTCTTCTGGCCCAGCGCGCCCTTGGCGATCAGCGCCGCCAGCACCGGCGGCGTGGCGTAGCTCGGGAAGAACGGGTCGTCCGCGAGGTTGTCCTGCAGCGTCTTGATGACGTGGGCCATGGTGTCCAGGCCCACCACGTCGGCGGTGCGGAAGGTGCCGCTGCTGGCGCGGCCCATCTTCTTGCCGGTGAGGTCGTCGACGACGTCGTAGGACAGGCCGAATTTCTCGGCTTCCTTCATCGTCGCCAGCATGCCGGCGATGCCGACGCGGTTGGCGATGAAGTTGGGCGTGTCCTTGGCGCGCACGACGCCCTTGCCCAGTGCGCTGGTGACGAACGTCTCGAGCTGGTCCAGCACCTCGGGCTGCGTGGCCGGGGTGTCGATCAGCTCCACCAGGGCCATGTAGCGCGGCGGGTTGAAGAAGTGGATGCCGCAGAAGCGCGGCTTGATCGACTCCGGCAGCGCAGCGCTCAACTTCGTGATCGACAGGCCCGAGGTGTTGCTGGCGACGATGGCGTGGGGGCTGAGCGCCGGTGCGATCTGCGCATAGAGCGCCAGCTTCCAGTCCATGCGCTCGGCGATGGCCTCGATGACGAGGTCGCATTCGCCCAACAGCGCCAGGTGCTCCTCGTAGTTGGCCTGCTGGATCAGCGCCGCGTGCTCGGGCACGCCCAGCGGCGAGGGCTTGAGCTTCTTCAGCCCTTCGACGGCCCTGGTGACGATGCCGTTCTTCGAGCACCTGGACGACGGGGCCCCTGCCCCGTCGTTGTCCTTGGCCGGCAAGTCGAACAGCACCACCGGCACCTTGCAGTTGACGAGATGGGCAGCGATCTGCGCGCCCATCACGCCGGCGCCGAGCACGGCGACCTTGCGCACGGTAAATCGGGTCATGGGGGTTTCCTTATTCAACACGGATCCAGGTCTGCGTGCGGCCGAGCATGGGCATGCCGACGTAGCCGCGCACTTCGAGCTTCTTGCCGCCGTCGGCACTTTGCATGCGCACCTTGTAGACCTTGCCCTCGGCGGCGTCGAGGATGGTCCCGCCTTCCCAGGTGTTTTCTGCTTCGGCGCGCTTGACGCCGCGGATGACCTCCAGGCCGATCATCGGCTTGTCCTTGCGGTCGTCGCTGCACTTGTCGCACACGCCGTCCTGCTTGGCGTCGGCGGCCAGCAGCTTCTCGATCTTGCCGCTGAAGACGCCGCCCGACTCGGTGATGCGGATCTGCGCCTTCTCGGTCTTGGTCTTGTCGTCGATGGTCTTCCACACGCCGACCGGCGAGTTCTGGGCCGAGACGGTGCCGACGGCCAGCAGCAGCGCGGTTGCAATCCAGGTCTTCATGGGATGTCTCCTGCAAGTTTGAGAGAAACGGGACTCTAGAACAGCGCTTCGTCCATGGCCATCAGCGGGGCCAATCCGGCGCGCGCGGTGCGGATCAGGCTGGCCGTCTCGGGCAACAGCTTGGCAAAATAGAAGCGCGCGGTGTGCAGCTTGGCGGTGTAGAAGGGGTCGCCGCTGCCTTGATTTTCAAGCGCCACCTTGGCCATGCGGGCCCAGAAGTAGGCAAACACCAGATGGCCGGCGACGCGCAGGTAGTCCACCGCGGCGGCACCCACCTCGTCGGCGTTGCCGAAGGCCTTCATGCCCAGTTCGGTGGTCAGCTTGGTGACCTTCTCGCCCAGTTCGGCCAGCGGGTTGATGAACTCCTGCATCGCTTCGTTCGTGCCTTCTTCCTCGACGAACTCGGCGATGCGCTGGCCGAACTTCTTGAGCTTGGCGCCGTTGTCGCCCAGCACCTTGCGGCCCAGCAGGTCCAGGCTCTGGATGGTGTTGGTGCCTTCGTAGATCATGTTGATGCGGGCGTCGCGCACGAACTGCTCCATGCCCCACTGCTTGATGTAACCGTGGCCGCCGAAGACCTGCATGCAGGCGCTGGTGGCCGTCCACGCGTTGTCGGTCAGGAAGGCCTTGACGATGGGCGTGAGCAGCGCCACCTCGTCGGCGCAGGCCTTGCGCTCGTCCTCGTCGTCGCTGGCGATCTCCTTGTCGATCAGCAGCGCGATGTAGAGGCCCAGCGCACGCCCGCCCTCGGCGTAGGCGCGCGCCGTCAACAGCATCTTGCGCACGTCGGGGTGCACGATGATGTTGTCGGCTGGCTGCTGCGGCTGCTTGGCGCCGGACAGGCTGCGCATCTGGATGCGGTCCTTGGCATAGGCCGCGGCGTTCTGGTAGGCCACCTCGGTCAGGCCCACGCCCTGGTTGCCGACGCCCAGGCGGGCGGCGTTCATCATCACGAACATCGCGTTCAAGCCCTTGTTGGGCTGGCCGACCAGGGCGCCGGTGGCGCCGTCGAGGTTGATCTGGCAGGTGGCGTTGGCCTTGATGCCCATCTTGTGCTCGAGACCGGTGCAGAAGATCGGGTTGCGCGCGCCCAGGCTGCCGTCGGCCTGGAGCTGGAACTTGGACACCGCGAACAGCGAGATGCCCTTGCTGCCGGCCGGTGCGTCGGGCAGCCGCGCCAGCACCAGGTGCACGATGTTGGCCGCCATGTCGTGCTCGCCGGCGCTGATGAAGATCTTCTGCCCGGTGAGCTTGTAGCTGCCGTCGGGCTGCGGTTCGGCCTTGGTGCGCAGCAGGCCGAGGTCGGTGCCGCAGTGCGGCTCGGTCAGGCACATGGTGCCGGTCCACTCACCGCTGGTCAGCTTGGGCAGGAAGATCTGCTTCAGCGCCTCGGTGCCGTGTTCCTGCAGGCAGGCGTAGGCGGCGTGCGACAGCCCAGGGTACATCGTCCAGGCCTGGTTGGCCGAGTTCAGCATCTCGTAGACGCAGTGGTTGATGACCAGCGGCAGGCCCTGGCCGCCGTACGCGGGGTCGCAGGCCAGCGAAGGCCAGCCGCCCCGCACGTAGCTGGCGTAGGCTTCCTTGAAGCCCTGGGGCGGGTGCACCTCGTGCGTCGCCGGGTCCAGCGAGCAGCCCTCGGCGTCGCCGCTGATGTTGAGCGGGAAGGCGACTTCGGACGCGAACTTGCCGCCCTCCTCCAAGATGGCGTTGATGGTGTCGACGTCGACCTCGGCATGGCGCGGCAGCCGCTTGAGCTCGTCGGCGACGTTGAGCACTTCGTGCATCACGAAGCGCATGTCGCGCAGCGGGGGGGTGTAGGTGGCCATGGAATGCTCCTGAGATCAGCGAGACGGGAGGGTGGCGCCAGCGCTTCAGCGCGGCGCGCGCGACGGCTTGGCAGCCGGTGGCGCTGCGGCGGTGCTGTAGTAGGACAAGGTGCGCTCGAAACCGACGCGGGCACGGTCCAGCGCGCCGGGGATGCGCAGGAAGCGCGCGTCATGGTGCAGGGCCAGGATCAGGCCGTGCAGTTCGAACAGCATCTGCGTCGGGTCGGTGCCGGCTTGCAGCTCGCCGGTGTCGATGGCCAGGCGGATCGCGCGGTCCAGCGCCGCGTGCCAGGCGCGCACCATCGACGCCAGCGCGTCGCGCACCGGGCCGGGCCGGTCGTCGAACTCGACCGCGCCGCTGATGTAGATGCAGCCCGAGTCGACTTCCACCGAGACGCGGCGGATCCAGCGCTCGAACAGCGCGCGCAGCCGCGGCAGGCCGCGCGCTTCGCGCACGGCGGGAAAAAAGACCTCTTCCTCGAAGCGCGCGTGGTACTCGCGGATGACCGAGATCTGCAGTTCCTCGCGCGACCCGAAATGCGCAAAGACGCCGGACTTGCTCATCTGCATGACCTCGGCGAGGGCACCGATCGACAGGCCTTCCAACCCCATGTGCGAGGCCAGGCCCAGCGCCGCGTCCAGGATCGCCGCGCGGGTCTGCTGGCCCTTGTGCAGGGTGCGCGCGCTGGCAGCCGTGGGATCGGTGTGTGCAGTCAAGGTGGGAAAACAAAAAACGAACGGTCGTTCTATTTTGCCTGCTTCCGCGCGCGACGGTCGCCGAAAGACAGGACTTATTTAGGGTCACTTTCCTAGATCGCGGCTGCACGGCCATCGACAAGGGTCTACCCAGGCCCTGGCGCGAGATCCACGCCGCGGTTGAAGCTGGCGCGAACGATCAGGTACCCTAGAGGCATGGACGTGCTGCAGCTCGACATTTCGGGCCGCCCACAAGCGTGGATCACCCCGCGCGAGGCGGCCGTGCTCTACGCGAGCGATGCCGTCGCCTGGACGCTCGGCGATACCTTCCACGTCCTGCGCGGCGGCACCCAGCGCGCCACCGGGCTGC
>JAYUPN010000261.1:0-8287 GCA_043760065.1 Rubrivivax sp.
GCGTGAGGCGCTGCAGGCGCAGGTGCAGGCTGCCGGCCTTGACGCGGTGACCCGCTTTCACGGCCACGTCGATCACCCCACGCTGGTGTCGCTGCTGGGTGCCGCACACGTCTTCGTCAGCGCGGCAGAGTCCGACGGCAACAACGTGTCGCTGAACGAGGCCATGGCCTGCGGCTGTTTCCCGGTGGCCACCCAGATCCCGGCCAACGCGCAGTGGATCGAACACGGCCGCAACGGCCTGCTCTTCAAGACGGGTGACGCGCACGCGCTGGCCGACTGCATCGCCCAGGCGGCCGGCGACGCAGCGCTGCGGGCCGCAGCCGCGCGCGACAACCGCGCCATCGTCGAGCAGCGCGCCAACTGGCAGCACAGTGTGGATGCCATGCGGGCCCTCTACGATCGGCTTGCGCAGGCGCGGGGGGTGAGATGAACGAAGCCTTGGTGATCTTCGGCACCGGTGCGCACGCGCGCAAGGCCTGCCATTGCGCGCGGCTGTCGGGCCATGCGGTGCTGGGCTTTGCGGATGAGAACCCGGCGGCCACCTCGCCGGTGCCCGGCGTGCCGGTGCTGGATGCCGCTGACTTCAACCGTGCAGAGCTTGCAGGGCCTGCAGGGCTGTTAGCTGCCGTGTTCGTGGCCATCGGCCGTGCCGACGTGCGCCAGCGGCTGATGGCGCAGTTTGAAGCCCAGGGCCGGCCCTTGCCAGCACTTGTGCATCCGCACGCCAGCGTGGCGCCCGACGCGCTGCTGGCACCGGGTGTGCTGGTGGCGGCGGGTGCCGTGGTTGAAAGTGGCGCGATCATCGGCCGCGGTGCCATCGTGGACATCGGCGTGCTGGTGGACCACGACTGCCAGGTGGCCGACTTCTGCCACCTGCGCCCGGGCCAGGTCTGCCCGCCCGGTAGCGTCTGGGCGGCATCCGGGCGGCCTGAATGAAGCCGGTGTCGGGCGGCGGCCGATGAACATCCTCTACCTCAACCACTACGCCGGCAGCCCCCTGCTGGGCATGGAGTACCGGCCCTACTACCTGGCGCGCGAATGGGTGCGCCTGGGCCACCGCGTGCAGGTGCTGGCGGCCGACTTCTCGCACGTGCGCTCGGCGCAGCCCAGGGCGGGAGATGCGACGCTCGACGGCATCGCCTACCGTTTCTACCCGACCCCGCGCTACCAGAGCAACGGCGTGGGCCGCGTCAGGAACATCTGGGCCTTCCTGCGCGCGGTGTGGGCCGATACTTCGCGGCTCGTGCGCGAGTTCAGGCCCGACGCGGTGATCGCCTCCAGCACCTACCCGATGGACATCTGGGTCGCGCGCCGCATCGCGCGCGCTGCGCGCGCCAGACTGGTGTACGAGGTCCACGACCTGTGGCCGCTGAGCCCGATCGAACTCTCGGGCATGTCGCGCTGGCACCCTTTTGCACTTCTGTGCCAGGCGGCCGAAGACGCGGCCTACCGCGACGCCGACGTCGTGGTCAGCATGCTGCCCAAGGTGCAGGGCCACATGGCCGGTCGCGGCCTGGACCTGAAGAAGCTGCACATCGTGCCCAACGGCATCACGCTGGACGAATGGCAGGGCCAGCCGCCGCTGCGCGACGACGTGGCGCAGGCGCTGGCCGCGGCGCGTGCTGCGGGGCGCACGGTGGTCGGCTACGCCGGGTCGATGGGGTTGCCGAACGCGCTGGACACGCTGCTGGACGCCGCCACGCTGCTCAAGGGCGACGCGCTGCAGTTCGTGCTCGTGGGCAACGGGCATGAGCAGGCGCGGCTGGCGCAGCGCGTGGCGGCCGAGGGGCTGCAGCATGTGCAGTTGCTGCCACCGATTCCCAAGGCCCAGGTGCCCGCCTTCCTGGCCGGCGTCGACATCGCCTACATCGGCTGGCAGCGCTTGCCGATCTACCGCTTCGGCATCGCGCCCAACAAGCTGATGGACTACATGATGGCGCGCTGCCCCGTGCTGCACGCGGTGGAAGCCGGCAACGACCCGGTGGCCGAGGCCGGCGCTGGCCTCACCGTGGCGCCGGAGTCGCCGCCGGCCGTCGCCGCGGGCCTGCGCCAGCTCGCCGCTTTGCCCGCGCACGATCGCCAGGCGATGGGCGAGCGTGGCCGCGCCTTCGTGCTCGCCCACCACACCTACCCGGTGCTGGCGCAGCGTTTCCTGGACGCCGTGGCATGAACGAGTCGCCGCACGACGAGACCCGCGCCGTGGTCGAACGCTACGCGCGCCGCAGCGGTGGCCCCGATCGCTACAGCATCCTGCGCCCCGAGGTCTGGCAGATGCTGCACGAGCGCCAGCGCGCCCTGCTGCAACTGCTGGTGCAGCAGGGCTGCACCGAGCTGCCGCAACTGCGCCTGACCGAGGTCGGCAGCGGCGCAGGCGGCAACCTGCTCGAGCTGCTGCGGCTGGGCTTTGCGCCGCCGCACCTGCAGGGGCTGGAACTGCTGCCCGACCGGCACGCACGGGCGCGGCAGTGCCTGCCGGAGGCGGTGGCGCTGCACCTGGGCGACGCGACGAGAGCGCCGATCGAACCGGAGAGCCAGGACCTGGTGCTGCAGTCCACCGTGTTTTCGTCGCTGCTCGACGACGACTTCCAGCAGCAGTTGGCAGACGCGATGTGGCGCTGGCTCAAGCCCGGCGGCGCCGTGCTCTGGTACGACTTCACTGTCGACAATCCGCGCAACCCGGACGTGCGCGGCGTGCCGCTGTCGCGCGTGCGCTCGCTCTTCCCGCAGGGCCGCATCACGCACCGCCGCGTCACGCTGGCGCCGCCGCTGGCGCGCGCGGTTTGTCGCGTCCACCCGGCGCTGTACCCGGTGTTCAACGCCGTGCCGCTGCTGCGCACGCATGTGCTGGCGTGGATCGCCAAGCCGGGCTCGGCATGAACCGCGTCCGATAATCGGCCATGGCCGAACCCTTCCTGCCCTTTGCCCTGCCCGAGATCGGTGACGAAGAGATCGCCGAGGTCGTCGACACGCTGAGGTCCGGCTGGGTGACCACCGGCCCGAAGGCGCGGCGCTTCGAGGCCGACTTCACGGCCTTCCTGGGCGACGAGAAGCTGCATTCGATCGCCGTCAATTCCGCCACCGCCGGCCTGCACCTGGCGCTGGAAGCGCTGGGCATCGGGCCTGGCGACGAGGTCATCACCACCACCCACACCTTCACCGCGACGGCCGAGGTCGTGCGCTACCTGGGCGCCGACGTCAAGCTGGTCGACATCGATCCGGCGACGCTGAACATCGACCCAGCGGCGGTGGCAGCGGCCATCACGCCGCGCACGAAGCTGATCATGCCGGTGCACTACGCCGGGCTGGCGGCCGACATGCCGGCGATCCTGGCGCTGGCGCGCCGGCACGGCCTGAAGGTGGTGGAAGACGCCGCGCACGCGCTGCCCACCACCAGCGGCGGCCGGCTCGTGGGCACGCTGGCCAGCGACGCCACGGTGTTCAGCTTCTACGCCAACAAGACCATCACCACCGGCGAAGGCGGCATGCTGGTCACGCGCGACGAAGCCGTGGCGCAGCGCGCGCGGGTGATGCGGCTGCACGGCATGAACCGCGACGCCTTCGACCGCTTCACGTCCAAGGTGCCGAGCTGGTACTACGAGGTCATCGCGCCGGGCTTCAAGTACAACCTGAGCGACATCGCCGCGGCGCTGGGCATCCACCAGCTGCGGCGCGCGCGGGCGTTCCAGCAGCGGCGCGAGCGGATCGCGGCGCTGTACGACGAAGGGCTGGCCGGGCTGCCGGTGGTCCCCGCGCCGCGTGCGCCCGCGGGGCAGACGCATGCCTGGCACCTGTACGTGATGCGGCTGGCCGATGGTGCCGGCATCGAGCGCGACCGTTTCATCGAGCGGCTGTTCGAAGCCGGCATCGGCTGCAGCGTGCACTACATCCCGCTGCACCTGCATCCGTACTGGCGCGACCGCTACCAGCTCGACGCGGCGATGTTCCCGCACAGCCAGCGCGCCTACGAGCGCATGGTCAGCCTGCCGCTGTACACGCGCATGAGCGACGCCGACGTGCAGCGTGTGGTGCAGGCCGTGCGCGGCGTGCTCGGCGCCTGAGCGGCAAGTGGCCAAGCGCGCTTTCGACCTGCTGGGCGCGGCGCTGGCGCTGGCGCTGCTGGCGCCATTGATGCTGGCGGTGGCGCTGTGGATCAAGCTCGACTCGCCCGGCCCGGTGTTCTTTCGCCAGCAGCGCGTGGGGCGGCATGGGGTGCCTTTCGACATCCACAAGTTCCGCACCATGGACAGCCGGGCCGACGGCCTGCCGCTGACGGTGGGTGAGGACCCGCGCATCACGCGCGCCGGCCGCTTCCTGCGCCGCACCCGCATCGACGAGTTGCCGCAGTTCATCGACGTGCTGCGCGGCTGCATGAGCCTGGTCGGCCCGCGCCCCGAGGTGCCGCGCTACGTCGCGCTGTACCCGGCGGCGCTGCGCGAACGTGCGCTGGCGGTGCGGCCGGGCATCACCGACCCGGCGTCGCTGGCCTACATCGACGAAGCGACGCAACTCGCGCGCGCCGCCGACCCCGAACGCGAGTACGTCGAGGTCATCCTGCCGGCCAAACTGAAGCACGCCGCCGACTACGCCGACCGCGCCACGCTGGCCACCGACCTGTGCGTGCTGTGGCGCACCGTGCGTGTGCTGCTGCGCCAGGCATGAGCCTGCCCGGCCGCCCGAAAGGCGAATACCGCAGTGCGAAGCACGGAGGTTGCCTGATGAGCGCGCGTGGCCGCTCCAAAGCGCTCATCCCGGAGCGCGCAGCGCGCAGGGTCGTCCAGTGACCGACCCGCACAACCCGTGGGTCCGGCTGGACGTCTTCCTGGCCCGGCTGCGCCCGCACCGCGAGCCGCTGACGGTGCTGATCGACGCCGCGGTGGTGGCGCTGTGCTGGAACGCCACCTACCTGTTCCGGCTCGGCTTCGAGCGCTGGCTGAGTGCACGGCCCGGCTACGACCTCTGGGTGCTGGCCGGCGTCGTGCTGGCCTACGCGGCGGCCAGCGTCGCCTTCAAGGTGCCGCAGAGCATGTGGCGCTTCTCGGGCTTTGGCGAGATCAAGCGGCTGACGCTGGCCTGCGCGGTGGCCGGTGCGCTGGCGGCCGCGGTGGTGATGGGCCTCGGCCTGGTACAGGTGCCGCGCGCGGTGCTGGCGCTGCACCCGGTGGTGTCGCTGATGGGCCTGGCGCTGGTGCGCATCGCCTACCGCATGATCTACGAGCACGCGCGCACGCGCATCGCCGGGCGCCATGCGGAGGTGCGGCGCGCCATCGTGCTCGGCGCGGGCGAAGCGGCACGGCTGCTGTTGGCCGGGCTGCACCAGCAGGGCTGGGTGGTGCTGGGCCTGCTCGACGACGACCGCACCAAGCACGGTGCGCGCATCAACGGCGTGCCGGTGCTCGGGCCGCTGGAGGCGCTGAAGGGCAAACCGACGTGGGGCACCGCGACCCACGTCGTGGTGGCGCTGCCGTCGGCCAGCCGCGCCCAGCGAAGGCGCGCGCTGGACCTCGCCGCCGGCACCGGGTTGCCGGTGCTGACGGTGCCCAGCGCCGACGAATTGCGCAGCGGTCAGTCGCGTGTCGAGCGGCTGCGCGACATCGAAGCCGAGGACCTGCTGGGCCGCGAGCCGGTGGTGCTGGACGAAGCCGGCATCGCGCACACGCTGCAGGGCAAGACGGTGCTCATCACCGGCGCCGGTGGCAGCATCGGCAGCGAACTGTGCCGCCAGGTTGCGCTCTTCGCGCCGGCACGCCTGGTGCTGTTCGAGCAGAGCGAGTTCAACCTCTACACCATCGAGCAGGAACTGGGCGAGGCCTTCCCGGCGCTGGAACTGGTGCGACTGATCGGCGACGTCAAGGACATGGCCCACCTGCGCCAGACCTTCCAGGCCTGGCGTCCGCAGGTCGTGTTTCACGCCGCGGCCTACAAGCACGTGCCGCTGATGGAGGACCACAATGCCGCCGCGGCGCTGCGCAACAACACGCTGGGCACGGCGCACGCCGCGCGCGCCGCGGGCGAGGTCGGCGTCGAGCGCTTCGTGCTCATCAGCACCGACAAGGCCGTGAATCCGACCAACGTCATGGGCGCCACCAAGCGCGCCGCCGAGATGGTGATCAGCGCGCTGGCCGGCGAGTTCCCGGCCACCCGGTTCATGGCCGTGCGCTTCGGCAACGTGCTGGGCAGCAGCGGCAGCGTGATCCCCAAGTTCAAGGAGCAGATCGCGCGCGGCGGCCCGGTGACGGTGACGCACCCGGACATCATCCGCTACTTCATGACCATCCCCGAGGCGGCGCGGCTGGTGCTGCAGGCCGCGGCCATCGGCGAGACGGCACAGGTGCTGGTGCTGGACATGGGCGAGCCGGTGAAGATCGTCGACCTGGCGCGCGACCTGATCAAGTTGTCGGGCCACGCGCCCGACGAGATCGCCATCGTCTTCACCGGGCTGCGGCCCGGCGAGAAGCTGTTCGAGGAGTTGCTGTCCGACGCCGACGCCACGGTGGCAACCGCCTTCGCGGCGCTGCGCGTGGCGCGGCTGGAGCACGCCTCGCACAGCGTGGCGCCGCTGCTGGCCTGGGCGCAGGCACTGGAGGCCGGCGCCAGCGACGCCGAGGTGCGGCGCCAACTGGCGGCCGCGGTGCCGGAGTTCAGGCCGCGCTGAGCCGGCCCGTTTGGTTCCGAGCCTAGCCCCGCGCTCAGCGCCGGGCCAGCGAGACCAGGATCTTCAGCATCGAGCCGGCCAGGTGCGTGCGGTCGTAGTTCGTGGCGGCGCGCAGGCAGTTGTCGCGGTAGTGCTGGTAGCGCGTCCGGTCCTGGCGCAGGCGCAGCAGCGACTGCACCAGCTGAGGGGCGTTGTCCGACTCGAAGACCTCGCCTACCTGCTCGGCCTGCACGATGGCGGCGGACTCGCCGGCCACGCCGTGCAGCACCGGGATGCCCATGCCCATGCACTCGAAGAGCTTGGACGGGATCACCGAGCCGAAGAGTTCAGTCTTGCGCAGGTGGATGATCGACACGTCCAGCAGCGACCAGTAGCGCGCCACCTGCGCCTTGGGCACCGAGTCCACGAACAACACGTTCTTCAAGCCCAGGCGCTGCGCGCTGGCCACCAGTTCGGCCTTCTTGGCGCCGTCGCCCAGGAACAGGATGCGGATGTCCTGTGCGCCCGGTGTGTCCTGCAGCGTCTGCGCCGCCGTGAGCAGCGTGTCCAGGCCGTGCGCCAGGCCGTGGGTGCCGATGTAGCCGGCGACGAAGCAGCCCTGCAGGCCCAGCTCCGCTTCGAGTGCCGCGTCCTTGGGCTGCAGCGCGAAGTGGCTCAGGTCGACACCGTTGGTGACGACGTCGATCTTGTTGCCGTCGATGCCGCGCTGGATGAGGATCTGCTTGAAGGTGTGCGTCACCGTGACCACGCGCGCGGCGTGGCGGTAGAGGAACAACTCGAGGCGCTCGAGCAGCCGGATGACCCAGGACTCGCCCATCGCGCCGACGGCCTTGATCGACTCCGGCCAGATGTCGCGCAGCTCGAAGACCCAGGGCACGCGCTTGAGCGTGCCCACCGCGTGTGCGGCGCAGGCGGTGAAAAACTGCGGCGAGGTGCCGACGACGACGTCAACCCGGCGCACGAACAGCGACGCCAGCGTGGCCATCAGCATGAAGCTCATGTAGTCGAGCACGCGCCGCGCCATGCCTTCGTTGGCAGTGATGTACGACCACACCCGCAGCACCTCGATACCGGCCATCGTCTCGCGCTGGGCGAGCCGGTTGCGGTAACCGTCGAAGACACGGCCCTTGGGGAAGTTGGGGGCGCAGGTGACCACGGTCACGCGGTGGCCGGCGCGCACCCACTCGCGCGCGTGTTCGAAAGTCCGGCTGGCCGGCGCGTTGACCTCGGGCGGGAAGTTGTCGGCGAGAAAGAGGATGTGCATGCGGCGTCAGTCCGACCAGGTCAAGTGCAGGCCGGCGTGGCCGCCCGCCAGGTCCAGCGCCAGGCAGATGGTGGGCAGGCTCTGGCCGAAGCGGGGGTGCCAGGTGCAGGGTTCCAGGCGCGCCGATCCGGCCGTCGCCTGCCAGCGCACTTCTTGGCCGTCGGGCAGCGTGGCGCGGCCGTGCCGGTTGTCGGGCCCGATCTCGACCCGCACCCCGGGGTGGAAGTGATAGCGCGCCTGCGCCGTCCGGTGCGGCCCGCGCACCTCGTCCTGCACGAGCAGCCCTTGCCCGTCCAGCCGCCACTGCCGGCGGTGCAGCGGTGCGCCGGGCAGCCGCCGGTAGCCGTCGTGCGCCGAACTGGACGGTTACG
>JAYUPN010000262.1:0-8282 GCA_043760065.1 Rubrivivax sp.
CCTGATCGAACTGGCCGCCAAGTACACGCTGGCGCGTTTGCTCGAGCGCGACGACTTCACCAAGCGCTTCAAGGCCGGCAGCCCGATCAGCATCCACGAACTGCTGTACCCGCTGATGCAGGGCTACGACTCGGTGGCGCTTCGGTCCGACCTCGAACTCGGCGGCACCGACCAGAAGTTCAACCTGCTGGTGGGCCGCGCACTGCAAAGCGAATACGGCCAGGAGCCGCAGTGCATCCTGACCATGCCGCTGCTCGAAGGCCTGGACGGCGTCGAGAAGATGAGCAAGAGCAAGAACAATTACATCGGCATCACCGAAGATGCCAACACGATGTTCGCCAAGACGCTGTCGATCAGCGACGTGCAGATGTGGAAGTGGTTCACGCTGCTGTCGTTCCGCCCCGAAGCCGAGATCACGCGTCTGAAGCGCGAGGTGGCCGAGGGCCGCAACCCGAAGGACGCCAAGGTGCTGCTGGCCAAGGAAATCACGGCGCGCTTCCACAGTGCGGCGGCGGCGGAGGCGGCCGAGGTCGACTTCCAGCGCCGCGCGGCCGGCGGGGCGCCGGATGAGATGGCCGAGGTCGCGCTTTCGGGCGCTCCGCTGGCCGTCGGCGCGCTGCTCAAGCAGGCCGGCCTGGTGCCGTCGACCAGCGAGGGCTTGCGCATGGTCGAGCAGGGCGGCGTGCGCATCGACGGCGTGGTGGTCAGCGACAAGGCACTGAAGGTCGGCGCCGGCACTTGCGTCGTGCAGGTGGGCAAGCGCAAGTTCGCCCGCGTCACCTTGTCGACCTGAGCACGCGGGTGCGGCCATGCAGGTCAGCGCCTATCTGAAGCTGTCGATCGCGGTGGCGCTGGCCACCATCGCGCTGAAGACCGGCGCCTGGTGGGTCAGCAACAGCGTCAGCCTGCTCAGCGACGCGCTCGAGTCGCTGGTCAACCTGGCCGGCGCGATGTTCGCGCTGGCGATGGTCACCGTGGCCGCCCGGCCACCCGACGACGACCACCCCTACGGCCACCACAAGGCGGAATACTTCTCCAGCGGCTTCGAGGGCGTGCTGATCTTCGCCGCCGCGCTGGCCATCGTCTGGGCCGCGGTGCAGCGGCTGATCGACCCGCAGCCGCTGCAGGCGGTGGGCCTGGGCATCGGGCTGTCGGTGGTGAGTTCGGCGATGAACGGCGCGCTCGCCTACAGCATGCTGCGCAAGGCGCGCGCGGTGCGGTCGATGGCGCTGGAAGGCGATGCGCGCCACCTCTTCACCGACGTCTGGACGAGTGCCGGCGTCGTCATCGGCCTGCTCGCCGCCCAGGCCACCGGCTGGCTGTGGCTCGACCCGGTGGTGGCCATCGCGGTGGCGCTGAACATCCTGCGCGAAGGCGCCTCGCTGGTCTGGCGCTCGGCCGGCGGTTTGATGGACGAAGCGCTCGAGCCCGAGATCCGCGCCGAGATCGACAAGGTGCTGGCCGGCTTCGACCACCACGCCATCCGCTTCGACCATGTTGGTACGCGCCGCGCCGGCCAGCGGCGCTTCGTCGACCTGCACATGCACATGCCCGCGGCGTGGACGCTGGGCCGCGCCGCGGCCGTGCGCGCCAGCGTCGAGCAGGCCCTGATGAGCGCGGTGCCCGGGCTGCGCGCCACCATCCAGCTGCTGCCGCTGGACGTCGAGGCGCACTTCGACGACGCCCAGGACCTGCTGTGATCGCGCTCGTGCAGCGCGTGCGGCGGGCTCATGTCGAGGTCGACGGCCGGGCCGTGGGCGCCATTGGCCACGGCCTGCTGGTGCTGGTCTGTGCCGAGCCCGCCGACACCGAGACGCTGGCTTCGCGGCTGGTCGACAAGCTGCTGAAACTGCGCATCTTCAGCGACCAGGCGGGCAAGATGAACCGCAGCGTGCAGGACGTGGCGGGGGGCCTGCTGCTGATCAGCCAGTTCACGCTCGCTGCCGACGTCAGCGGTGGCAACCGGCCCAGCTTCACCGGCGCCGCGCCGCCGGCGCTGGGCGAGGCGCTGTACGGGTCGCTGCTGCGCCTGGCGCGCGAACGTCACCCGGTGGTGGCCGGCGGCGTCTTCGGCGCCGACATGCAGGTCCACCTGGTCAACGACGGGCCGGTGACGATTCCGATCACGATGCGCTGAGCAGCCAGCGCCGCAAGGCATTGCCGGGCCGTGCGCCCAGCGCGGCGGCCGCCGCATTGACGTGCGACAGCACGCCGGTGTCGAGCGTGGACTGGGCGTCACCGATGCGCGCCGTGTCGTGGGCCACCGTGCAGGCTGCGATGCCGTGCGCCTGCAGCAGTGCCAGTGCAGCGATGCCGGCCTCGTCCTTGCCCACGCCGGCATCGTTGAAGACGGCCAGCTTCACACCCGCCTGCAACGCAAAGCGCCCGGCGCTGAGTCCGCCGTGCGAGCCGCTGACCACGACGCACTTGGCACCGGGGCCGATGGCTTCGGTGATGCTGTCCACCAGCAGCACCGGCGCGCCGCATGAAAAAAGGCCGCCCGATGGGGCAGCCTTGTCTTCAGCGGGCATCGGCTGCCGCCACGGTGAGTTCAGTCGGCGTACTGACCGGCGGCCTTGATGGCAGGGCCCCACTTGGCGATCTCGGCCTCGACGAACTTCTTGTGCTCGGCCGGGGCCAGGCGGCCGTCGGTGATGACGACGGCGCCCAGGGCTTCCTGGCGCTTGATGAAGTCCGGGTCCTTCAGCGCATTGCGCAGCGCCGCATTGACCTGGTCGAGCACTGCCTTGGGCGTGCCCTTGGGCGCGTACAGGCCGTGCCAGATCGAGACGTTGAAGCCCTTCAGACCCTGCGAGTCCAGCGTCGGCAGCTTGGCCAGCGCCGGTGTCGTCAGCGGCTTCATCGTCGTCACCGCGAAGGCCTTGATCTTGCCGGCCTCGATCTGACCCGTGGTGTTGGTCGTCTGGTCGCACATCAGGTCGACCTGGCCGCCGAGCAGGTCGGTCATCGCCGGCGCGGTGCCCTTGTAGGGCACGGTGGTCATGTCGACCTGCATGCTCTGCTGGAACAGCAGGCCGCACAGGTGCGACGCGGCGCCCAGGCCGGCATTGGCGAGGTTGATCTTGCCCTTGTTGGCGTTGATCCAGGTGCGCAGTTCGGCAAAGTTGGTGGCCGGCAGCGTGCTGCGGCCCACCAGCGTCATCGGTACCTCGTTGACCATGCCCAGGAACTCGAAGTCGTCCAGCGTCTTGTACGGCATGTTGCGGTACAGCGCAGGGCTGGTGGCCATGCCGATGTGGTGCAGCAGCAGCGTGTGGCCGTCGGCATTGGCCTTGGCCACCTTGCCGGCGCCCAGCGTACCGCCGGCGCCGCCGACGTTCTCGATGATCACGGTCTGGTTGTTGAGGCCCTTGCGCAGCACCTCCGCCAGGTCGCGCGCCACCTTGTCGGTGGGGCCGCCGGCCGCAAAAGGCACGACGATGGTGACGGGCTTTTCGGGATAGGCCGCCAGGGCACCGGCGGCCATGGCGACGGCCGACAGGGCCAGCAGAGACTTCTTCATCGGGCGAACTCCAGAGCGTATTGAGTGAACTGATAACGCATGGTAATGAAAGGCGATGACAGCCGGTGCGTGGGAAATACGTAGCGGCTGCGCCCCAAGGCCGCCCTGCGCGTCGCGGACCCCCAAGGATCGGGGGGCACTGCGAGGCGGGCGCGTGACGCCGGCGTGACGCTCGGTGGTTCAGCATCGTGTCCGTGTCAGGCCAACGGGAGTCCCGCATGAAGAGGGTCGAGTCCTTCGCAGCCGCCGCGACGGCGCTGCTCGTGACCGCTGCCGCCCAGGCCAGCCCGCTGCAGTGGCAGGACTGGGTTTTCACCGGCGGCCTCAACGCCACCGCCAGCCCCGGTGGCCGCAGCGCGGTGAACTTCTCGGTGGCGGGCGACAGCGTCACCGGCGGTGCTTTTTCGATCGCCTTCACCGAAGGCCCCGACGCCGGCCGCGCGCTGCCGGGTGTGGGCGCCGGGCACGGCGCGGTGACCGGCAGCTGGGCGCTGGCGCTGGACTTCGCCGACCCGGGCAGCACGCTCGGGCTGGTGCTGGCGCTGGGCAACTTCGGCCACGGCTCGGCGGCCTACCCGGGCTACCGGTTCGAGGCCTGGGACGGTGCCGGTGCGGCCATCGACAGCGCCTTGTTCCTGAGCCTGGGCAGCGTCAACCACCGCTGGTTGTCACCTTCGTTTCCGCTGGAGTTCAACGACGACGTGGCACTCGTCGGCGACCGCTTCGTCGTCACGCCGACCGCGGGCGGCGCCGACAGCGACTCCGACCTGCTGCTGCTGGCGCTGCCCACGGGCGTGTCCCGCGTGCGCGTGTCGGCGCTGGGGCCGATGGCGGGTGACACCGTCACCGTGATGCTGGCCAGTTCGGTGCCCGAGCCGGCGAGCTGGGCGCTCGCCGCCAGCGGCCTGCTGCTGGCCCGGCTGGGCCGTCGCCGCCGCGCCTGAGCGCGTTCAGGCGTAGCTGCGTTTGTCCTCGATCACCTTGCCGTCGTTGGGCAGGGTGCCGGGCGGCGCCATCACGATGTCGGCGCGCAGCTTGGTGATGTCGCGCACGCTGCCGGCCAGCGCCTCGGCCAGGCCGGGCGTGTCGCCGGCGCACTCGACGTGCAGCGTCATGCGGTCGCTGGCCATCTCGCCTTCGACGACCAGCCGCGCCCGGCCCACGCCCGGGTGGCGCTTGACGATCTAGGCGACCTGGCTCGGGTGCACGAACATGCCGCGCACCTTGGCCGTCTGGTCGGCACGGCCGAGCCAGCCCTTGATGCGCGTGTTGGTGCGGCCGGTGGGGCAGGGGCCGGCGAGCACGGCGCTCAGGTCGCCGGTGCCCAGGCGCACCATCGGGTAGTCGGCATTGAGCACCGTGACCACGACCTCGCCGACCTCGCCGTCGGGCAGCGGGTCGCCGGTGCCGGGGCGCACGATCTCCAGCACGATGCCTTCGTCGACCACCAGGCCTTCGCGCGCCGCCGTTTCGTAGGCGATGACGCCGGCCTCGGCGGTGGCATAGGCCTGGTAGCCGGTGATGCCGCGCAAGGCCAGCCAGTCGCGCAGCGACGGCGGAAAGGCCTCGCCGCTGACGAGGGCCTTCTTCAGGCTCGGCAGTGCGACGCCGGTTTCTGCCGCCTTCTCGAGCAGGATGCGCAGGAAGCTCGGCGTGCCGGCGTAGGCGTCGGGGCGCAGATCCGCCATCGCCTGCAACTGCAGCTCGGTGTTGCCCACGCCGCCGGGGAACACGGTGCAGCCCAGCGCCAGCGCGCCGCTCTCCATGATCCAGGCGCCGGGCGTCAGGTGGTAGCTGAAGCTGTTGTGCACCAGGTCGCCGGCGGCAAAGCCGGCGGCGTGCATGGCGCGTGCGCTGCGCCAGTAGTCGGCGCGCTCGCCTTCGGGTTCGTAGATCGGGCCTGGCGACTGGTAGACGCGCCTGGCGGGCCGCAGCGCGCGCTGCGCGGTCCAGCCCAGCGCCGAGTAGCCGCCGAAGACGCTGCCGCCGTGGCGCGCCTTCTGCTGCTCGAAGAGCTCGTGCTTGCGCGTCACCGGCAGCCGCGCCAGCGCGGCGCGCGACTGCACGGCTTCGGGCTGCACGCCGGCCAGGCGCTCGGCCAGCGCCGGCACCGCCATGGCGGCGCGCAGGTGGCCGGGCAGGGCGGCCATCAGGGCGGCTTCGCGTTGTGCGGGGCTGCGTGTCTCCAGCGCGTCGTAGGGGAGGGTGCTCATGGCTTCAGTCCGATTTCACTTTGCTGTCTCTTCGTCAGTTTCGCGGCCACCCGTGCATGCGAGCGCCGCACGAGCGCGTCGAGGTCGGCCGGCGACAGTCCGTGCCCCGGCTGCACTTGCACCCAGTGCGCGCGCGCCAGGTAGGGCGCGGGGATCACGCCGGGCACACCGGTCAGTTCGAGGAACCGTTCGTCGTCGACCTTGAAGCTGCAGCTCTGCGGCACGCCGTCGCGCAGCAGAAAGACGCAGAACATCTTGCCGCCGACGCTGTAGACGAGGTCGGCGCCCCACTTGATGTCCTCGGTGGCTGCGGGCAGGGCGGCCGCCACGCGCCGCTGCGCTTCGAAGCCGGCCGCGGCTCTTGCGGCGCGCGCCATCAGTCTTCCTGGTCCCAGCGGGCCAGGCGCTTCTTCACTTCATCGACGAGCTTGCGCTGATCGGCAGCCGATTTCACGGTCTGCGTGTCCCACTGTGGGGTCAGCGCCAGCTTGCGCGCCAAGCGCGCGGTGATCACGGCGGCGTCGGCTGCGAGTTCCACGACGCGCTTGCCGCGCAGTTCGAAGCCGCTGCCCCGTTCGGCCAGCTTCAGGTCGCGCAGGCTGCGCTTGATCTGCAGCAGCGCATCGTCGGGCTTGAAGGGCGGCGGCGCGGAGCCGCCGGGATCGCCGTTGCTCATGGTGGTGACTCAGTGATCCAGCAAACGCCGCGGAACCGGCTGTGCCGGGCCGCTGGCGTTGCCCCTTTGATGGGGAGCGGCGAAGCCGCTTCGGGGGTGGGTCATGACAACCACCGCTTGCGGCGCTTGTAGCTCTTGACGTCCTTGAAGCTCTTGCGGTCGCCGCCGCCCATGCCGAGGTAGAACTCCTTGACGTCCTCGTTCTCGCGCAGCGCCTTGGCAACGCCATCCATCACGATGCGGCCGTTCTCCAGGATGTAGCCGTAGTCGGCGTAGCGCAGCGCCATGTTGGTGTTCTGCTCGGCCAGCAGGAAGGTGACCTTCTCGCGCTGGTTCAGGTCCTTCACGATCTCGAACACCTCTTCGACGATCTGCGGCGCCAGGCCCATGCTCGGCTCGTCGAGCAGCACCATCTTCGGGTTGGCCATCAGCGCGCGGCCGATGGCGCACATCTGCTGCTCGCCGCCCGACGTGTACGCCGCCTGGCTGCTGCGGCGCTCTTTCAATCGGGGGAAATAGTTGTAGACCTTCTCCAGCGTCGCGGCCACCGCCGCCTTGCCGTCCTTGCGCGTGTAGGCGCCGGTCATCAGGTTGTCCTCGATCGACAGGTGCGCGAAGCAGTGGCGGCCTTCCATGACCTGGATCACGCCGCGGTTGACCATCTCCGAAGTGCTGAGCTTCTCGATGCGCTCGCCGCGCAGTTCGATGCTGCCCTTGGTGACCTCGCCGCGCTCGCCGGCCAGCAGGTTGCTCACCGCACGCAGCGTCGTCGTCTTGCCGGCGCCATTGCCGCCCAGCAAGGCCACCACGCCGCCCTCGGGCACCTGCAGGCTCACGCCCTTGAGCACCAGGATGACGTGGTTGTAGATGACCTCGATGCCGTTGACGTTGAGAAGGATGTTGCTCACGGAACTCTCCAAGACAGCAAGGGCACAGGGCGAAGCCGTGTGCCCGCCCCTTCAAGCGAACGCCGCGGAACCGGCTTCGCCGGGCCGCTGGCGTTGCCCCCCCTTGAGGGGGGAGCGGCGTCAGCCGCTCCGGGGGGTGGGCAACTACGTCTGGCAATCCGCCGGGGTGCGGCGCTCGATCTTCTTCTCGGCTGCGTACTTGTCGGCGGCGGCCCTGATCATCGGCTTGATGATCGCGCTGTCGGACTCGTACCAGTCGGAGGTGAAGTTCCACTTCTTGCCGTCCCAGGTGTGGACGCGGGCCCAGGTGGCGCCGCGGTGGTCGGCGCAGCTGGTGCTGATCGGGCGCATGACGCCGGCAAAGCCCAGCGCGTCGAGCTTCTTCTGGTCCAGCGCCAGGTTTTCGTAGCCCCAGCGCGCCTGCTCGCCGGTCATGACCTTGCCCTTGCCGTAACGCTCTTGGGCGCGCTTGACGCCTTCCACCGCGAGCATCGCAGCCATCAGGCCGCGCATGTACAGCACCTGGCCGACCTCGTCCTTCGGTCCCGTGCCCTGGCCCTTGTCGTGCACGTTGGCCAGCACCTCCTTGACGATCTTGGAGTTGGGCTCCGCACCGTGCTGCAGGGCCAGGCCGCTGTAGCCCTTGGCGCCGTCGCCCACGTCCTTGACGTCCGGTTCTGCCGCCGCCCACCACACGCCGTACATCTTCTCGCGCGGGTAGCCGGTGGCCTGCGCTTCCTTGATGGCGGTGGAGTTCATCACGCCCCAGCCCCACAGCAGCACGTAGTCGGGGCGGTTCTGGCGGATCTGCAGCCAGGTCGCCTTCTGCTCGACGCCGGGGTGGGTCACGGGCAGTTGCGACAGCTCGAAGCCGTGCATCTTGCTGCGCTCGACCAGCAACGGAATGGGCTCCTTGCCGAAGGGGCTGTCGTGGTAGACCAGCGCAATCTTCTTGCCCTTGA
>JAYUPN010000263.1:0-8272 GCA_043760065.1 Rubrivivax sp.
CGCCGGCGCCGCCGCCGTGCCTGCAGCGCCGACCTCGAGCAATTCGGCCGGCAGGTCCTTGGCCTCGACCATCTGCGCCGGCGCCATCACGGTCAACCAGTGACACAGGTTCTCCAGCTGCCGCACGTTGCCCGGGAAGTCGAAGCCGGCCAGGCGTGACAGCGCTTCGTCGGTGATGCGCTTGGCGTCGACGCCCAGTTCGCGTGCGCTCTTGCCCAGGAACAGGCGCGTCAGCATCGGGATGTCCTCGCGTCGCTCGCGCAGCGGCGGCAGGCGCAGCCGGATGACGTTGAGGCGGTGGTACAGGTCTTCGCGGAACACGCCCTGGCGCACGCGATCTTCCAGGTTCTGGTGCGTGGCGGCGATGACGCGCACGTTGCTCTTCAGCGGCTGGTGGCCGCCGACGCGGTAGAACTGGCCGTCGGAGAGCACGCGCAGCAAACGCGTCTGCAGGTCGAAAGGCATGTCGCCGATCTCGTCCAGGAACAGCGTGCCGCCGTCGGCCTGCTCGAAGCGGCCTCGCCGCGTCGCCTGCGCGCCGGTGAAGGCGCCGCGCTCGTGGCCGAAGAGTTCACTCTCCAGCAGGTCCTTCGGGATCGCCGCCGTGTTGATGGCGACGAAGGGACCGTTGCTGCGCGGGCTGTGCTTGTGCAGCGCGCGCGCCACCAGTTCCTTGCCGGTGCCGCTCTCGCCGGTGATCATGACGGTGACGTTGCTCTGGCTCAGGCGACCGATGGCGCGGAACACGTCCTGCATCGCGCTCGCCTGGCCCAGCATCTCGGGCGCCTGCGCCGGCGACACGTCGGCCACTTCCTCGCGCAGGCTCTCCTGCACCGCGCGGCGGATGAGTTCGACCGCCGCGGTGACGTCGAAGGGCTTGGGCAGGTACTCGAAGGCGCCGCCCTGGAACGCGCTGACGGCGCTGTCGAGGTCGGAGAAGGCGGTCATGATGATCACCGGCAGCCCCGGGTGCTTCTGCTTGACCTGCGCCAGCAACTCGATGCCGCTGCCGCCGGGCATGCGGATGTCGCTGACCAGCACCTGCGGCGACTCGGACTCCAGCGCCTTGACGACGTCGCGCGGGTTGGAGAAGGCGCGCACGCTGAACTGCTCGCGGGCCAGCGCTTTTTCCAGCACGAATCGGATGGATTGATCGTCGTCGACGACCCAGATGGGCTTCATGCGTGGGGTGCGGGCCCGGCGAAGGGCCGATCAAGGCAAGGTCTAGGGCAAGGGAATCAGGATCTTGAACACCGTTCGTCCAGGGACGCTGTCGCACTCGATCGTGCCGTGGTGTTGCTGCACGAAGGTCTGCGCCAGCGTCAGGCCGAGCCCTGAGCCCCCTTCTCGCCCGCTCACCAAAGGGTGAAAGATGCGATCGCGGATGGCCTCGGGCACGCCTGGACCGTTGTCCTCGATATGCAATTCCAGTGCCAGACGAAAGCGTTGGCGCCCGAAAGTCGCCTGCCGCGCCACCCGGGTGCGCAGCACGAGCCGGGCGTCGCCCGCGGCCATGCGCCCCCCATGCCGTGAATCGCCGTCGGCGCTGCCGCCGGCGAGCCGTGAATCGCCGTCGGCGCTGCCGCCGGCGAGTGCCTGCGTGGCGTTGTGCGCGATGTTCAGCACGGCCTGGATCAGCTGCTCGCGGTCGCCGCGGAACTCGGGGATGCTGGTGTCGTAGTCGCGCGCCACGACCAGGCCGCGCGGGTATTCGGCCAGGATCAGCGCGCGCACGCGCTCGCAGACCTCATGGATGTTGACGTCGGCCACGACGTGCGGACGCCGGTGCGGCGCCAGCAGGCGGTCGACCAGGGCTTGCAGGCGGTCGGCCTCCTGGATGATGACGCGCGTGTACTCGGTCAGCTCGCGCGGGCTCAGCGAGCGCTTGGCCGCCGCGCTGCGCCGTCCCGTGCCCTTGGCAGGCAGCGCCGCCGGCACCGCACCGGCGTTGGCCGACAGCTCCATCTCCAGCAGCTGCGCGGCGCCGCGGATGCCGCCCAGCGGGTTCTTGATCTCGTGCGCCAGGTTGCGCACGAGGTCCTTGTTGCTCTGCGCCAGCGTGTGCGCGCGCTCCTCGCGGTCCAGCCGCGTCTGCTGCTCGATCTCGATCATCTCGATCAGCACGCGGTCGGGCCACTCGGTCTGGCTGACGATGACGTGCACCGGCAGCTCGCCCGCGGGCGAGGGGCGGCGCATGGCGGCGTCGAAGCGGCTGGTGGCGACCTGGTTGGAGGCCACCGCGTTGAGCGTCTCGCGCAGCGGCGCGGCCTCGCTGAGCCAGTCGAAGACCACGCCGCGCTGCAAGGCCCGGCGCGACGAGCCCAGCGTGTTCTCGAGCGCCGAATTGGCCAGCAGGCAGTGGCCGGCGGGGTCGATGAGGGCCACCATCGTGGCCAGCTGGTCGAAGGCTTCGAAGCCCTCGACCAGGGCGGCCGGGTTCACTGGACTGTCCTGCGCGCTGCGCGCTCCGGGATGAGCGCTTTGGAGCGGCCACGCGCGCTCATGGCGGCAGCTTGGCCATCTCGCGCTTGATGGCGGCGATGTCGGCTTCCTTGCGCTGGATGGCGGCGCGCATCTCGGCCACGCGCTCGATGTAGCGGGCGTAGTTGCGCTCGTCGCCGCGGCGCTCGGGTTCGCCGTTGCGGAACTCGGCCTGCATCGCGGTCAGGCGCTCTTCCTCGCGCCGCAGCTCTTCGGCCAGGATGCGCCTGGCGTCGCTGTCGCGCACGCGCTGCGAGGCCGGGTCGACCTTGGACTCGCCGTTGCGGGCCGCCGAGGCCGCGCCCGGCGCCGGCGGCCGCGCGCGCGGCGGCGCCTGCACGATCGTGATCGGTGCGCCCTCGATGGTGCGGCAGCCCTTGTCGCGCGCTTCCTGCGCGCCGATGGCGTCGGTGTAGAGCACCGGCGGGCCGGGGCAGCGGTAGACGGGCTTGGGATCCTGCGCCTGGACCGCAGTCCCGGCCAGGACCCCGGCCAGCGCGAGAATCGGCGCCAAGGCCCGCACGGACGGGCGGCAACTCGGTAGTCGGAGCATGCCGCGATTGTGGCGCAGTCGCGGCGACCCGGCAGCCATGAAAAAGGGCAGCCTTTCGAAGGCTGCCCCTGGGGTCCGTCGACCCGAGCGCAGGCGGACCTACAGCGAGTAGTACATCTCGAACTCGAGCGGATGCGTGGTCATGCGGAAACGCGTCACCTCCTGCATCTTCAGGTCGATGTAGGCGTCGATGTAGCCGTCGGTGAAGACGCCGCCCTTGGTCAGGAATCCGCGGTCCTTGTCCAGGTAGTCCAGTGCCTGGTCCAGGCTGTGGCAGACGGTGGGGATCTTCGCGTCTTCTTCGGGCGGCAGGTGGTACAGGTCCTTGGTGGCGGCTTCGCCGGGGTGGATCTTGTTCTCCACGCCGTCCAGGCCGGCCATCAGCAGTGCGCTGAAGCCCAGGTACGGGTTGCACAGCGGGTCGGGGAAGCGCGCCTCGATGCGGCGGCCCTTGGGGTTGGCGACGTACGGGATGCGAATGCTTGCTGAACGATTGCGCGAGCTGTACGCCAGCTTGACCGGCGCCTCGAAGCCCGGCACCAGGCGCTTGTAGCTGTTGGTGCCCGGGTTGGTGATGGCGTTGAGCGCACGCGCGTGCTTGATGATGCCGCCGATGTAGTACAGCGCAAAGTCCGACAGGCCGGCGTAGCCGTCACCGGCGAACAGGTTCTTGCCGTCCTTCCACACCGACTGGTGCACGTGCATGCCGCTGCCGTTGTCGCCGACGATCGGCTTGGGCATGAAGGTCGCGGTCTTGCCGTAGGCGTGGGCGACGTTGTGGATCACGTACTTCTGCAGCTGCAGCCAGTCGGCGCGCTGCACCAGCGTGCTGAACTTGGTGCCGATTTCCTGTTGACCCTGGCCCGCCACCTCGTGGTGATGCACTTCGACCGGGATACCCACCGATTCGAGGATCAGGCACATCTCGGAGCGCATGTCCTGAAAGCCGTCGACCGGCGGCACCGGGAAGTAGCCGCCCTTGATGCCGGGGCGGTGGCCCATGTTGCCGCCTTCGAGCGTGGCACCGCTGCTCCACGGCGCTTCTTCGGAGCCGACCTTCGAGAAGCAGCCCTGCATGTCGATGTTCCACTGCACCTGGTCGAAGATGAAGAACTCGGGCTCGGGGCCGAAGAAGGCGGCGTCGCCGATGCCGCTGCTCTTGAGGTAGGCCTCGGCGCGCTTGGCCAGCGATCGCGGGTCGCGCTCGTAGGGCTTGCCATCGCCCGGCTCGAGCACGTCGCAGGTCAGGATGATCGTCGGCTCTTCGAAGAAGGGGTCGATGTTGGCCGTGTTGGGGTCCGGCATCAGCAGCATGTCGGAGGCTTCGATGCCCTTCCAGCCGGCGATCGACGAGCCGTCGAATGCATGGCCGGCGCTGAACTTGTCTTCGTCGAAGTGGGACACAGGCACGCTGACGTGCTGTTCCTTGCCGCGGGTGTCGGTGAAGCGGAAGTCGACGAATTTGACTTCGTTCTCCTTCACCATCTTCATCACGTCGGCAACGGTTTTTGCCATTCAGATCTCTCCTAGCAGGGCTCGGGGGTGGTTGTTGGATGTGGGTTCGGCACGGGGGCTGGCCCTGGCTCGATTGAATTTAGCAGAAACCATGCCGGGTTCCGGGATTCGGGCTGCCCCGGCAGAGCCGGCCGCGCATGGGCTTGGTGCATCGACACGCACCAATCCAGTGTTTTTGTCGGCGCCTCAACGCACCAATTCAGGGCCCAACTTCGCACCAAACTGCGCCAGGCCGGCCCGCAGCGCGGCAAAGGCCGCCACGCCGTCGCCCGTCCCCTTGACGCCGAGCTCGATGTGGCGACCCCACTGCGGGTGGTCCACGCTGGGCAGGCTGAACACCTTGATGTCGGCGAAGCGGGCTTCGATGTCCTCCATCAAGGGCGTCAGGCTCGCTTCCATGGCGCCGAAGACAATCACCGAACGCTCGGCTGCGCGTTCGCTGCGGTGCAGGTGCGCGTACCGCTGGTCGAGCACCCACTCGATCATCGGCCACGCCATGACCGGGAAGCCGGGAACGAAGTGCACGTCGTGCACCGAAAAGCCGGCGATCTTGTTGAACGGGTTGGGGATGATGCTGGCGCCGGCCGGGAACACGCCCATGTTCAGGCGGTGCCGGTTGTCGGCGCGCTCGGGCTCGTAGGGCCGGCCCTGCTCGGCGGCGACGTCGCGCATGCGCTCGAGGATGAAGTCGCGCGCCTGCGGGTGCAGCGCCAGCTCGACGCCCAGAGCGGCCGCGGCGCACTGCCGCGTATGGTCGTCGGGCGTTGCGCCGATGCCGCCGCAGCTGAACACGAGGTCGCCGCTGGCGAAGGCGTGCTGCAGGTCGGCGGTGATGCGCGGCCGGTGATCGCCGACGTAGCGCGCCCAGCTCAACGCGAGTCCGCGGGCGCCGAGCAGCTCGATGACCTTGGGCAGGTGCTTGTCCTGCCGCTTGCCGGAGGGGATTTCGTCGCCGACGATGAGGAGGCCGATGTTCATGAAACGGGCGCCGGTGGAGGTGGTTCGGAAGCCTGGTTGGCCCGCAGCTGCTGCAGCTCGCCCAGGCAGAAGTGAGCAAACCAGCAGGCGGCGAAGACGAAGACGACCGTGTACAGCCACACCGCGACCAGCGCCAGCAGCGGCGCCAGCACCAGCGCCGCGGCACCGCCGGCCCAGATCAGCGACGGCAGCGCACCGAGGTAGCCGCAGACCACGCCCATCGCCAGCAGGCTCCAGCGCCGGCCGCGCAGCACGCGGCGCCGCTCGGCGGCGCTGGCGTGGTGCGCCAGCACGTCGAAGGCCATGACGCGGCAGGTCAGCCAGCCCCAGATCAGCGGCGGCAGCACCATCACGAGCGGCGGCACGAGCCACAGCGGCACGCTCAGCACCAGCGCCACCAGCGCCGCCAGCGTGCAGCCCAGCGACCACAGCACGCCCTGCCACCAGGTGGCGCCGTGCAGCGCCTGCAGGTCGGGATGGTGGCGTTGCGCGACCAGCTGCACGACGGCCGGCGCAGCCAGCGCCGCCACCAGCAACAGGCTGAACAGCAGTACCACCGGCACCGCCAGCGCCACCACCACCATCGGCGCCACCATCGCCCGCATCTGCGGCAGGCCCACCGAGTGCAGCCACTGGAACACGGTCTGGCTCAAAGACCACGATTCCATCGTGGCGCGCACGCCGTCGATGGCCGACTCCCAGTAGGCCCAGCCCAGCGCGCCGACGGCCACCAGCGCCACCAGCAGCGGCAGCAGCGACCACAGCAGCACACGCGGATGCAGGCAGGTCGCGACGGCCCGCCACAAGGCCAGCCCGACCGTCATGAAGGGGCCTGCCGGTGCGCCGGACTTGGCCGCGTGAACAGGCGCCGCAGACCCAGCATCTGCTGGGCCCAGAAGCCGCGGCCGTAGTCGCGGCCCTGCAGCTGGTCGCGGATGCCGGTGGGCTCGTAGCGGTCGTCGAAGCGCGCGGTGCCGAACAGCAAGTCCCAGACCGGGAACAGCACCGCGAAGTTGTGGCCCCCCAGCGAGCCGGGCCCGGACGATTCATGGCCGACACCGATGCCATGGTGCAGCCGGTGGAACTGCGGGCTGACGAGCAAGCGGCCCAGCGCAGGGCCGAAGGACAGCCGCACGTTGGCGTGCGAAAGGCTCTCCAGCAACTGCGTCGCCGCGACGACGGCAATGAACTGCGCCGGCGCGATGCCCACGGCCAGTGCCACCAGCACCATCACGCTGTCGCGCAGCAGGTCGTCGAGCAGGTGGTTGCGGTTGTCGCTCCACTTCGTCATCTGGCGCTGGCTGTGATGCAGCGCGTGCAGCTGCCACCACCAGTTCAGGCCGTGCTGCGCGCGGTGCAGCGCGTAGTCCACGGCGTCGAAGAGCAGCAGGTAGATCACGAAGCTGATCCAGGCGACGTCGGTGACCCCCGGCCACAGCGCGTCCAGCGACCACGCCGGCCCGCCCGCCAGGTGCACTTGCGCGGCGAGTTCGGTCCACAGCGGGTCGAGGCTGAAGAAGAGCGCGACGCGCACCAGGCCCAGGCGGTGGATCAGCGTGTAGACCACGTCGACCCGCACCGCGGCGCGGTCGGTCACGGGCTCCACCGGCCGCCAGCGCTCGAGCGCGCCGAAGACGGTGACGATCACCAGCAGCTGCAGCACGCCCACCAGCAGCCAGCCGGTGGCGATGTAGCCGTCTTCCAGCAGGTTGCCCATGCCGGCGGCAAAGAGCAGCGGCTGCACCACGGCTTCGAAGATCGCTTGTTGCAGGTCGGAGAACAGGTCGAGCACGCCGTTCACCGCAAGCGCTCCGCCGCAGCCCTGTACTGCGGATGCTCGCGCAGCGTCGCAAAGCACAGGCCGCGCGCCTTCAGGCCCGTGATCAACGGCTCCAGCACCACCGGCGCCCAGGCGTCCTGGCGCGACCAGATGCCCAGGTGGGCCAGCAGCACGTCACCGGCGCGGATGTCGCGCAAGGCGCGCTGCAGCAGCGCGGCGTTGGGGTGCGACGCGCTCGACAACTCGTCGCCCAGGAAGCCCGCCGGCGACCAGCCCACGTGCGTCCAGCCGCAGGATGTCGCGGCCTTCAGCAAGCCAGGCGAGGCCTTGCCGCCCGGCGCGCGGAAGATCGACCCCATGCGCTGGCCGGTGAGCGCCAGCAGCCGATCGGCCGGCCGCTGCAGCTCGGCGCAGTAGGCCGCGCGGTCCAGCACGCGCGGCTGGCTGGCCTGCGGGCCTTGCGTCGGCTTCACGCGCAGCCCGGCCGGCGTGTCGGCCAGCCACACGTCGTGGTCCCAGGTGTGCGAGCCGAAGGCGTGGCCCTCGGCGGCGCGCGCGCGCCACCACGGCGCCCACGCGTCGTCCAGGCTCGTGCCGCCGCTCTGCGTGCGCTCGTTGGCCAGGAAGAAGGTGACCTTGACGTCGTGGCGCTTGAGGACCTCGGCCACCAGCGGCGCCACCGCCATGTGGCCGGTGTCGAAGCTCAGGTAGACGGGCTTTTCGCAGGCCGCCGGGCCGGCTGCAGCGGCCAGCACTTGCGCCGAGCACAGCCAGGCGGCGCAGGTCGCAGCGAGGCTACTGGCGCGGCGCATGGTCCAGCGTCCACACGCCATGCGGCGAGCGGCCGACGTCGACCTGCCGCACCACCTTCTTGGACGGCAGGTCGATGAACGACAGCTTGCGCGCCCAGCGCGAACTGACGAGCAGCGTCTTGCCGTCGGCCAGCATCTCCATGCAGTCGGGGC
>JAYUPN010000264.1:0-26280 GCA_043760065.1 Rubrivivax sp.
TGGAACGAACGCGCACGCCGCCTCATGGCACACCATGACCGATCAAACTGGGCCCCGATCGCCTGGGTCTGGCTGGCCGAAGCACGTATCCTCGCAACCAGACTCGCAACGTAGATCATTTCGTTCACACCCTCTCAGGCGGCGGACCCGCCCAGGAAGTCCTTCAACGAAGCGATCTCGAGCTCGAGGCGCGAGCCCGGCCCCAGGGGCTGGGCGATGCGGACGGCTTCCTCCAGCGTCGCCAGCGCCGCGCGGGTGTCGCCCAGCGTGTGCAGGACCTTGCCCTTGGTGCACAGCAGCGCACCCAACTCGACCGGGTTGTCGATCGCGCGCAGCACCGCCTCGCCATCGATCAGCGCCGCCCGTGCCGCGCCCGCCTGCCCCTGGGACCGCAGCGTCTCGCCCAGCAGCGTCAGCGTGATGCCGACGTACAGGCGGTCGTGCTTCTGGCGGTGCCGCTGCAGCGCCGCTTCGGCGTGGCGCTGCGCGGCCTCGAAGTGGCCCTGGGACAGCTCCAGCGAACCCAGGCACGTCAGCACCACGCCTTCGTGGAGCTGGTTGTGGACCTCGCGGTCGATGGCCAGCGCCTGCAGCAGAGTCTCGCGCGCATCGTCCCACCGGCGCTCACGCTTGTAGGCCAGGCCCAGGTTGGCCAGCGTGAAGGCTTCGACGACGCGGCTGCCGACTTCGCGGTGCACGGCCAGGGCCTGCTCCAGGCAACGCAGGTTCCCGGCTTTGTCACCGAGGTCGTTCAAGACGTTGGCCATGTTGCCGATGGCAATGCCCTCGCCGCGGCGGTCGCCGACCTCGCGCATGATGGCCAGCGCGGCCTGGTACTGCTGCAGCGAGTCCTGCAGGCGCCCCTGGTGCCGGTTCAGGTTGCCCAGGTTGTGCAGCACGCCGGCACGCAAGATGTCGTTGCCCTCGCGCAGGTGCAGCGCCAATGCGGCCTCCATGCACGCGCGCGCCTCGTCCATCAAACCCAGTTCGCGCAGCAGGTTGCCCAGCTGGCCTTCGGCGATGCCCTCGCGCCGGTTGTCGCCTGCACTGCGTGCGAGTTCGCGCATGCGCTCCAGCAACGGCCGGGCCTGCTTGGCGCCGCGGGCCACGTCCTGCGGCGCGTTGGCGCGCAGCAGCACCTCGCCGCGGTGGATGCCCACCCGCGCCGCCAGGCCCAGCGGTTGCATCGCCGCGTGGTAGCCGAGCGCAAAGGCGGCGGCATCGGCGACCGCGTCGAAGAGCAGGAAGAAGCCGTCAGTGCGGTCGAACTCCTGCCCCCGGTGCAGCGCCAGCAACTCGCGCGCGACACGGTCGTGCGTGTGCCACAACGCCGCCGCGGCAACGTCACCCAGCCGCTCGGCGATCGCCGTGCTGTCTACGATGTCCGTGAAGAGCAGGGTTCGCTCCACCGCCGCCGTCCTCCCACGCCGAATGTAGCGTGGCAGCAGCCGGATGAAGAAGCGCGGACTGCCTGGCCAACGCACGGGCCGCGGCCGGCCGGCAGGCGAGCCGTCTGCGCCTACAGTGCGCAGCATTGCAGCCCCACCCCTGGAAGGATCCGCCATGAAGACCTACACCATCGCCACCATCCCCGGCGACGGCATCGGCAAGGAAGTCGTGCCCGCCGGCGCGCAGGTGCTGCAGGCGGTGGCCGCCGCCGACGGCGGTTTCGCCTTCCGGTTCGCAGACTTCGGCTGGGGCGGCGACTGGTACCGCGCCCACGGCGAGATGATGCCGGCCGACGGCCTGCAGGCGCTGAAGGACATGGACGCGATCCTCTTCGGATCGGCCGGCGACCCGAAGATCCCCGACCACATCACGCTGTGGGGCCTGCGGCTGAAGATCTGCCAGGGCTTCGACCAGTACGCCAACGTGCGCCCGACGCGCATCCTGCCCGGCATCGACGCACCGCTGAAACGCTGCAAGCCCGAAGACCTGGACTGGGTCATCGTGCGCGAGAACTCCGAAGGCGAATACTCCGGCGTCGGCGGCCGCGTGCACCAGGGCCACCCGATCGAGGCCGCCACCGACGTCTCGATCATGACCCGCGTCGGCGTCGAGCGCATCATCCGCTTCGCCTTCAAGCTGGCCGCATCGCGGCCGCGCAAGCTGCTGACGGTGGTCACCAAGAGCAACGCACAGCGCCATGCGATGGTGATGTGGGACGAGATCGCGGCCGAGGTGGCGCACGACTTCCCCGACGTGCAGTGCGACAAGGAACTGGTCGACGCCATGACCGCGCGCATGGTCAACCGGCCGGCCAGCATCGACACCGTGGTGGCGACCAATCTGCACGCCGACATCCTGAGCGACCTCGCCGCCGCGCTCGCCGGCAGCCTGGGCATCGCACCCACCGCCAACATCGACCCCGAACGCCGCTACCCGAGCATGTTCGAGCCCATCCACGGCTCGGCCTTCGACATCATGGGCCAGGGCCTGGCCAACCCGGTGGGCACCTTCTGGTCGTGCGTGATGCTGCTCGAACACCTGGGAGAGGCGGCAGCGGCGCAGCGGCTGATGCGGGCCATCGAGACCGTCACCGCCAACCCGGCCCTGCACACGCGCGACCTCGGCGGCAAGGCCACCACGGCCGAGGTGACCCTGGCCGTGTGCCGGCAGCTCGCGGCCCCAGCGCGCTGAAGCGTCGCGCCACCTGCACCGGCGGCGCTGCGGTAGAGATTCAGCCCTTGCGAGTTGCCCGGCGACTGGCCGGGCGACTGGCCGGGCCGGCCACCACGTTCTTGCGGGCTGGTCTGACCTTGCTGCCTTTGGCCAACCCCAACGCGGCGGGCGCACAGTCCGCCAGCAGTTGCGGGTAGACCTGCTTCGCACCGGCGAGGAAGTTGTCGACCACGCGCGCCACATGCGTCATGAAGTCGACCTGCAGGCGCGTGCGGTAGACGTGCTGGCGCACGGCCCTGTAGAAGAAGCCGCCGTGCAGGCTCCAGACAAATTCGAGCTCTTCTTCGGCCACCGGCGTGTCGGTGTCGGGCAGGCCGCAGTCATGGCGCAGTTCGCGCACGAACACCGGCAGCAGCTCGCGCCGCACGAGCTGGATGTAGCGGCGGTTCAGCGTCGGGTCGGACAGGCCGGCATGCATGTAGATGCGGATCCACTCCGGCCGGTAGGTGGCGGCCGCGTATGCGCGGTAGAAGTGAATCAGCCGTTCTCGCAGCGGCCGGGTGCGGTCGCACAGCGGCGGTATCCAGGCCGGGTTCCAGCGGCCTTCGAAGACCGTCTGGTAGACACGCTCGACCAGGGCCTGCTTGCTGGCGAAGTAACGGTACAGCAGCGGCTGGGTGATGCCCAGCCGGCTGGACAGTTCACGCGTCTGGCCCGAGAAGCCGACCTCCGAGAAGTAGGCGATTGCGCCTTCGATGATCTGCCGCTCACGGTCGGCCGATGCCAGCCGGAGCTTGGGCGTTGCGGGCTGGACAGCTGCAGCGGCCGCAGCGCGCTTCTTGGTGATCGGCACCGACGGGATGTTAGTCGGCCTTGATGTTGTTGTCGGCGACGAGCTTGGCGTACTTGGCGGTTTCTGCGGCCAGGAAGGCGCGGAACTCGTCTTGCGTGGTGGCGCGCGCGACCACGCCCAGGCCGGCGAACTTGTCCTTCAAGTCCGGGTCGGCCATGACCTTGGACAGGCTCGCCTGGTAGGTGTCGACGATGGCCTTGGGCGTGCCGGCGGGCAGGAACACGCCCCACCAGTTTTCGGCCACCAGACCCTGCACCCCGCCTTCGGCGAAGGTGGGGATGTCGGGGAACAGCGCCGAGCGCGTGCCGCTGGTGATGGCCAGCGCGCGCAGGCGGTTGGTCTTGATGAACTGCACCACCGGCAGCGCGTCGGAGATCATGAAACCCAGCTGCCCGCTGACCAGGTCGGTGAGGGCCTGGCCACCGCCCTTGTAGGGCACGTTGATCATCTTCACCTGGGCCTGGCGCATCAGCATCTCGGTCGACAGGTGCGACATGCTGCCCGGCCCGCTGGTGCCGAAGGTGATCTCGCCGGGCTTGGCGCGCGCCGCAGCCAGGATGTCGGCCAGCGACCGGAAAGGCGAGCTGGCTGCGACGACCAGGATGTTCGGCCCGGTCGCGGTCAGCGAGATCGGGATGAAGTCCTTGTCCATGTTGTAGGGCACCTTGCTGATCAGCGGGTTCACCGCTGCCGGGCCCAGGTTGCCGATGACGAAGGTGTAGCCGTCCGCAGGCTGGCGGGCCGAGAACTCCATGCCGATCGATCCCGCAGCACCGGGCTTGCTCTCCACCAGCACCTGCTGGCCCCAGTGGGCGCTGAGTTTTTCGGCCGTGATGCGCGCCATCAGGTCGGAACTGCCACCCGGCGGGTACGTGACGACCAGCCGCACCGGCTTGCTCGGGAAGGCCTGCGCCTGCGCCGCCAGCGGCGCGATGCACAGCGCGGCCAGCGCCAGCAGCTGCAAGGGGGCGACGCGACGGGACGGGAGCTGGACTGGCATGGGGGACTCCTGAGGGCGGGGACGGTCTTGCGACTGGGTTCTTCAGGGTTCAGGAGTGGCACCTGAGCTGCAACTCAGCCTATATGATCGTTTGCTAAATAAGCATCCTCAGTTTCCCTCATGCCCAACAGCACCCCACCCAGCCCCACGATGCCCGCACCCGGCAGCCGGGCCGACAAGGCGCTGGCGCTGAACATGAAGCTGCTGGCGCAGCACGAGCTCGACGGTTACGGCGGCCTGGGCGAAGGCATGGCGCTGCAGCTCACGCGCGACGGGCGCCGCATCCTGTGGCTGGCGCACGAGTCGGCGCCGAAAAACTTCTCCGGCGTCGACGTCACCGACCCGCGCAAGCCGCGCCTCATCGTGCAGACGCAGCTGCCGCACATGAAGCTGCGCTCCAATTCACTGGACGTCGTGGGCGACACGCTGGCCGTGGCCTACCAGGCCAGCGCGGTGGGCATCCAGCCGGCGGGCATGGACCTGTTCGACGTCAGCGTGCCCGAGAACCCGCGCCTGATCTCGCACTTCGACTGCTCGGGCCCGCATTCGCGCGGCGTGCACGCGGTGTGGTTCGTCGACGGCCGCTACGTGCACCTGTCGGGCGGCGCCGACGACTTCCAGCCGCGCCACCCGCTGGACGACCAGTGCTACCGCATCATCGACATTGCCAACCCGTCCAAGCCAGTGGAAGCGGGCCGCTGGTGGTACCCCGGCACCCGCGAAGGCGACAGCGCACCGCCGCCGCAGCGCCTGAAGGCGCCTTTCGACATGGGCTTCCGGGCGCACAACACCAACGTCTTCCCCGAGCGGCCCGACCGCGCCTACGTCGGCTACATCGACGGCGGCGCCTTCGTGCTCGACATCTCCAACCTGAGCGACATCCAGGTCGTGTCGAAGTGGAACCCATCGCCGCCCTTCAACGGCTTCACGCACACCGTGCTGCCGCTGTTCGAGCGCGACCTGTGGGTGGTCAGCGACGAGTGCGTGATGGACAACGGCGCCGACTGGCCCAAGCTGGTGTGGATGATCGACGCCCGCAACGAATCGAACCCGGTGCCGATCGGCACCTTCCCGGCGCCGTCCTTCGATGCCTTCGCCAAGCGCGGCGGGCGCTTCGGCGCGCACAACCTGCACGAGAACCTGCCCGGCCCGGGCTCGTTCAAGTCCGACCACATCATCATCGGCACCTTCTTCAATGCCGGCGTGCGCGTCTACGACACGCGCGACCCCTACCGCGTCGAAGAGATCGCCTACTACGTGCCCGCCGCGCCCAGGCTGTCGCCGGCCGGTGCGGTGCAGCTCAACGACGTCTTCGTCGACGAGCGCCGCATCGTCTACACCGTGGACCGTTTCACCGGCGGCCTGTACATCCTGGAGATGGACATCTGAACCGGTCCCCTGCCCCGACCGAGCGCGACCCCCTCGCCGGCCGCCTGCCGGTGACGCTGCTCACCGGTTTCCTGGGCAGCGGCAAGACCACCTTGCTGTCGCGCCTGGTGCGCCACCCGGCGATGGCGGGCGCGGCGGTGGTCATCAACGAACTCGGCGAGGTCGGCATCGACCACGACCTGGTGACGATGTCGTCCGAGAACATCGCGCTGCTGGCCAACGGCTGCATCTGCTGCTCGGTGCGCACCGACCTGCAGGAGACGCTGCGCGACCTGTTCGCGCGCCGCCAGGTCGGCGAGGTCCCCGACTTCGACCGCGTCATCATCGAGACCACCGGCCTGGCCGACCCGGCGCCGGTGGTGCAGACGCTGGCCACCGACACGCTGATCGCGGCACGCTTCCGCCTCGACGGCCTGGTGACGCTGGTCGACGCCGTCAACGCTGCCACTCAACTGGTCGGTCATGCCGAACCGGCGCGGCAGATCGCGCTGGCCGACCTGGTGCTCATCACCAAGGGCGACATCGCCAGCGCCGGGCAGGTGCAAGCCGTGCGCGATGCCGTGCACGACATCAACCCGCGCGCTGGGGTGCGCCTGGTGGTGCAGGGCGAGATCGACCCGGCCGAGCTGACGGGCCTGGGCCTGGTCAGTGCGCGTGCGGGCGAAGCCACGCTCAGCTTCCTGGGCGAGTCCTTGCAAGGCGACGGCGCTGATGGCGCGAGCGGTGAGGGCCGACCCTTGTCACGCCGCAGCGGATCGCTGTCGGCTCTTCACGACGCCGGCATCCGCACCCACGTGCTGCGCTTCGAGGCACCCTTCACCTGGGCCGCCGTGTCGGCGGCGCTGGAACTGCTGAGCACGCTGCGCGGCCCCGACCTGCTGCGCGTCAAGGGAATCGTCAACGTCGAAGGGCGGCCGGTGGTGGTGCAGGGTGTGCAGCACATCTTCCACCCGCCGGTGACGCTGGACCGCTGGCCCAGCGCCGACACCGGCACGCGGCTCGTCTTCATCACGCGGCGCATCGAGGCCGAGGTGATCCGCCATCTGTTGCAGGCGGTGGTGGCGACGGTCGGTCGCACGGCGTGAGGCGGGGCAATCGCTGGGGGTCCATCCGGCCGGTTCTCCCGCGTCGGCAGCCGGCTGACGGCTTCGACTCGGCGCGGGCCTGAACGGCCTACTTGGCGAGTGCCTCGACACCCGCCTTGGCGACCACGCCGTCCTGTTCGGACGATCCACCCGACACGCCGATGGCACCAATGATCTTGCCGTCGACGACCAGCGGCACGCCGCCTTCGACGGCGTTGGCATTGCGCAGCGTCAGCACCCGCAGGCCGGGACCGGCAGCTGCCAGCACGTCCTGGAAAACCTTCGTCGGGCGTCGGTACATGGCGGCCGACACGGCCTTGTCCTGCGCCACGCCGACACTCGCGGTCTGGGTGTTGTCCATGCGCTCGAAGGCCACCAGCTGACCGGCGGTGTCGACCACCGCAACCGCCATGGGCAGGTTCTGCTTGCGCGCATCGGCGATGGCCGCGGCCAGGGCCTTGCGCGCCTGGTCGAGGTTGACGTTGGGGCCGTACTGCGGCACCTGTGCTTGTGCCGCGAAGGCGACGCATGACAGGGCCGTGGCAGCGCAGAGGGTCTTCAGGGTGGTCAGCTTCATGTTTGTCTCCTGCGGGGTGGTTGGGCGGGCTGGTGATGATGGTGAGCGGTACCGGCAGCGTCAATGCAGGTTGAACCCGCGTGCGCCGCCCGCGACGTGCCGGGCTGTGTTCGCGGCGTCAAACCCTCCCGCCCTCCTTGAGCCACCACACTGGCAACTGCGTGCAGTCGGCTCCGGCCAGGCCCTGCGCCGAAGCCCGTTCCAATGTCTGCAGCGTCAGCGCCGTCAGCGGCAGTTGCACCTGGCCCCGCGCGGCCTGCGCGAGCATCGCGCGCAGGTCCTTGCTCATGGTCGCCAGGTCGACGCTGACACTGCCGTCGGCGGTGCCGGCGAGGGCCTTGGCGATCATCGGGCCGCGGGCCTTCAGCATGTTGGGGCCACCCGAGGTGTCGGCCAGGATGTCGACCACGCGCGCCGGGTCCAGGCCCAGCGGCTGCAGCAGCGACAGCGCCTCCGACAGCGTCTGCCAGTACACCATCAGCGGCAGGTTGATGGCCAGCTTCATCGTCGCGCCGGCGCCCAGGCCGCCCACGTGTTCGACGCGGCGACACAGCACGCCGAGCAGCTCGCGCGCCCGCGCCAGGTCGGCGACGTCGCCGCCGACGAAGCCCAGCAACTTGCCTTCGGCTGCCGGGCCCACGCTGCCGCCCACGGGACACTCCAGAAAGCGTGCGCCGGCGGCGGCCACCAGGGCGCCCAGCGCCTGCGGCTTGGCCGGCTGCACCGTGCTCATGTCGATGAACAGGCGGCCCGTCACCGGCGCCGACAGCAGGCCCTCGGCGCCCCCGTAGACGGCATCGATGGCGGCTTCGTCGGTGAGCATGGTGATCACGGTGTCGCAGGCCTGCGCGAGCGCGCGCGGGCTCGCGGCCCAGGTGGCGCCGGCGTCCAGCACGGGCTGCGCCCGCGCGGCGTTGCGGTTCCAGACCTTCACGTCGTGGCCGCTGGCCAGCAGCCGCCGCGCCATCGCCGAGCCCATCTTGCCGGTGCCTGCCAAGCCGATCTGCATGCCTGTCTCCTGGTGTTGTCGGGGTTGCTGCGGGGGCGCGACAGCGCTGGTTATCATAGGATAAATTAGCCGGCGCATGGGTCTCGCCGCGTGTTGGCGCGGCCTCCGCCGCCCTCCTCCAAGACCCCGCCCTGCGACCCGGAGATCTCTGCATGCTCTACACCTGCACCGCCGGCTGCGCCGACGCGAGCCACCGCCATGGCGCGCGCACCCTGGCTGCCACCGTGGCCGGCCGCAAGGCCACGGCTGCGCGAACCGTGCTCAAGAACCGCAAGGGCGCCAGCTTGGTCATCGACCTGCACTGCCACTACCTCAACCCCGCCGTCAACGCCAAGACCGCGCACCTCAACGCCGGCCAGTACGACGCCACCGTGATCTTCGCCAACGAGCTGACGCGCCAGACCAACGTCAAGCAGATGGCCTCGCGCGCGCCCAAGCTCACCGGCGTGACCGAGCGGCTGCGCGACATGGACCGCATGGGCGTCGACATCCAGGCCGTGTGCCCTGCGCCGTACCACTTCTTCTACTTCACCGAAGCCGGCTACGGCGCCGAACTGGCGCGTGAAGTCAACGAAGGCATCGCGCAGCTGGTGGCCGACACGCCCGACCGTTTTGTCGGCCTGGGTTCGGTGCCGCTGCAAAACGGCGAACTGGCGGTGCGCGAGCTTGACCACGCAGTAAAGAACCTGGGCCTGCGCGGCGTCGAGATCTGCACCAACGTCAACGGCAAGAACCTCACCGACCCGAGCCTGAAGCTGGACCCGTTCTTCGCGCGCTGCGAAGAGCTGGGCGTGCTGATCTTCATGCACCCCTTGGGCTACACGCAGGGCGAGCGGCTGAGCAACCACAACTTCAACAACGTCATCGGCAACCCGCTGGAGTCCACGGTCGCGGTGTCGCACCTGATCTTCGACGGCGTCATGGCGCGCCATCCCAAGCTCAAGGTGCTGGTCGCGCACGGTGGCGGCTTCATCGCGCACTACTGGGCACGCATGGACCACGCCTGGCGCGCACGCGCCGACACGCGCACCGTCATCAAGCGCAAGCCCAGCAGCTACCTGAAGAAGTTCTACTTCGACACCATCACCCACGACCCGGTGATGCTGGGCCGGCTGGTCGAGCAGTACGGTGCCGACCATGTGGTGCTGGGCACCGACTACCCCTACGACATGGCCGACGACCATCCGCTGGACACGCTGGCGCAGGTCAGCCGCCTGCCCAAGTCTGACCGTGAGCTGATCGCCGGCGGCAACGCGGCGCGCTTGCTGAAGCTGAAGCTGTAGGTCCCCCTGCCGCGGCCCGGCAGCGCCCACGCCGCGGCCACTTGTTCAGACGCGCGGTGGCAGCCGCCTTTCGCAGCCGGGCGGCGGCGGCGTCTGCGCGCCGTTCATCACCACCGACAGCATCGTGTAGTAGCCGACGATGCCGGTGAGGTCCACGACACCCTGCTCGCCCAGCTGGGCGACGGCGTCCGCCCAGGTGGCGTCGTCGACGCGCCGGTCGTGCAGCAACTGGCGCGACACCTCGAACACGATCCGCTCGTCGGCGCGTTCGAACACCGGTGTCTGCTGCTGTTCGATGGCCCGCACCACTGCGGGCGCGATGCCTTCGCGCTCGGCAATCGGCGCGTGGATGGACCACTCCACCTGCTGGTCCCAGAAACGGGCGCTGACGAGGATCGCCAGCTCCGACAGCCGCAGGCCGATGGCGCTGCGGTAGCGCAAGTACTCGCCCATGCGCTGCGCGTGCGTGCACAGCTCGGGGCTGCGCAGCAGCGGCACGAAGGGCGCGATCAGGGCGCGCCGCGGCCCTTGCACGATCTCTTCGGCGCACAGGCGCTGGGCCTCGGTCCAGCCGGCGGGGTCCAGCGGTGGCAGGCGGTCGGCCTTGTTCATGCGGCACTCCGGTTGCCGCGGGCCCTGGGCTGGCGAGCCGCGCGCACCGGGGCTGCCTTCACCGCGCCGGGCGCGCTGGACATGCGGTCCAGCACGTCGAACACCGCCGCCGTGTCGTGCTTGGCGTGTCCCATGCCCATCGCGGCGTCGTAGATCGGCACCGTGGCCGCGAACAGCGGTGCCGGCACGCCGGCGTCGCGCAGCGCGGCGGCGATCAGCTTCATGTCCTTCTGCCAGACCTCGATCTTCATCGTCGCCTCTTCCCAGCCGCGGCCTTCCATCTGCGGGCCGCGCACCTGCAGCATGCGCGAGCCGCCGGCGCCGTCGGCCAGCACCTTGACCGCGTCGCCGGGCTTGATGCCCCAGCGCTGCCCCAGCAGCAGGGCTTCGGCCGTGGCCACGTTGTGGATCGCCACCAGCAGGTTGGCCATCAACTTCATGCGCATGCCATTGCCGAAAGTGCCGAGGTTGAACTGCGACCGCGAGAAGCCCTCGAACACCGGCTGCAGCCGCTTGATCGCGGCCGCGGGGCCGCTGGCGTAGACCGTGAGGTCCTTGCGCGCAGCCTGCGCGCCGGTGCCCGACAACGGGCAGTCCAGCAGCACCACGCCGGCCGCAGCCAGCACGCGGCGCGCGGCTTCCTTGTCGCTGATGTCCAGCGTGCTGGTCTCCACCACCATCAAGCCGCGCGGCGGCAACGCGGCGGCGATGCGCTCGGCGCAGTGCAGCAGCGCAGCGGCGCTCGGCAGCGACGTGATGATCACGTCCACGCTGGCGGTCAGCGCAGCGGCGTCGGCGCAAACACGGCCGCCGGCAGCCCGCAGGCGCTGCCGCGCCGGCGCGCTGGGATCGTGGCCGCTGACGGCAAAGCCGGCCTTCAACAGGTTGGCGGCCATCGCCGAGCCCATGATGCCCAGGCCCAGCACACCCACGCGCGGCAGCGGGGTGGAAGCGGCGCGCGCCGACGAAGGGGGATTGCGGGTAGCCATGGTGTCTCCGGTCCAGGTATCGCACGTAAACTGGTCCGCAGGTTATCAGTTGAACAACAAGGATCGCGCAACGTGACGAACCCTGACACCCGCAAGCCCGTCCAAGCACCTGTGGCCGTGGGCCTGGTCGGCTACGGCTGGTGGGGCAAGACCATCGCGCGGCAGCTCGCCGACAGCCCGTGGCTGAAGCTCGCTGCCGTGGCCGAGGTGGACGGCGGCGTGCGCGCCGCGATGGCCAACGACCCGGTGCTGGCCGGCGTGGCGGTCTGCGCTTGCGCCGGCGAGTTGTTGGCACATGCCGGCCTGGAAGCGGTGATCCTGTGCACGCCGCACCTCGAGCACGCAGCACAGATCGTGGCCGCCGCGCAGCGTGGCCTGCATGTGTTCTGCGAGAAGCCGCTGTGCCTGACGCTCGACGATGCGCAGCGTGCAGTCGCCGCATGTCAGAGCCGCGGCCTGGTGCTGGGCATCGGCCACGAACGGCGCTTCGAGCCCGAGGTGATGGCGCTGCGCCGACTGATCGCCGAAGGCACGCTCGGCACGGTGCTGCAGATCGAGGCCAACTTCAGCCAGGACAAGTTCTTCGCCCTGCCCAAGGACAACTGGCGCCTGTCCAACGCGCACGCGCCAGTGGGGCCGCTCACCGCCACCGGGATCCATCTGGTGGACCTCAGCATCGCCGTGCTCGGCCCCTGCGAGACCGTGTGGGCGCGGCTGGCCACGCTGGGCTCCGACTTCGAAAACGGCGACACGCTGGCGCTGATGATGGCCTTCCCGAACGGCGCCAACGCGATGATCAGCGCCGTGCTGGCGACCCCCTTCGAGGGCCGCTTCGCGGTCTACGGTTCCCGCGGTTGGGTCGAGATCCGCGACCGCACGCACCCGGAAAACCCCAGCGGCTGGGACGTCACGACCGTGCTGCGCGGCCAGCCGCCGCAGAAGCGCTTTGCGCCGCCGTCGCCGTCGGTGCGCGACAACCTCGAAGCCTTTGCGCAGGCCGTGCGCGGCGTGTCTGCGTACCCGGTGAGCGCGCCCGAGATGCTGGCCAACGTCGCGGCGCTCGAGGCGATCATGCATTCGGTGCAGCGCCGGGCGCCGGTGGCCGTGTCCGCAGCGCAGGCCGCCCCTTCCGTTGGTCATTCCGGGTAGTCCCTCGGATTGTGCTTATCGTTTGATCAACTTAGAGTGGCGCCATGAACACCGCTGCGGCCTGCCAGGCGGCCCCCGCCATGCCGGACCCGGCCCCGCAGGCCTTCGACCCGCTGCAGTTGCGCCGCGCGTTCGGCAGCTTCGGCACTGGGGTCACCGTGATCAGCACGCTGGGCGCCGGCGGCAGGCTCGTGGGCGTGACCGCCAACTCCTTCAGCTCGGTGTCGCTCGACCCGCCGATCGTGCTGTGGAGCCTGAACCGCCGCTCGCCCAGCCTGTCCGCCTTCGACCACAGCGGCCGTTTCGTGGTCAACGTGCTGGCGCTGGAGCAGGCCGCGCTGTCGCGCCGCTTTGCCAGCCCGCTGCAGCACCCGGCAAGCGACAAGTTCGCAGGCCTGGCCTATCGCCGCACGCCGCACGGACTGCCGGTGCTGGACGCCTGTGCGGCGACCTTCGATTGCAGCATCGAGCAGCGGCTGGACGTCGGCGACCACGTGCTCTACCTGGGCCGCGTCGAGGCCTTCGAGCACCACCGGCGCGCCGGCCTGCTGGTTTGCCAGGGGCACTATGCGCAGGGCGTGGGCCTCGACGCCACCGAACTGCGATCGGCCGACTGAGGTCGCACCGCGCACGCCAACGACCCACCGCCTTCCACGTTCCCGAACCGACATGAAATACAGCACCTTCATGATGCCCTTGCACCCGCCGGGTCGCAACGTGAGCGAGACCCTGCAGGAGGACCGCGAGGCGGTGATCCTGGCCGACCGGCTGGGCTTCTCGGAGGCCTATGTCGGCGAACACGTCACCGACGCGGCCGAGACCGTCACCTCCAGCATGATCTTCCTGGCCACGCTGGCGTCGGAGACGCGGCAGATCATGCTCGGCACCGGCACCCTCAACCTGCCCAACACGCACCCGGCCGCAGTGGCGGCGCAGGTGGCGATGCTGGACCACCTGCTGAAGGGCCGCTTCATCATGGGCATCAGCCCCGGCGGCCTGATGTCCGACGCCGAGGTCTTCGGCAACTTCGGACGCGACCGCAACGCGATGTTCGTCGAGTGCATCAACACCGTGCTGAAGATCTGGGACTCCGAACCGCCGTACAACATCGAAGGTCAGTTCTGGAACGTCTCGGTGCAAAAGACGATGATCCCCGAGATCGGCCAGGGCTTCATCATGAAGCCGTACCAGTTGCCCTACCCCGCCATCGTCGGCACCGCGGTGGCGCCGTTTTCGCAAGGCGTCACCGAGATGGCCAAGCGTGGCTGGGGGCCTATCTCTGCCAACTTCCTGATGCCCGAGTGGGTCAAGAGCCACTGGCCCAAGTACGTCGAAGGGCGCGCGGCGGTGGGCGCGGTGGCACAGCCCTCGGAGTGGCGCGTCGCCAAGAGCATCTTCGTCGCCGACGACGAAGCCACGGCACGCCGCTACGCGCTGCAAGCCGGCGGCCCCTATCACTTCTACTTCAAGCAGCTGGTGCGCAAGCTGGTCGGCGGCGGCCGCAGCAACCTCTTCAAGACCGACCCGGCGATGCCCGACAGCGAGGTCACGCCCGACTACGTCACCCAGCGCCTCGTGCTGGCCGGCACGGTGAACTCGGTCGTCGACCAGATCCTGGCCTTCCGCGACCACGTGGGCGACTTCGGCAACCTGGTCTATGCCTGCCACGACTGGCAGGACAAGGCGCTGGGTCAGCGCTCGATGGAACTGTTTGCCACCGAGGTGATGCCGCGCGTGAACGCGGCCATCAACCGCTGATGCACCGCCGCGGCAGTGCCGCCAGCGCCTGAACCGGACCGCCCATGCAAGCCCGCATCAACGACATCGACGTGCACTACGAGATCACGGGCCAGGGCCCGTGGTTGACGCTGTCGCATTCACTGGCCACCACGCTGGACATGTGGCAGCCGCAGTTGCAGCGCCTGGGCGAACACTTCACGCTGCTGCGCTACGACACGCGCGGCCACGGCGGCACCTCGGCGCCGACAGCGCCCTACACGCTGGCGCAACTGGCCGACGACGCGCACGCGCTGCTGCAGCACCTGGGCGTATTGCGCACGCACTGGCTCGGCCTGTCGATGGGAGGCATGATCGGGCAGACGCTGGCCCTGCGTCACCCGCAGGTGCTGCACCGCGTGGTGCTGGCCGACACCACCGGGCAGGTGCCGCCGGCCGGCGCGCAGATGTGGGCCGACCGCGTGCGCACCGCGCGCAGCGAGGGCCTGCAGGCGCTCGTGCAACCGACGCTGTCGCGCTGGTTCACCGACGCGTACCGCGCCGCGCAGCCCGAACTGATGGCCCGCATCGGCGGCATGATCAGCCGCACGCCGGTGGAAGGTTATGCCGGCTGCTGCGCGGCCATCGCCAGCACCGACACGCTGGCGGCCTTGCAGCAGCTGGGCCTGCCGGCGCTGGTCATCGTCGGCGAACAGGACCAGGCCACACCGCCCGCCGCCGCGCAAGCGCTGGCTCAGCACTGGCCCGGTGCCCGGCTGCTCGTGCTGCCGGGCGCAGCACACCTGGCCAACATCGAGCAGGCCGAGGCCTTCAACGACGCGGTGCTGGGTTTCCTGAGCGCGCCCGACGCTGCCTGAGGCTAGACCTCGCCGAAGCTGAACACGCCGCGCCGCGTCAGGCGCGCGAACTCCGCCTCGACCAGTTCGTGCACGCGCGACAGCGCCACGCTGGGCCGGTTCTCCTGCCGGGTGGCCAGCACCAGCTGGCGGTGCAGCTGCACGCCCGAGATCTCCGACATCACGAGCTGCATCGGCGCCAGGCTGTCCTTGAACACCGACACCGGCATGATGGTGGCCCAGCGCCCGCGCGACACCAGCTCGCGGATCGAGTCCACCGAGTCGATCTCGGCCTGCACCTGCAGCTCCTTGCCCAGCAATGCAAACTGCCGCTCGACGATGCCGCGGTGCAGGCTCGTCATCAAGAGCGGGATGCGCGCCAGCTGCTGCGCCGGCACCACCGGCGCAATGCGCATGCTGGCGTGCGACACCAGCGCAAAGGGCTCCGCCAGCAAGGGCTGCAGCGACAGCGGCCGCCCCGAGCCGGGGTTGGTGACGATGGCCATGTCGATGACGCCGCGTTCGAGCCACTCCATCAGCGCCGGCGTGAAGGCCTCGCGCGATCGCAGCACCACGCCCTGCAGCGTGTTCAGGCAGGTCTCGAACAGCGCCGGCAGCAGCAGCTGCGCCAGCGTCGGCGACACGCCCAGCACCACGGTGGCCTGCGCCGTTTCGAGGCTGCGCGCGAGCTTGTGTTTGAGCTGCGCAGCCTCGGCCAGCATGCGCTGCGCCGATTCGTAGAAGGTCACGCCGGCCTGCGTCAAGCGCACGCCCCGAGGCAGGCGCTGCAGCAGCTGCACGCCCATTTCGGCCTCCAGTTCGCGCACCTGGCGTGTCAGCGCGGGTTGCGCGATGGGTATGGCAGCCGCCGCGGCCGTCAAGCTGCCGGCATCGGCAACGGCGATGAAGTTACTCAGTGTGCGAAGGTTCAAAGCTCGGTTTTCCGGCTGTCAGAGAAAACCCTGCAACGATAGCAACTCGATATGGCAGCGGTCAAATCGAGCATTGGACAGCGGCTCGCGAGCGGACTAGTCTCGATGCCCTGGATCAGGGCCCTGGCTCATGCACGCACCGCCTTCGGCCACCCCGGCGCGCACGCTGCCGCCATCGCCCCACTCTTTCGAAGACGCGCACCGATGACACTGATCCGACGCCTGCCTCCCCTCTGCGCCGTGCTGTGCCTGCTGGCATCCGTGCTGCCGTCCGCAGCCCAGGGCATCTACCCCACCAAGCCCATCCGCCTGATCGTGCCGCTGGCGCCGGGCAGCGCGGTGGACAACGCCGCGCGCGTGCTGACGCAGAAGATGGGCGAGAGCATGGGCCAGTCCTTCGTGGTCGAGAACGTGGTCGGCTCATCGGGCCTGATCGGCGCCGAGCGGGTGGCCCGCGCCGCGCCCGATGGCTACACGCTGGGCGGCTACAACGACAGCATCCTGACCATGGTGCCGCACATGATGCCGCGCATGCCCTGGAACGCGCTCACCGACTTCGACCCGGTGTCGCTGGTGGGCACCATCGAGTGGGGTCTGATCGTCAGGGCGGATTCGCCCCACAAGACCGTGGCCGACTTCCTGGCCGCGGCCAAGGCCCAGCCGGGCAAGTTGAACTACGGCTCGGGCGGCAACGGCAGCCCGCAGCACATCGGCATGGCGCTGCTGCTCAACCGCACCGGCCTGGATGTCGTGCACGTGCCGTACAAGGGCGCCACGCCGGCCGCCGTGGGCGTGGCGGCGGGCGAAGTGGACGTGGGCATGCAGGGCCTGGGCACGGTGGTCTCGCTCGTCCAGGCCGGCCGGCTGCGTCTGCTGGCGGTGGGCACGCCGGCGCGACTGCCGCAGTTCCAGCACGTGCCCACCTTTGCCGAAGCCGGCGTGCCCGGCTTCACCTTCAGTTCGTGGTTCGCCATGGTGGCACCGGCCGGCACGCCCAAGGACATCGTGGCCCGGCTCAACGCCGAGATCACCAAGGCGCTGGCCGACACGGCCACGCGCGACAGGCTGGTGGCGCTGGGCGTGACGCCGCGCGGCACGCTGGCAGCGGACTTCGGCCAGGCCACCAAGGCGCAGTACGAGCTGTACCGCAAGCTCATCACCGACCAGAACATCAAGGCCGACTGACCGCACACGGCCGCTTCCGCCACGTCCCCCTTCGGCAAAGACCGTCCGAGCACGTCCTCCATGAGCACCCGCACCGTCACCCATCACGCGCTGCAGCGTTTCATCGAGTCGGCCTTCGTGAGCCAGGGTCTGCCGGCGGCCGACGCGCGGCAGGTGGCCGGACTGATGGCCGATGCCGACCTGCAGGGCAGCGATGGCCACGGCGTGATCCGGCTGCCGCAGTACGTCAAGCGCATCCGCGCCGGCGGCATCAACAAGCACCCGAACATCCGCGTCGTGCACGAGCGCGCCGCGATGGCAGTGGTCGACGGCGACAACGGCATGGGCCACCTCGTGGTGTCGCGCGCGGTGGACATCGCCATCGACAAGGCGCGCACGGCGGGTGTGGCCTGGGTCGGCACGCGCTACAGCAACCACGCCGGCCCGGCGTCGCTGTACGCGCGCAAGCCGCTCGAACACGACATGCTCGGCCTGTACTTCGCGGTCGGCAACGCCAACCACATGCCGCCCTGGGGCGGCATGGATATGCTGCTGTCCACCAACCCCATCTCGGCCGCGATACCCACCGCCGACGAACCGCCGGTGGTGCTGGACATGGCGACCACGGTGGCCGCCTACGGCAAGGTCAAGGCCAAGGCCAAGCGCGGCGAGCAGATGCCGGCGGGCTGGATGATCGACCGCGAAGGCAAGCCCCTGCTCGACCCCAAGCGCGCGGCCGAAGGCTTCCTGCTGCCGATCGGGGGACACAAGGGCTACGGCCTGGCGCTCATCGTCGGCTTGCTCGCCGGCACGCTGGGCGGCGCCGCGATGGGGCGCGACGTGATCGACTTCAACGCCGACCACGTCAGCGTCACCAACACCGGGCAGGCCATCCTGGTCATCGACCTGGCGGCCTTCGGCGACCCGGCATCGTTCAAGCACGCCGTGGACCGGCTGGTGCGCGACATCCGCGGCAGCGAAAAGCTGCCGGGCGTCGAACGCATCTGGCTGCCCGGCGAGCAGAGCTTCGGCAAGCGCGCGCGCTTCGCCGCCGGCGGCATCCCGCTGGCCGCCGGACTCGTCGACGAACTGGACACCCTGGCTGCCGACCTCGGCATACCGCCCCTGGCACAAGGTGCAAGCGCATGATCACCTCCTTCAACCCCGCCACCGACGAGACGCTGGCCAGCTTCAAACCCCACGACGGCAGCGCCATCGAACAGCGCCTGTCGCGCGCCGCGCGCGCGCAGAAGGCCTGGGCACGCCAACCGCTGGCCGAACGCATGCCGCTGCTGCGCCAGGTGGCGCGCGTGCTGCGCGACGACAAGGCCCGGCTGGCGCGGCTGATCACGCTGGAGATGGGCAAGCCGCTGGCCGAAGCGCTGGGCGAGGTCGAGAAGTGCGCCTGGAACTTCGACTTCTACGCCGACGCCGCACCCGGCTTCGTGCAGGACCGGGTGGTCGCCAGCGCCGCCACCGACAGCCGCATCGTGCACGACCCGCTGGGCCTGGTGCTGGCGGTAATGCCGTGGAACTACCCCTTCTGGCAGGTCATGCGCGCCGCAGCACCGGTGCTGGCCGGCGGCAACGGGCTCGTGCTCAAGCACGCCAGCAACGTGCCGCAATGTGCGCTGGCGATCGAGGCGCTGTGCCTGCAGGCCGGGCTGCCCGAGGGCCTGGTGTGCACGCTGCTGGTCGGCGCGGACCAGGTGCCGGCGCTCATCAACGACAGCCGCATCGCCGCCGTCACCTTCACCGGCTCGACACCCGCCGGGCGCAGCATCGCGGCCTGCGCCGGGCAGGCGCTGAAGAAACAGGTGCTCGAGCTGGGCGGCAGCGACCCCTTCATCGTGCTGGCCGATGCCGACGTGCAGCAGGCGGCCACGGTGGCCGTGAAGGCGCGCTTCCAGAACACCGGCCAGAGCTGCATCGCGGCCAAGCGCTTCATCGTCGAAGACGCGGTGGCCGATCGCTTCGTGCAGGCCTTCTGCGACATCACGCGGCAACTGGTGGTCGGCAGCCCGCTGGACAGCAACAGCACGCAGGGCACGATGGCACGCCGCAACCTGCGCGACGAACTGCACGCGCAAGTCCAGGCCTCGCTGCACGAAGGCGCGCGGCTGCTGCTCGGCGGCAAGCCGGTGGACGGCGCCGGGGCGTTCTACGAGCCCACGGTGTTCGACCACGTGTTGCCCGGCATGACGGTGGCCACCCAGGAGACTTTCGGCCCCGCCGCTGCCATCCTGCGCGTACCCACTGCCACCGAGGCCGTGCGCATCGCCAATCACACGCCCTTCGGCCTGGGCGCCGCGCTGTGGACGGCCGACATGGAACTGGCGGCGCGCCTGGTGCACGAGATCGACGCCGGCGCAGTGTTCGTCAACGGCATGGTGGCCTCGGACCCACGCCTGCCGTTCGGCGGCACCAAGGCATCGGGCTACGGCCGCGAACTCGGTGCCCTGGGCCTGCACGAATTCACCAACATCAAGACCGTATGGACCGGTCCGGCGCGCGCCTGAAGTCCGATGCAACGCGCCCGGACCCGCTTGTTCTTTTTGAGAGGACCCCTGCCATGAGCACGACCCCGACCGCCGCCAAGCACGCCGTGCTGCGCCCCAACCAGATCAAGAGCCACGACCGCGGCGGTGGCGCACGCACGACGCCACTGGTGCTGCCGTCCGTGGGCGCCACGACCTTCATCAACGGCATCACCGAATTTGCGGCCGGCACCAAGATCCCCTTCCACAGCCACAACTGCGAAGAGAGCGTAGTGCTGCTGGAAGGCCACGCCTACATGGACATCGATGGCGAGGTGCACGAGCTCAAGCCGCTGGACACCACCTTCATCCCGCCCAACGTGCCGCACCGCTTCCGCAACAAGTCGGACACCGAGCCGATGAAGATCCTGTGGATCTACGCCTCGGTCAACGCCACGCGTACGCTGGTCGAAACCGGCGAGACGCGGCCCGTGGCGGCCGAACACGCCCGCTGATCCGCACCGCCGCCGACAGGAGACACGCCATGGGACTGCGCTTTCTCGAGCACCTGCTGATCCTGACCCACGACCCCGAAGCGACACGCGACTGGTTCGTCGACAACCTGGGCTTCCGCAACGGCTACCACCCGGAGTTCGGCTTCCCGGTGTACTGGCTCTACATCGGCGAGCAGGATGTCATCCACATCGGCAAGGCGCGCCATTCGCAGCACCAGGACACCTACCTGAAGACGCCCACCGACGGTGACCAGGACTTCTCGGCCGCCGGCGCTTTGGGCTCGGGCCGCATCGACCACCTGTGCCTGAACTGCGACGGCATCGAGGAGTTCATCGAACGCCTGACCGCCAACGGCGTCGAGTTCAGCGAGCGCAAGGCGCACAACTCGAACCTCTACCAGCTGTTCATGCGCGAGCCCGTCAACGGCATCAAGGTGGAACTGAACTTTGCCTGGCACGAAGCGGCCCGCATCGGCCGCGTGCCGGCGTGGACCGACGGCGGCGCCAACGACAAGTCCGCCGCCGAAGTCATGACTCCGGGCACACCGCCAAAGTCCTCGACGTTCTGACCCAGCCCCCGCCGTGACAGCTCCCTTGCCCCACACAGCCGGCCGCTCCTTCGCCGTCGCTTCGCCTCTACGTCCACACCCGCGCCCATGAACATCACCGCAGTCCGCATCCACGCCACCGGCAGCCCCGAAGTCCTCCGGCTCGAACAGCTCGACCTGCCCGACCCCGCTGCCGGCGAGGTGCGCATCCGCCACACCGCCATTGGCCTGAACTTCCAGGACATCTACACCCGCTCGGGCCAGTACGCGGCGCCCTTGCCCAGCGGCCTGGGCACCGAGGCGGTGGGCATCGTCGAAGCGGTGGGCGCCGGCGTCGCCGACTTCAAGCCTGGCGACCGCGTGTGCTACGCCAGCGGGCCGGTGCTGGGCGCCTGTTCAACGCATCGCAACTACCCCGCCGCACGGCTGCTGCACGCGCCGGCGCACATGAGCGACGAGCAGATCGCCGCCGTGCTGCTCAAGGGCATGACGGTGGAGTACCTGATGCAGCGCTGCTACCCGGTCAAGGCCGGGCAGTTTGTGCTGATGCACGCCGCCGCCGGCGGCGTGGGCCTGCTGGCGGGTCAGTGGGGACGCCACCTGGGTGCGCAGATGATCGGCGTCGCGTCGGGCCCCGAGAAGTGCCGCCAGGCGCTGGCCAACGGCTACGCCTTCTGCATCGACCGGCTCAGCGAAGACATCGTCGCGCGCGTCAAGGCGATCACCGGCGGCGCTGGCGTGCCCGTGGTCTACGACTCGGTGGGCAAGGACTCCTTCGACGCCTCGCTGGCCAGCCTGGCCCCGCGCGGTTACTTTGTGTCCTTCGGCACCACCACCGGTGCACCGCCGCCGGTGGCCGCCAGCGCGCTGCAGAAGAACGGCTCGCTGTACTTCACGCGGCCCACGCTGGTGACCTACACCGCATCCACCGAAGACCTGCGCATGTCGTCGGCCGCGGTGTTCGAGATGTTCCGCGCCGGCGCCCTGAAGGTCAGCATCAACCAGCGTTACGCGCTGGCCGACATCGCCCGCGCCCACGCCGACCTCGAGGGCGGTCGCACCACCGGTTCCAGCGTCATCGTTCCCTAGTCCACCAACCCAGCGCGTCCGGCAGGGACAGGCCGGCATCCGCAAGCTCACCCACAGGAGACATCCATGCTCAAGCCCATCAAGACCCTGGTCGCGGCCGCCGCCGCTGTTGTTGGCGTGCTCGGACTGGCCGGCACGGCACAAGCCGAAGACATCAAGCTGCGCATCGCGTCGGGCCACCCGGCAGCCAACACCTACGTCAATCTGATGCAGAACTTCTTCGTGCCCGAGGTCACCAAGCGGGTGGCCGCGCGCACCACGCACAAGGTGGAATTCATCGAGGCCTATGGCGGCGCCATGGTCAAGGTCGCCGACACGCTGGAAGGCGTGCAGTCGGGCATCGTCGACATCGGCGGCTACTGCTTCTGCTTCGAGCCGTCGAACCTGCCGCTGCATGCGTTCCAGGTCATGCTGCCCTTCGGCACCATGAGCCCGGAGAAGAGCGTCAAGCTCGCACGCGCCGTCTACGACAAGACACCGTACCTGTCCAAGGTCTTCGAGGACAAGTTCAACCAGCAGCTGCTGGCGCTGATCGCCGACAACGGCTACAACCTGGGCACCACCTTCGAGTGGAACACGGTGGCCGAACTCAAGGGCAAGAAGCTCGCCGGTGCGGGCCTGAACCTGAAGTGGCTGGAGTACGCCGGTGCGGTGCCCGTGCAGTCGTCGCTGCCCGAGGCCTACACCTCGATGCAGACCGGCGTCTACTTCGGGTGGATCATGTTCCCGTCGGGCTGGGTCAACTTCAAGCTCAACGAAGTGGCCAAGCACTACACCGAGATCGGCTTCGGCTCGATCTCGTGGCACGGCCTGACGATCAACAAGGCCCGCTTCAACCGCCTGCCCAAGGACGTGCAGGCCATCCTCGTCGAGGTCGGCAAGGAGTTCGAAGCCAAGACCGGCAGCGTCAACGAAGAGAACTATCCCAAGCAGCTGGCGCAGCTCAAGACCCTGGGCGTTGCCGTCAAGACCGTGCCCGACGCCGTGCGGCTGGAGTGGGCCCACTCGATGAAGGCCTGGCCGCAGTCGATGGCAGCCGATCTGGACAAGCAGGGCCTGCCGGCCTCGCTGGTGCTGAAGGCGGCGCTGGAAGAAGCCGAGAAGCTCGGCCACAAGTGGCCGGTGCGCTACGACATCAAGTAAAGCAGCACGACCTGCTCCGGGCCGCGCCCCGCGCGCGTCCTCTTTCACCTGCCGACCGGGACCAGCCATGGGTTCACTCCGACGTTTGAACGACGCCATCACACGCGCGCTGCTGGTGCTGGCGGCGATGCTGGCCTTCCTGCTGTGTTTCCTGGTCGTCGCCGACGTGGTGGGACGCGTCGTCTTCAACAGCCCCGTCAAGGGCACGACCGAGATCGTGTCGCTGACGGTCGTCATCGTCTGCTACCTGCAGGCCGGGTTTGCCATCCGCTCCGGCGGCATGCTGCACGTCGACATGTTCGTCAGCAAGGGCGGCCCGCGCACGCAGAGCGCCTTCGCCGCACTGGCCGCGCTGGCGGGCCTGCTGTTCTTCGGCCTGATCTGCTGGGGCAGCTGGGATGGCGCCGCCCACGCCTGGACGTCCAACGAGTACGAAGGCGAAGGCGCGCTGCGGGTGCCGGTGTGGCCGGCCCGCTTCGTCATCGTGATGGGCACCTTCTTCGCCGCTTTCAGCTACGCCCTGCAATTGGTGCAGCACCTGGGCAGCCTGGCGCGCGGGCAGATGCCCGCGTCGTTCGGCGCTTCGCACTGAGTTCGCTGACGCCACGCCATGTACGGAACCACAGAAATCCTGATCCTGGTCAGCGTCCTGCTGACGCTGGTCTTTGGCGGCATCCACATCGCGGTGGCGCTGGGACTGACCAGCATGCTGGGCCTGTACCTGCTGACGCAGGACCCGCAGGCGATGTTGAGCTTTGCCTCGAACACGGCCTACGAGGCGCTGCGCGACTACGTGTTCGCGGTCATCCCGCTGTTCCTGCTGATGGGTGAGTTCCTGGCCAAGTGCGGCGCGGCGAGCGACCTCTTCGCACTCGTCAACCGCTCGACGCGCCGCATCCCGGGCCGCCTGGGCGTGGCCACCGTGCTGGCCAATGCGGTGTTCGCCTTCATCACCGGGGTGTCGATTGCGGCCGCAGCAGCGTTCTCGAAGATCGCCTACCCCGAGATGCGCCGCCACGGCTACGAACGAAAGTTCGCGCTGGGCTGCATCGCCGGCAGCGCCTGCCTGGGCATGCTGATCCCGCCGTCGGTGCTGATGATCGTCTGGGGCGTGCTCACCGAGATTGCCATCGGCAAGCTCTTCGTCGCCGGCATCCTGCCGGGTCTGGTGGTGGTGACGCTGTACATCGGCTACATCCTGTGGGTGGCCAAGACGCAGCCGCACCGCGTCGGCGAAGGGCCCAACCTGCCGCTGGAGCAACAGCGGGCGCGCGCCGCCGTCGACGAGGCGCCCGATGTCGACCTGCGCACGATCCTGTGGAGCACGCTGGGCATCATTGCGCTGGTCTTCATCGTGCTGGGTGGCATCTGGTTCGGTTTTTTCACGCCCACCGAAGGCGCTGGCGTCGGCGCCACGCTGGCGTTGCTGCTGGCCATGGCGCGCGGCATGAAGCCGCCCGAGATGCTGCAGGCCATCATCTCGGTCGGCCGCACCTCGGCGCCGCTGTTGCTGCTGCTGGTGACGGCGCAGCTGTACTCGCGCGTGCTGTCGATGACCGGCCTGACCGGCATGACGAAGGACTTCTTCGTGCAGTCGGGCCTGTCGCCCTACGCGGTGCTGGCGATCATGATCCTGATCTGGTTCGTGCTCGGCGCGCTGATCGACTCGATCTCGATCATCCTGCTCACTGTGCCCGTGTTCCACCCGGTGGCGATGGCGCTGGGCTTCGACCCGATCGCCTTTGCCATCATCGGCATCCTGGCCATCGAGACGGGCTTGCTGACGCCGCCCTTCGGCATCCTCGTCTTCACGGTCAAAGCCGCGGTGCCCGACGAACCCGGGCTCAAGAACGGCGAGATCTTCCGCGGCTCGGTGCCCTACTGGGTGGCCTTGCTCGGCGCCATCCTGGCCATCATCGCCGTGCCCCAATTCGCGACCTGGTTGCCCAGCCTGGGTGATGCCGTCGTGCCCAAATAGGACCCCCACCCCATGGCTGCTTACTGGCTTTCGCGCTGCGTCATCCACGACCCGGTGCAGTACAAGAAGTACACCGACCTCGTGCCGGCGATCATCGCCGCGCACGGCGGCCGCGTGCTGGCGCGCGGCGGCAAGTACCAGATCATGGAAGGCCCCGAGACCTTCCATCGCTTCGTCGTCATCGAGTTCCCGACGCTGCAGGCCGGCGTCGCCTGCTTCCAGTCGCCCGAGTACGTGCAGGCCGCGGCGTTCAGGCGTGCCGGCGGCGGCATCGTCGAGAACGTCATCGTCGAAGGCGGCGACGCCACGACTTGAGCCGCAGCGCGGCACACCACTGCTCCATCACCCGCCAACAGGCCCTCCGACTTGAGCGACCTCTTCCCGCCCCCGCCTGCCGTCAGCGTGCCCATCGTGGGTCGCGCCGAGCGCTTTCCGGTCGGCCGCGTCTACTGCGTCGGCCGCAACTACGAGGACCATGCCAGCACCCCCCGCGCCCATGCCGTGTCGCGGCGTGCGCATGGGGCTGTACTGTTCCCACCGGTTGCAGGCGCTGTCGCAGCTCTCGACCTGGCCGAAGACACGCTTGGTGCCTTCGCCGCCCATGCAGAAGATGCGTTCCTGGAACCACACGCAGCCGTTACCTGAGCGCGGCGGCGTGTCGACGCGGCCGGCCTTGACGTCGTCCACCAGGTGCCAGTCGATCGAACGGCGGTGCTCGGAGCCGATGGCGCCGCCGATGATGTGGATGCCGTCGCCCAGCGCGCTGCAGGCCATCGCACCGCAGGCTCCGCGCAGGCGGCGGATGGGCTTCCAGGCGGTGCCGTCGAAAGCAAAGGCTTCGTCGTGCGGCGTGCGGTTCTGCTCGATCAAGCCGCCGAAGGCAAGGACGCGGTCGCCCTGCGTGGCCACGCCGACGTGGTTGGCGCCGCGTGGCAGCAGCGGCAGTTCGGCCCAGCTGTCGCGCCGGGCGTCGCAGGCGTGGTGACAGGGCCGGTCGACACGCTGTTCGGCGCAGCCGCCCACTAGTACGTCAACACACAAGTTTAGGAACGTAGTGTCGCGCCAGCTTCTGGTCCGCATCTTGCCGAGTGAACTTCCACTCGATGGTTCTCTGCTGGGCGTTTCTCGCTTGCTGCCAGGCATCGACTTCGCAGCGAAGTACCCGTTGGCTGGCCACGCGCCGGTCCAGGCACTGGCGACTGAGGATGCCGATCTCGATCTCCGCCATGTTCAGCCAACTCGCGTGCTTCGGCGTGTGGTGGAACTCCACCCGGCGCAGGAGTTTGGCGGCGG